>NZ_JAUSZL010000002.1:4880878-5185933 GCF_030817535.1 Streptomyces sp. V3I8 | reverse complement strand
CGGCGCCGGTAGCCGTGCCGGCGCAGCAGTTCCTCCACCCGGCTGCGGGTCGACGGGGCCACATCGGCGCGGCCGTTGAGCACCTTCGAAACAGTCGGAGCCGAGACCCCGGCCTCGCGGGCGATCTCAGCAAGCGTCGCTGACTGGGCTACGGCGGGATTCGGGCGAGTCATGAACGCGATCGTATCCCTGCGCAACCTCTTGACGAAGACCCTCGGTCGCCATACGTTCCCGGAACATTCGAAATACCACCCGAAACATTCGTGACGCGAGTGCGCCGCACAGGCGAGCGTGCCGCAGAAGAAGAGGTGCTGTCATGGAGTCGATCACTGGGCGGTCCAACGGCGGGCGGCCCACGGGCGCAGGCGCGGACGGCGGCCTGAGCGGCCGCGCGTTCAGCAGGCGCTGGATCCTGGGCGCCGGTGCCACCACCCTCCTCACCACCGGACTCACCGCCTGCGGCTCCGACAGCGACTCCGGCGGGGGCGGCGGCACCCTCACCGCCTTCGTGTACGGGGACGACGCGGTGAAGGTCCAGCAGGCCGCCGTCGACCGCTTCAACAAGTCCGCCGCCGCCGAGTCGGCCAAGGGCAAGGTGAAGCTGGAGAGGATTCCGGGCGCGGAGTACCCGGCCAAGCTCCGCACCGCGATGGGCTCCCCGAGCGCCCCCGACATCTTCTTCAACTGGGGCGGCGGGTCCATCAGGGACTACCAGGAGGCGAAGCAGGTCCTCGACCTGACCGACACCATCGAGAACGACCCGGCCCTCAAGTCCGCCTTCCTGCCCTCGGTGCTCGCGGCGGGCGGACTCGGCGGCCGCAACTACGGGATACCGATGCGCGGCATGCAGCCGGTCATCCTCTTCTACAACAAGTCCCTCTTCGCCGAGCACAAGCTGCAGCCGCCCACCACCTGGGCCCAGTTGCAGGACGTCAACGCGAAACTGAAGAAGGCGAAGATCACCCCGTTCGCGCTCGGCGGCGCGGACACCTGGCCCGAGCTGATGTGGCTGGAGTACCTCGTCGACCGCATCGGCGGCCCGGAGGTCTTCGCGAAGATCCAGGAGGGCGACGCGTCCGGCTGGGGCGACCCGGCCGTCCTGAAGGCCGCCGAGACGGTCCGGGAGCTCATCGACGACGGCGCCTTCGGCTCGAAGTTCAGCTCGGTCGCGTACACCAACGGCGGCGCCCCGGCGGTCTTCGCCAAGGGCAAGGCGGCGATGCACCTGATGGGGTCGTGGGAGTACTCGACGCAGCTGGGCAAGTTCCCGTCCTTCGCGAAGAACAACCTGGGCTGGTGCGCGTTCCCCACGGTCGAGGGCGGCAGGGGCGACATCCGCAACGTCGTCGGCAACCCCACCAACTACTGGTCGGTCAACACCCGCGCGGGGAACAAGGACGCCGCCATCGCCTTCCTGAAGGACTGCGCCTCGGAGACGTACGCCAAGGCGCTGGTCGCCAACGGCGACATCCCGACGACCTCCGGCGCGGCCGAACTGCTGGAGGCCTCGCCCAACCCGGAGTTCGCGAAGTTCCAGTACGAGATGGTCGAGAAGGCGCCCGCCTTCACGCTCTCCTGGGACCAGGCGGTCGGCTCGAAGACGGCGACCCCGATGCTCACCGAGATCAACAAGCTGTTCGTGGGGAAGTCCTCGCCGAGCGAGTTCGTGTCGGCGCTCAAGGAGCTGAAGTGAGCGCACCGAGCCCCGTGAAGGCCCCGGCGGACAGCCGGGCCGCGCGGCGCGGACCGTCCGAGGGGGCGGTGCGGCCACGGCGCCCCGCGGCCTCCGCCGCCGGCCGCCCGCACGCCGCCTGGGCCCTGCCCGCCGTCGTGTTCTTCACGTTCTTCGCCGTGGTCCCGATGGGCCTGGCCTTCTACCTCTCCTTCACCAGCTGGGACGGCCTCGGCGACCCGCGGCCCGTCGGCCTCGACAACTGGCGCAAGCTCCTCGACGACGACCGGATGCTCCAGTCCCTGTGGCTCACGGTCCTGCTGACGGCGGTGAGCTGGGTCTTCCAGACGGTGGCCGCGCTGCTGCTCGGTGTCTGGGCGGCGGGCCGCCAGCGCAACCGGGCGGTGCTGTCCGCGATCTTCTTCGTCCCGTTCCTGCTGTCCTCGACGGCGATCGCGCTGCTCTTCTACGCCCTGCTCGACCCGAACTTCGGCATCATCCAGAAGAACACCCTCGGCTCCTCCAGCGGCGCGTTCCTCGCGATCGTGTTCGTCGGCGGCTGGCAGTTCATCCCCTTCCACACCCTGCTCTACCAGGGCGGGGCCCGGCAGATACCCGAGGTGCTCTACCAGGCGGCGGCGATCGACGGAGCGGGCCGGTACCGCCAGTTCCTCTCGATCACGCTTCCGCAGCTGCGCCACACCATCACGACGTCCACGGTCCTGATGGTCGTCGGCTCGCTCACGTACTTCGAGACCGTGCTGATCCTCACCAAGGGCGGCCCGGGCACCGACACCGCGGTCCTGCCGTACCTGATGTACGAGGCGGGCTTCAAGAGCTACGACTTCGGCTACGCGAGTGCCATCGCGACCTTCCTGGTGCTGGCCGCCACCGGCCTGTCCCTGATCCTCGTGCGGCTGACCGGCTTCGGCGGCATGCGCAGTACCCGTGAAGGGATGTGACGCAGTGTCACACGATACGTTGCCGCGTCCGCGCCCCGTGAAGAGCGACGAGCCTCCCGCCGGGCCGTCCCCGCGCGGCCGCCGCCGGCACCGGACGAAGCGCGCCAACCCGCTCGCGGGGCTCGGCTCCGTCCTGTGGCTCGTGGTCGTGATCGTCCCGATCTACGCGATGCTGTCGGCCTCGCTCACCAGCCAGGACAAGGCGCTCACCGGCAACCCGCTGTCCCCGCCCACCAGCCCGACGCTCGACAACTACAACACCGTGCTGCACAGCGGCTTCGGCCACCTGCTCGCCAACACGGTGATCGTGGCCGTCGCGGTCGTGGCGATCGTCCTCGGCCTCTGCGTCCCGCTCGCGTACGTCGCCGTCCGCACCCGCAACCGCTGGTCGGGCCTGGCCTTCCGGCTCTTCCTGCTCGGCGTCGCGATCCCGGCCCAGGCGGTCGTCGTCCCCCTGTACCTGCTGATCGCGAAACTCGACCTGTACGACAGCCTGCTCGCGGTCATCCTGCCGACGGCGGCCTTCGCCATGCCGGTCTCGGTGCTCGTCCTGGTGGGCACCCTGCGGGACGTCTCGGAGGAGCTGTACGAGGCGATGGCCCTGGACGGCGCCTCACCGCAGCGGATGCTGTTCCAGCTGGCCGTCCCGATGGCCAAGGGCGGCATCAGCACCGTCGTCATCTACTCGGCGCTGCAGGCCTGGAACGGCTTCCTCTTCCCGCTGATCTTCACCCAGTCCGACGAACCGCGCGTCCTGACCCTCGGGCTCTTCAACTACGTCAGCCAGTTCGGCGTGAACATCCCCGCCCTGCTGGCCTCGGTCGTCCTCTCCGGCGTCCCGATCTTCGCCGTCTACCTGGTGGCCCGCCGCGCCCTGGTCGGCGGCCTGATGGGCGTGGGCGGAAAGTGAACCCACTCGACTCTGACAGGAGTTCCATGACCACCGCCCCTTGGCGTGATCCCGCACTGCCCGCCGAGGCCCGGGTCGACGACCTGCTGGCCCGGATGACCCTGGAGGAGAAGGCCGCCCAGCTGTACGGCGTGTGGGTGGGCGCCGCCACGGACGGCGACGGGGTGGCCCCGCACCAGGCCGAGATGACCTCGGACCTCGACTGGGACGAGGTGATCACCCACGGGCTGGGCCAGCTCACCCGCTCGTTCGGGACGGCCCCGGTGGACCCCGCCCTGGGCGCGCGGGCGCTGGCCCTCGCCCAGCGCCGGATCAGCGCGGCGGGCCGTTTCGGCATCCCGGCCGTCGCCCACGAGGAGTGCCTGGCCGGCTTCACCGCGTGGGGCGCCACCGCGTACCCCGTCCCGCTGGCCTGGGGCGCGTCCTTCGACCCGGACCTGGTGGAGGAGACGGCCCGCAGGATCGGCCACGACCTCGCGTCCGTCGGCGTCCACCAGGGCCTCGCCCCCGTCCTGGACGTCGTACGGGACCTGCGGTGGGGCAGGGTCGAGGAGACCATCGGCGAGGACCCGTACCTCGTCGGCACGATCGGCGCGGCCTACGTCCGCGGGCTGGAGTCCGCCGGGATCGTCGCCACGCTCAAGCACTTCGCCGGGTACGCGTCCTCGGCGGGCGCCCGCAACCTCGCGCCCGTACGGGCCGGGATGCGCGAGTTCGCCGACATCACGCTGCCCCCGTTCGAGTTCGCGCTGCGCGAGGGCGGGGCCCGGTCGGTCATGGCGGCCTACACGGACACGGACGGGGTGCCCGCGACCGCGGACCCGTACCTGCTGACCGAACTCCTGCGGGAGCGCTGGGGGTTCACCGGAACCGTCGTCAGCGACTACTTCGGCGTCGGCTTCCTGAAGACCCTGCACCGGGTCGCGGGCACCGAGGCGCAGGCCGCCCACGCGGCCCTGGCCGCGGGCGTGGACGTCGAACTGCCGACGGTCCACTGCTACGGGGACCCGCTGGCCGGGGCCGTACGGGCCGGTGACGTCCCGGAGTCCGTGGTGGACCGGGCCGCCGCCCGGGTCCTCCTCCAGAAGTGCGAGCTGGGGCTGCTGGACGAGGACTGGAGCCCGGAGCCCACGGGCCCGATCGACCTGGACTCGACCGCGAACCGGGAGCTGGCCCGCCGCCTGGCCGAGGAGTCCGTGGTCCTGCTCACCAACCCGGCCGGCCTGCTCCCCCTCGCCCCCGACACCCGGATCGCCGTGGTCGGCCCGCGGGCGTCGGACGCGCTGGCCATGCTGGGCTGCTACTCGTTCCCGTCCCACGTGGGCGTCAACCACCCGGCCCTGCCGATGGGCATCGAGATCCCCACGCTGCTGGAGTCCCTGCGCACCGAACTCCCGGACGCCAAGCTGACGTTCACCGAGGGCTGCGACACCACGGGCCCGGACACCTCCGGCTTCGGGGAGGCCGTCGCGCGCACCACCGAGGCGGACGTCTGCGTGGCCGTGCTGGGCGACCGGGCGGGCCTCTTCGGCCGGGGCACGTCGGGCGAGGGCTGCGACGTGGCGGACCTGCAACTACCGGGCGTACAGGCCGAGTTGCTGGACGCACTGACGGCGACGGACACCCCGGTCGTGCTCGTCCTGCTCACCGGCCGCCCGTACGCGCTGGGCCGCTGGCACGACCGGCTGGCCGCCACGGTCCAGGCGTTCTTCCCCGGCGAGGAGGGCGGCTCCGCGGTGGCGGGCGTCCTGTCGGGCCGGGTGAACCCCTCGGGCCGGCTCCCGGTGAGCGTCCCGCGGGCCCCGGGCGGCCAGCCGTGGACCTATCTCCAGCCCCCGCTGGGCCTGGCCGGCGAGGTGAGCAGCCTGGACCCGACCCCGCTCCACCCCTTCGGGCACGGCCTGTCGTACACGGACTTCACCTGGGAGAACGCGACCGGGACCCCTGCGGAGCCGGAGACGGAACCAGGAACCGGGCCGGAGACAGGGACGGAGCCGGGACCGGAGATCGGCACGGACGGCTCGTACGACGTCTCGGTCACCGTCCGCAACACCGGCTCCCTCGGGGGCACGGAGGTCGTCCAGCTCTACCTGCACGACCCGGTGGCCTCCGTGACCCGCCCCGACGTACGCCTGATCGGCTACCGGCGCCTGGAACTGGCGCCGGGCGCGGCGCGCCGGGTGACCTTCCGCTTCCACGCCGATCTCTCGGCGTTCACCGACCGTTCGGGCCGGCGGGTGGTCGAGCCGGGCGAGCTGCAACTGCGGTTGGCGGCGTCCAGCGCGGACGTACGGCACACGGCGCGGCTGACCCTCACGGGACCGGTCCGCGTACTGGGCCCGGACCGGCGGCTGCGGTGCGAGACAGAGGTGTCGGAGGCGGGCTGACCCCGGCGCGGGGACGGGGGGACGCGGGGGCACAAGTCCGTGGGAGTGTGCCCCCGTCAGTCCTGCGGTACCGGTTCGAAGCGCCAGCGGTGTGCCGGCCGTGCGACCAGGTCGCCGCCAGGTTCCGGCAGTTCGGGCAGCTCGGCGTCGTACGCCGCGTCCCACCAGGTGATGACGAGCACGCGGTCCTGCGGGGCCCGGAGGATCTCCCGGCGCAGCGGCGTCCCGGGCAGTTCCTGCGCCCGGACCCAGGCGAGGAGTTCCGCGCCCCGCCCCTCGGCGGCCCGCGCCTCCCACATCAGCGCGACGGTCACGGGTACAGGTTCCCCTCGCCGGCCTCGTGCACGTGATCGTGGGTGTGCGCGTGCTCGCCGGAGTGGCCGCGCCCCGGCACGTGCGGGTCGGTGACCGGCAGCGACGAGTCCGCCGACAGGTCCCAGTCGGAGGCGGCCCGCCCGCGGGCCACCATCTCGGCGCCGAGCGCGGCGACCATCGCCCCGTTGTCCGTGCACAGCTTCGGCCGCGGCACCCGGAGCTTGATCCCCGCGGCCTCGCACCGCTCCTGGGCCAGCACCCGCAACCGCGAGTTGGCGGCCACCCCGCCACCGATCATCAGGTGGTCGACACCCTCGTCACGGCAGGCCCGTACCGCCTTGCGTGTCAGCACGTCCACCACCGCCTCCTGGAAGGACGCGGCCACGTCCCGCACCGGCACCTCCTCGCCCGCCGCCCGCCTGGCCTCGATCCACCGCGCCACGGCGGTCTTCAGCCCGGAGAAGGAGAAGTCGTACGCGGCGTCGCGCGGCCCGGTGAGCCCGCGCGGGAAGGAGATCGCGTCCGGGTCGCCCTCCTTCGCGTACCGGTCGATGACCGGCCCGCCCGGGAACCCGAGGTTCAGCACGCGGGCGATCTTGTCGAAGGCCTCGCCGGCCGCGTCGTCGATGGTCGCGCCCATCGGCCGTACGTCGCTCGTGATGTCCGAGGACAGCAGCAGCGAGGAGTGCCCGCCGGAGACGAGCAGCGCCATCGTCGGCTCGGGCAGCGGGCCGTGCTCCAGCTGGTCCACACAGATGTGGGACGCCAGGTGGTTGACGCCGTACAGCGGCTTCCCCAGTGCGTACGCGTACGCCTTCGCCGCCGAGACCCCCACCAGCAGCGCACCCGCGAGTCCGGGCCCGGCGGTGACGGAGATGCCGTCGAGGTCGCGGGCGGCGACCCCGGCCTCCTTCAGCGCCCGCTCGATGGTCGGCACCATCGCCTCCAGGTGCGCGCGGGAGGCGACCTCCGGCACGACCCCGCCGAAGCGCGCGTGCTCGTCGACGCTCGACGCGATGGCGTCGGCGAGCAGGGTCGTGCCCCGGACGATGCCGACACCGGTCTCGTCGCAGGAGGTCTCGATGCCGAGGACGAGAGGTTCGTCAGCCATTGATCTCGGTTCCTTGTACGGAAGTTGACGGGTCGTTGAGGCGCATCACGAGGGCGTCCACGTTTCCCGGCTGGTAGTAGCCGCGCCGGAAGCCGATCGGCTCGAAGCCGAAGCGCTCGTAGAGCTTCTGGGCGCGGATGTTGTCGACCCGGCACTCCAGCAGCACCTCGGTGCACTCGAAGGCGGTCGCGGCCCGCAGCAGTTCGGTCAGCAGCAGCGCGCCGAGCCCGGTGCCCCAGTGCTCCCGGGCGACGGCGATGGTCTGCACGTCACCGGCCTCCCCGGCGGCGGCGAGTCCCGCGTACCCGACGATCCGCCGGCCCTCCCCGGGCTCGGCGCCGAACTCGGCCCCGGCCTCGGCCACGACGTACCGCCGGGTCGCCGCGGGCCCGCGCGCGTGGGCCAGGTCGGACCAGAACATGCCCCGCGACCAGGCGTCCTCGGGGAAGAGGTCCTTCTCCAGCTCCAGTACGGGCTCGATGTCCCACCAGCGCATCTCGCGCAGCACCGCGGTCGTCACTTGGGGGTGACCACCTTGTAGTTCTTGGGCACCTGGGCGTCGGGCCGGCGCAGATAGAGGGGCCGGGGCGCCTCCAGTTCCTCGCCCGCCGCAAGCCGCTCCGCCGCCAGGGACGCGAGCGCGGCGGCCGAGACGTGCTCGGGGGCGCGGGCGTCCGGGAAGGTGTCGGGGTAGAGGAGCGCGCCGGCGCCGACGGCGGGCAGCCCGCCGATGTCCAGCTCGCCGGGCCGGTCCACGGCCGGCTCGGTGACCCGGGTACGGGCGTCGGCGTACCGCGCCCAGTAGACCTCCTTGCGCCGGGCGTCGGTCGCCACGACGAAGGGGCCGTCGACCTCGCCCTCCACCCCGGCGGCGTACGCGAGGCCGTCCAGCGTGCACACTCCGTGCACGGGGACGCCGAGCGCGAGCCCGAAGGTGTCGGCGGTCATCAGGCCGACCCTGAGCCCGGTGTACGGGCCGGGGCCCACGCCGACGACGACGCCGGTGACGGAGTCGAGCCGCAGCCCGGCCTCGGTGAGCACCCGGTCGACGGCCGGCAGGAGCAGTTCCCCGTGCCGACGCGCGTCCACCTGGCTGGAGGCGGCGACGACGGACATCCCGTCGTGCAGCGCGACGGTGACGGCGGGGGTGGCGGTATCCAGAGCGAGCAAGAGCACGCGAACAGCCTACGGCGCCCGGACCCGGCGCACGGCCGCCTCAATCCGGCAGGCACTTCCTGCTAACGTCACACCGGCACAACACGGACAAATGCACGGACATGCGTACGGGTATGCGCACGGACGCATCCGCACGGACACATGCCGCACGGACCGTACGAGAGGTGGGCACGCAAGGTGGTTCGGAGCAGCTCGGGAATCGTGGCCGGGCTCACCGCGACGGCATTCGCCGTGATCGGCTTCCTCACCTACCAGGCATCGGCGAACGCGCCGGACGACCTGGCCTCGCCGCCGGCCTCCGAGTCCTCGGCCGCCGCCGCTCCGAAGGCCCCGCGGGACAGCCGGCACCCGACGGCGCTGCCCGCCGGGTCGGGCACCGGGCGGCGGGTCGTCTACTCGCTGGACGACGACCGGGTGTGGCTGGTCGGCCAGGGGGGCGGCGTCGAGCGGACGTTCCGGGTCAGCCCCGGCACGGTGGACCCGCCGCCGGACCGGTACGCCGTCTCCTCGCGCTCCGCCACCATCGTCGGCACGGACGGGGTGGCCGTCGAGCACGTGGTCCGCTTCGCGGGTCTGGACGGCGTCGCGATCGGCTTCAGCGCCGCGTCCGACGGCACGGTCGCACCCCCGGACCCCACCAGGAAACTGGGCGCCATCAGGGAATCGAGGGAGGACGGCACACAGATGTGGACCTTCGCCACCATCGGCACCCAGGTCACAGTGATCAAGTAGCACCCACGGGGCGCCCCTCAGGGACGCGGGGAACCACGCAGTCCTTTCGCCCCTCAGGGACGCGGGGAACTGCGCAGTCCTTTCGCCCTTCAGGGGCGCGGGGAACTGCGCGACCAGCCACAGCGAACCCGCGGAATCCACCCGGCCAGAGCCCCGCGAGGGAACCGCGAGGAAACCGCTAGGCGGCCCGCCGCTCCTCCCGCACGGACCCGACGGACCCACCCGGCTCCACACCCCCGCCGGGGGCGGCCGGCGGCGAGGAGACAGCCCGCACGAACCCCCCTACGGCCAGCAGTTCCGCCACGGAGACCCGAGGAGCATCAGGAACCCCAGGACCCTCGGAAACCGCACCCACACGCGAAGGACCACGTTCCGACGACGTCACGGCGACCTCCTACCGGCTCCGGGAGCAGACGTGGTTAGGTAGACCTAACCAACTCCTCCGCCCATGTCACCACGCCGGACCCGCCGGACGCAACATCTTCCCGACACCCTGTCGGAACGTTGGGACGAACCTACAAACACAGGCCGGCCGACGGCTCGGTCAGCCGGCGAGCCCGGCCAGCTCCACGGAACGCCACCGCTCCCCCACGCCGCGGAGCGTCACCCGCCGGACCTCGTCCGTCGTGTCCCCCTCCGCCCGGTGGATCAGCACGTGCAGCCGGTCGTCCGTCAACTCCTCGACCTTGCCCTCACCCCATTCGACGACGACGACGGAGTCGGACAGCGACACGTCGAGGTCGAGGTCCTCCATCTCGTCGAGTCCGCCACCCAGCCGGTAGGCGTCCACGTGGACCAGCGGCGGCCCGTCACCGAGGGACGGGTGCACGCGGGCGATCACGAAGGTCGGCGAGGTGACCGCGCCCCGGACACCGAGCCCTTCGCCGAGCCCGCGCGTCAGGGTGGTCTTGCCCGCGCCCAGTTCGCCGGTGAGCATCACGAGGTCCCCGGCCCGCAGCAGCCCGGCGAGCCCGCGCCCCAGCTCCCGCATCCGCTCGGGCGAGGTGACGGTCAGCTCGGCCGTGGCGCCGGCCCGGAGGGAGTCGGCCCGGGGAGGGCCGGGCCGGGAAGAACCGGCCCGGGGGGAGGACGTCGAGGAGGCCGGACGCTCCGGCGCTCCCAGGGGGTCAACCGCGTCGTGCGGTGCTGCTGGTGCTTCCATAACCGCCCACGGTAGCCCCTGCCGGGACGGCACCGACGCGGGTGAGCAGGTCGGCGAGCCGGTCCGTGACGGCCTCCGGATGCTCCAGCATCACGAGGTGCCCGGCGTCCGGCACGAGCACCAGTTCGGCGTCCGGCAGCAGGCCGGCGATGGACTCGCTGTGCTCGCTGGGCGTCACCAGGTCCTTGACCCCGGCCAGTACGAGCACGGGCAGGTCGGCGAACCGGGCGAGCGCCGCGGTCTTGTCGTGGTCGGTGAAGGCCGGGTAGAACTCGGCGACCACGTCGATCGGCGTGCCCTCGATCAGCCGTTCGGCGAACCGCGCGACCGCCGGGTCGACGTCCCTGGACGCGAACGAGTACCGCTTGATGATCCCGGCGAACAGATCGGCGGTGGCCCGGCGCCCGCGCTCCACCAGCTCGGCCCGCTGCCCCAGCGCCTTCAGCACACCGGGCAGCACCCGCCGCACCGCGTTGACGCCTGCGACGGGCAGCCCGAAGTTGACCTCGCCGAGCCGCCCGGACGACGTCCCGACCAGGGCCACGCCGACCACGCGCTCGCGGATCAGGTCGGGGTACTGGTCGGCCAGGGCCATCATCGTCATGCCGCCCATCGAGTGGCCGACGAGCACGAGCGGGCCCTGGGGCGCGGCCGCGTCGATGACGGCCTTCAGGTCCCGGCCCAGCTGGTCGATGGTGACCGGCATGCCGTCCTCGGCCTGGGCCACGCCCCGCCCGGACCGGCCGTGGCTGCGCTGGTCCCAGTGGACGGTCCGCACGACCCCGCGCAGCGCGGCCCGCTGGAAGTGCCAGGAGTCCTGGCTGAGGCAGTAGCCGTGGCTGAAGACGACGGTGACCGGGGCCGGCGCCCTGCGGCCGAAGAGCCGGCGGCGGCGCGGGGCCAGGGTCTCGTCGACCTCCACCTCGTCGATCTCGTAGTACAGCTCGGTGCCGTCGTCCGCGGACGCCTTGCCCGGCGTACCGCGCAGCGCCCCGTACGGGCCGGCCGAGTCGAGGGCGAGCCGCGCCTTCCTGCGCATGCCGCGGCCGACCGTGAGCCGCTCTATGGCGACTCCGGCGGCGGCGCCCGCGGCGACCACGCCTATCGCGGCGCCGGCGACGCCCGCCCGGCGCCAGTTCGCGGGCCCGGCCGCGGAGACGGCCGAGGATGCGGCCGCGGCCACCTCCACCGCTGTCTCCGCCCTGCTCTCGCTCACGAACCGCTCCTCTTCGCCGGGTCCTGCCCACGTCTGCCACTGCGTCTGCCGTTACGTCTGCCGGTGCACCTGCCGGTGCGCCTGCCCCTGCCGCCGGTACGACGACCGGTACGACGACCGACTACCCCACTTGTTCCTCATTCACGTTGTTCCTCGTCCACATAGACGCGCGGCACGCGGGTTCCGATGCGGGTGACGATCTCGTACGCGATCGTGCCGGCGGCCCGGGCCCAGTCCTCGGCGGTCGGCTCCCCGTGGTCGCCGGGCCCAAACAGGACCGCCCGGTCGCCGGCCGACGGCTCGTCCCCGCCGAGGTCGACCGCGAACTGGTCCATCGCGACCCGCCCCGCGACCGTCCGCCACTTGCCGCCCACCAGGACCGGGCCGGTGCCGGAGGCGTGGCGCGGGACGCCGTCCGCGTACCCGACGGGCACCAGGCCGAGGGTCGTGTCGCCGGTCGTGACGTAGCGGTGTCCGTAACTGACGCCGTGGCCCGCCGGCACGTGCTTCACCAGCGCGAGCGACGCCCACAGCGTCATCACGGGACGCAGTCCGAGGTCGTCGGGGGTGCCCAGCTCGGGGCTCGGCGAGATGCCGTACGTGGCGATCCCGGTCCGTACGAGGTCGAAGTGGGTCTCGGGGAGCGTGAGGGTGGCGGGCGAGTTGGCGATGTGCCGCACCTCCGGGCGCAGGCCCTGCCCCTCGGCGTGGGCCAGCATCTCGCGGAAGACGGTGAGCTGCGCCTGGATGGAGGGGTGGCCCGGCTCGTCGGCGCAGGCGAAGTGGGACCAGAGACCGGTGACGGCCACCAGGCCCTCCACCTCGGCCCGCCGTGCCTCGGCGACCAGTTCGGGCCAGTCGGCGGGCGGGCAGCCGCCCCGGCCCAGACCGGTGTCGGCCTTGAGCTGGACGCGGGCGGTACGCCCCGTCGCCCGCGCCGCCCCTACGGCCTCCCGCAGGGCCCACAGCCCGCTGATCCCCAGGTCCAGGCCGGCCTCGACGGCTTCCCGCCACGGGCCGCCCGGCGTCCACAGCCAGCACATGATCCGGCCCGGCAGGCCGGCCGCGCGCAGGGCGAGGGCCTCTTCGGGGGTGGCCGTGCCCAGCCAGGTCGCACCCGCGTCGAGGGCCGCGCGGGCGCAGGGCACGGCTCCGTGTCCGTACGCGTCGGACTTGACCACCGTCATGACGGCGGCGGCCGGTGCCGTGGCGCGCAGGGTCCGCACGTTGGCCCGCAGGGCGGCCAGGTCGATCTCCGCGCGGGCACGCGCGGGTGCTGTCTCAGTCATCGCGCCCAGTCTCTCAGAGGGGCCGCGGGGTTCCGGGAGGGGTCAGAGGGTTCGGCAGGCCCTTCGCGCGCCCGTTTCCGGCAGACTCTTCGCGTGCCCGTCCGCACCCTCAGCCCGTGACGTCCCGCCAGGCCTCGCGGACCGCCTCGGCCACGTCGTGCGCCCCCACGGGCGCCCCGCCGGCCGCGCGCCGTCCCGCGAGTCCGTGGAGGTACGCCGCCACGCTGCCGGCGTCCGGCGCGTCGAGCCCGGCGGCCAGCAGCGACCCGGCCAGCCCGGACAGCACGTCCCCGCTGCCCGCGGTGGCCAGCCAGCCGGTGCCGGTGGAGTTCACCCGCACGGGGCCGTCGCCGGGGGAGGCGACGAGGGTCGTCGACCCCTTCAGCAGGACGGTCGCCCCGTACCGCTCGGCGAGCTCCCGTACGGACGCGAGCCGCGCGCCCTCGACCTCCTCGCGCGGGACGCCGAGCAGGGCGGCGGCCTCTCCGGCGTGCGGGGTGAGCAGCGTGGGCGCCCGCCGGGCCCGTACGGCGCCGCGGTCCGCGAGCCGCAGGCCGTCGGCGTCCACGAGCACGGGTACGTCGGCCTCCAGCACGGCCGCGACGGTGCCGGCGTCGTCCCCGGCGCCGGGGCCCACGACCCAGGCCTGCACCCGGCCTGCTTCCTGCGGCCTCCCCGTCGACACCAGCGTCTCGGGGAACCGGGCGAGCACCGCGTCCCCGGCGGGCCCGACGTACCGCACGGCGCCGGCGCCGCCCCGCAGGGCTCCGGCGACGGCCAGCACGGCCGCGCCGGGATAGCGGGAGGACCCGGCCGCGATGCCCACGACGCCGCGCCGGTACTTGTCGCTCCCGGCACCGGGTACGGGCAGCAGGGCCGCCACGTCGGCGTGCTGCAGTGCTTCCAGTTCGGCCTCGCCGGGGAGCGCGAGCCCGATGTCGACGAGCCGCACGGACCCGGCGTACTCGCGCGCCGGGTCGACGAGCAGGCCGGGCTTGTGGGCGCCGAAAGTGACGGTCAGGTCGGCCCGTACGGCGGCGCCGCGCACCTCACCGGTACCGGCCTCGACGCCGCTGGGCAGGTCGACGGCGACGACGGCGGCACGGGTCTCGCCGACCACGTCGACGAGCGCGGCGGCGTCGGGACGCAGGCCGCCCTTGCCGCCGATCCCGACGATGCCGTCGACGACGAGGTCGGCGCGGCGCAGCGCCGCCTCCGCCGTCTCCGGCCCGCGCACCGCCCTCCCCCCGGCGCGGCGCAGGGCCGCGAGCCCGCCGGGGTGGGTGCGGTCGGGGGCGAGCAGGACGGCGGTGACGCCGGCGCCGCGCTTCGCCAGGCGGGCACCGGCGTACAGGGCGTCGGCGCCGTTGTCACCGCTGCCGACGAGCAGCACGACACGGCTGCCGTAGACCTTCCCCAGCACATCGGCACAGGCGGCGGCGAGCCCGGCGGCCGCCCGCTGCATCAACGTCCCGTCCGGAAGCCGCGCCATCAGCTCGCGCTCGGCGGCCCTGACCATCTCCACGCTGTACGCAGTACGCATGGCACGAGTGTCCCGCACGGGCTGCACACGCGGGCCGGCCACCGACGGCGGCCCGGGACAGCGAGTCCGCTCCTGTCCGACTTGCGGCGCCTGCACCCGATGTTGGCTGAAACATCAACTCACCACAGCCGAAAGGCAGTTGTCGTAGATCCTTCTGATTGGCAGACTCGCCTCGCCGACGGAAAGACACGAACAAGTGTGCGAATGCATGCGCGGAAACATCACGTCGGCGAACGGAGCTCACCGCATCCCACCAGGGGGAACATCCATGAACCTCAGCCTGCCCAGAGGCATCCTGGGCCGCGCCACCGCCACCCTCGCGCTGGCACTGGCCATGGCCACCGGCACCACCGGCCTGCTCTCCGGCACCGAAGCGCACGCCCTGCCCGTCACCGAGGGCTCCTTCGGCTTCGGCGGCGACGAGGGCGACTACATCAGCGGCGGCCGGTCCTACGCCTACGAGGCGTCCCAGGACCGTATGAACGTCTTCGGCAACACCGACAACGGGGTGGTCACCGTCTCCGTCGACGGAGCCAACGGCGACTGGTGGACCCTGAACCTCGCGGCGCCGTCCGGCGAGACCCTGGCTCCCGGGACCTACACGGGAGCCACCCGTTACCCGTTCAACGAGGGGACCGAACCGGGCCTGTCGCTCAGCGGCAACGGCCGCGGCTGCAACCAGCTCACCGGTGCCTTCACCATCTCCGCGGTGGAGTTCGGCCCCCAGGGCTACGTGAAGAATCTCGACGCCACCTTCGTGCAGCACTGCGAGGGAGGCACCCCGGCCGCGCGCGGCGAGGTCCACATCGAGAACCCGGCCCCGCCGGCCGAACTCGGCCTGGACCTCGGCATCGCCCTGGACGGCACCGCGAGCTCCCTCAACGGCAAGGCCACCTTCCACGGCACGGTGAGCTGCAACAAGCCGGTGCGGGTGACCGTGACGGGCGACGTCACGCAGGTGAAGAAGCGGGACCTCATCCGCGGTTCCTTCTCCACGTCGGTGTCCTGCACCCCGGGCACCCCGGTCGCCTGGACCGGTACGGCCGTGCCCACCGGCTCGGTCCCCTTCCAGAAGGGGGACGTCGAGGTCGAGGGCCACGCGACGGCGACGGACCCCGACTACGACCAGCCGTTGACGGTCGGCGAGACGGTGGCGGTCCGCCTCACCCGGGTCTGACCTCCACGTCCTGACGTACGGCCGCAGCCGCACCACCCGGCCCGGGTGGTGCGGCTGCGGCACCCGGACCACACATCTCCACACCATCTGCGACGACCTCCGAGGGACGCGCGGAGCGTCACCCCTCCGCGATCACCACCGCCGAGGCGACCCCCGCGTCATGGCTCAGCGAGACGTGCCAGGAGCGCACGCCGAGTTCCGCCGCGCGGGCGGCCACGGTCCCCGTGACCCGCAGGCGCGGCTGCCCGCTCTCCTCGACGTAGACCTCGGCATCGGTCCAGCGCAGCCCCCCGGGCGCACCGAGCGCCTTGGCCAGCGCCTCCTTGGCGGCGAAGCGGGCGGCGAGGGAGGCGACCCCCCGCCGCTCCCCGCCGGGCAGCAGCAACTCGCTCCGCAGGAACAGCCGCTCGGCCATCCCGGCCGTCCGCTCCAGCGACGTGGCGAACCGCTCGATCTCGGCCACGTCGATCCCGACCCCGATGATGCTCACCAGGGCACCTTACGACCCGCCCGGCCAGGGCCACCCTCACCTTCCCGGCCGGAGCCTTCGCCCCCTTCGTCGACGCCCTCAGGAGCGCGGGCTACTCCACCGTCACCGACTTCGCCAGGTTGCGCGGCTGGTCCACCTCGTTGCCCCGGGCCGTGGCCAGCTCGCAGGCGAAGACCTGCAGCGGCACCGTCGCCACCAGCGGCTGCAGCAGCACCGGCGTGGCGGGGATACGGATCAGGTGGTCCGCGTAGGGGACCACCGTCTCGTCGTCCTCCTCCGCGATCACGATCGTCCGCGCACCCCGCGCCCGGATCTCCTGGATGTTGGACACGATCTTGTCGTGGAGCACGGACCGCCCCTTGGGTGACGGCACCACCACGACCACCGGCAGGTCCTCCTCGATCAGGGCGATCGGCCCGTGCTTCAGCTCGCCCGCCGCGAAGCCCTCGGCGTGCATGTACGCGAGTTCCTTCAGCTTCAGCGCGCCCTCCAGGGCGACGGGATGGCCCACGTGCCGGCCCAGGAACAGCACGGTGTCGTGGGAGGCCAGCGACCGCGCAAGCTCCCGTACCGGCTCCATCGTCTCCAGGACGCGCTCGACGTCCTCCGCGATGCGGGACAGGTCGCGTACGACGGCCCGGATCTCGTCGCCCCACTTCGTGCCGCGCACCTGCCCCAGGTACAGCGCCACGAGGTAGCAGGCCACGAGCTGCGTCAGGAACGCCTTCGTCGAGGCGACCGCCACCTCGGGCCCGGCGTGCGTGTAGAGGACGGCGTCCGACTCGCGCGGGATCGTCGAGCCGTTGGTGTTGCAGACGGCCAGCACCTTGGCGCCCTGCTCCCGGGCGTGCCGCAGGGCCATCAGCGTGTCCATGGTCTCGCCGGACTGCGAGATGGCGATGACCAGCGTCCGCGCGTCCAGGATCGGGTCCCGGTAGCGGAATTCGCTCGCGAGCTCGACCTCGCAGGGGATGCGGGTCCAGTGCTCGATGGCGTACTTGGCGATGAGCCCGGCGTGGAAGGCGGTCCCGCAGGCCACCACCACGACCTTGTCGACCTCCCGGAGTGTCCCGGGAGAGATCCGTACCTCGTCCAGTGTCAGCGAGCCGCTCGCGTCGATCCGCCCGAGCAGCGTGTCGGCGACCGCCTTGGGCTGCTCGGCGATCTCCTTGAGCATGAAGTAGTCGTAGCCGCCCTTCTCGGCGGCGGACACGTCCCAGTCGACGTGGTACGAGCGCGTCTCGGCCGGTGCCCCGTCGAACCCGGTGACGTGCACCCCGTCGCGCCGCAGCTCGACCACCTGGTCCTGCCCGAGCTCGATCGCGGATCGCGTGTGCGCGATGAACGCGGCCACGTCCGAGGCGAGGAAGGCCTCGTCCTCGCCGACGCCCACGACGAGCGGTGAGTTGCGGCGCGCGCCGACGACCACGTCCGGTTCGTCGGCGTGGGCGGCCACCAGGGTGAAGGCCCCTTCGAGGCGCCGGCACACCAGCCGCATGGCCTCCGCCAGGTCGGCGCACGCGGAGAACTCCTCGGCGAGCAGGTGCGCGACGACCTCGGTGTCGGTCTCGGAGGTCAGCGCGTGCCCGCGCTCGGCCAGCTCGGCCCGCAGGGCGGCGAAGTTCTCGATGATGCCGTTGTGGACGACCGCGACGCGTCCCGCGTTGTCGAGATGCGGATGCGCGTTCGTGTCGGTGGGCCCGCCGTGGGTGGCCCACCGCGTGTGCCCGATCCCCGTCGAACCGGTCGGCAACGGCCGCTCGACCAGCTCCTTCTCCAGGTTGGCGAGCTTGCCGGCCTTCTTCGCGGCGGCCATCCCGCCGTCCGCGAGCACCGCGACGCCCGCCGAGTCGTAGCCCCGGTACTCCAGCCGCTTCAGTCCGGCCACCACGACATCGAGCGCCGGCTGCGACCCCACGTATCCCACGATTCCGCACATGCACGGCAGCCTAAGCGCGGACGCCCGCCCGACCGGGGCACCGCGTGCCCGATACCGGAAATTCCCGCGCCCCCGCCCACACGCCCGCGGGTCCGCGGGTCCGCGGGTCCGCGGGTCCGCGGGTCCGCGGGCCACGCATCCGCGGCTGTCGGTCACGTGTCCGGGCTGTCGGGCCGATGTCGGCGGGGTGTCGGAGGGGTGTCGGCGGACGCCGGGACCTTGGTGGAGGTCCGCCGGGCGACCGTCCGGCGGGCCCATGGCACGTCACGACACGTAAGGAACCACCATGACCCCTCACGTCACGATCATCGGCGCCGGACTCGGCGGACTGACCCTCGCCCGCGTCCTCCACGTCCACGGCATCCCCGCCACGGTCCACGAGGCCGAGGCCTCACCGACGGCGCGCGCCCAGGGCGGGATGCTCGACATCCACGACCACAACGGCCAGCCGGCCCTGCGGGCGGCGGGTCTGACGGACGAGTTCCGCGCTCTCGTCCTGGAGGGCCGTCAGGCGATGCGGATCCTCGACCGGGACGGGACCGTCCTGTTCGACCAGCCCGACGACGGCACGGGCGGCCGGCCCGAGGTGCAGCGCGGCGAGCTGCGGCAGATGCTGCTCGACTCGCTCCCGGCCGGGACCGTCCGGTGGGGCCGCAAGGTCGGCGCCACCCGGTCCCTCGGCGGGGGCCGCCACGAGGTGGTCTTCGCCGACGGCACCACCGTCGTCACGAACCTGCTGGTCGGCGCGGACGGCGCCTGGTCCCGGGTCCGGCACCTGCTCTCCGCCGCCACCCCCGAGTACGCCGGCATGTCGTACGTCGAGACCTACCTGTACGACGCCGACACCCGCCACCCCGCCGCCGCGAAGGCGGTCGGCGGCGGGTCGATGCTCGCGCTCGCGCCGGGCAAGGGGATCCAGGCCCACCGGGAGAAGGGCGACACCCTGCACACCTACGTGGCGCTCACCAGGTCGCGCGACTGGTTCACCGGCGTCGACTTCACCGATTCCGCCGCGGCCGGCGCACGGATCGCCGGGGAGTTCGAGGGCTGGGCGCCGGAGCTGACCGCGCTGATCACCGACTGCGACACCCCGCCGGTCCTGCGCCCCCTCAACGCCCTCCCGGTCGGGCACCGGTGGGAGCGGGTACCGGGGGTGACCCTGCTCGGCGACGCCGCCCACCTCTCGATCCCGAACGGCGAAGGCGCCAACCTGGCCATGTACGACGGCGCCGAACTCGGCAAGGCCCTCGCCGCGCATCCCGACGACACCGAGGCCGCCCTCGGCGCGTACGAGCGGGCGATGTTCCCGCGCGGCGCCGAAGCCGCGGCCGACGGCACCCAGCTCAACGCGGAGCTCTTCGGCGACGACGCGCCGCACGGCCTGATCGCCTCGTTCACCGGAAGCACCGGGAACACCGGAAACACCGAGGACACCGGAAGCACCGAGGACGGGCGGACCTCGTGAGCCGGCCGCCCTGCTCTCCCTACTCGCCCCACTCGATCCGGTCGATCGCCTCCTGCACCATCCCGAGGAACTCGGCCTCCTCGCAGCGCGGCTTGCTGCCCATCTCGTACAGGTCGATGCAGTCGTAGAGGTACTCGCCCAGGTCCTCGTCGGGAAGGTCGAGCGCCAGTTCGCTGCAGACCCGGCCCGCCACGTCGTCGGCCGGACGGCGCCCGGGCCTTCTTCCGACGAGGTCACGCACTCGGAAACGTACGGTCATGACGACCATCCCCACCACCGGCGTCCCGGCAGGCGGCTCGCTCCCGGGTGGGCGGCACGCTATGCCCGTTACGACCCGTCGGTCCAGGGCTCGGAGGCGTGCGGGACGCGCACGGAACGTGGCCGGAGCGCACACGGAGCGCTCCGGCGTGACGGACTCCACCCGACGCTTCGTTCAAACTGCCGTAACAATGGAATGTGATCCCATCGGTCTCCCCGTTGCCACGGAGCGCCCACCGGCCCAGGCCGGAGGCGACTCCCTACGTCGACCTCACCCGCGCCCAGTGGAGCGCGCTGCGTGAGAAGACGCCGCTCCCGCTGACCGCCGGGGAGGTGGAGAAGCTGCGCGGTCTGGGCGATGTCATCGACCTCGACGAGGTACGGGACATCTATCTGCCGCTGTCCCGGCTCCTCAACCTCTACGTCGGCGCCACCGACGGTCTGCGCGGCGCCCTCAACACCTTCCTCGGCGAGAAGGGCTCCCAGTCCGGTACGCCGTTCGTGATAGGCGTGGCGGGCTCGGTCGCCGTCGGCAAGTCCACCGTCGCCCGCCTCCTGCGGGCCCTGCTGTCGCGCTGGCCCGAGCACCCGCGGGTCGAACTGGTCACCACGGACGGCTTCCTGCTGCCCACCGAGGAGCTGCGGGAGAAGGGTCTGATGGCCAGGAAGGGCTTCCCGGAGTCGTACGACCGCCGGGCGCTGACCCGGTTCGTCGCCGACATCAAGGCCGGCAAGGACGAGGTGACGGCGCCCGTCTACTCGCACCTCATCTACGACCGGGTCCCCGGCAAGCGCCTCACCGTGCGCCGCCCCGACATCCTGATCGTGGAGGGCCTGAACGTCCTGCAGCCCGCCCTGCCCGGCAAGGACGGCCGCACCCGCGTCGGCCTCGCGGACTACTTCGACTTCAGCGTGTACGTGGACGCCCGCGCCGAGGACATCGAGGGCTGGTACCTGAACCGCTTCCGCCGGCTGCGCGAGACGGCCTTCCAGGACCCGTCCTCGTACTTCCGCAAGTACACCCAGGTCTCCGAGGAGGAGGCGCTGGACTACGCGCGCACGATCTGGCGGACCGTCAACAAGGTCAACCTCCTGGAGAACGTGGCCCCCACCCGGGGCCGGGCCACCCTCGTCGTGCGCAAGGGCCCGGACCACAAGGTCCAGAAGCTGAGCCTGCGCAAGCTCTGACCCGGGCGGTCCCGCGGCACCATTACGCTGCCCCCATGCTGCACCTGCGCCTGATCACCCCGGCCGACCGGACCGACGCCGTGATCCGTCTGATCGGGACCACCGTCGGTACGACCCATCTGGCGGTCGTGCCGGGCGCCGCCCGCGTCCCCGCCGGCGACCTCGTGATGGTCGACGTGGCGCGGGAGGCGGGCGACGAGCTGATCAGCGGGCTGCGTGCCCTGGGCATCGACACGGACGGCTCGATCGCCGTCGAGGACATCGACCTGTCGCTGTCGAAGCGCGCCGAGAAGGCGGAGGACGACGCTCCCGGAGAGGGCGCGGACGCGGTCCTGTGGGAGCAGCTGTCCGACGCGACGCACGAGGAGTCGACGCTCTCGGTCACCTACCTCGCCTTCATCACGCTCGCCACGATGATCGCGGCCTGCGGGGTGGTGCTCGACAACGCGATCCTCATCGTGGGCGCGATGGCGGTGGGCCCGGAGTTCGGCCCGCTGGCGGGCATCAGTACGGCCCTGGTCCGGCGCCGGCCGCGTCTGGCGTTGCGCTCGCTGCTGGCCCTGCTGGTGGGCTTCGCGGTGGCGATGGCCGTGACCGTGCTGTTCAGCCTCCTGATGGACGGTCTCGGCCTGTTCAGCCGGGCCCAGTTGGAGGCCGACCGTCCCAACACGGCCTTCGTGTACGCCCCCGACGCGTTCTCCTTCGTCGTGGCGGTGCTGGCCGGCATCGCGGGGACGCTCTCCCTGACCTCGGCCAAGTCGGGTCTCCTGGTGGGGGTGGCCATCTCCGTCACCACGGTCCCGGCCGCCGCCAACGCGGCGGTGGCCCTCGGCTACGGGGACACGTCCCAGACCGCCGGCTCCACGAACCAGCTCCTGCTGAACCTCGCGGGCATCGTCCTGGCGGGCACCCTCACCCTGCTGGTCCAGAAGTGGCTGTGGCGCCGCCCCCGACCGCGTACGTGACGGCCCCGGAGCCGAAGGCAGCCCGGTGGGGGCAGGGGGAACGGCGCGCCCCTGGGTTCACCCCAGTGCGGACTTCACCGCGTCGGCCAGCCGCCCCGCCACGGCCCGGGCCTGGTCGATGTCGGCGGCCTCCACCATGACCCGTACCAGCGGCTCGGTCCCGGAAGGCCGCAGCAGCACCCGCCCGGTGGCTCCCAGCTCCCGCTCGGCCTCCCCCACCGCGGACGCCAGCTCCGCGGAGGTCGACACCCGGGAGCGGTCGACGTCCGGCACGTTGATCAGGATCTGCGGCAGCCGCTCCATCACGGAGGCGAGGTCGCGCAGCGTACGTCCGGTCTGCGCGACCCGGGCCGCCAGCAGCAGCCCGGTCAGCGTGCCGTCACCCGTGGTCGCGTGGTCCGTGATGATCACGTGCCCCGACTGCTCCCCGCCGAGCGCGTAGTCGTGCCGCTTCATCTCCTCCAGCACGTACCGGTCCCCCACTCCGGTCTGCACGAGGGAGACTCCTTCGCGCTCCATGGCCAGTTTGAACCCGAGGTTCGACATGACCGTGGCGACGACGGTGTCCGACCGCAGCTGCGACCGCTCCCGCATCGCGAGCGCGAGCACGGCCAGGATCTGGTCCCCGTCGACCTCCGCACCGGTGTGGTCCACCGCCAGGCACCGGTCGGCGTCGCCGTCGTGCGCGATGCCGAGATCGGCCCCGTGCTCGAGGACGGCGGCCTTGAGCAGGCCGAGGTGCGTGGAGCCGCAGCCGTCGTTGATGTTGAGCCCGTCGGGCTCCGCGCCGATCGTGACGATCTCGGCGCCGGCGCGTGTGAAGGCCTCGGGCGAGACCCGCGCGGCCGCCCCGTGCGCCTCGTCGAGGACGACCTTCAGACCGTCCAGCCGGTTCGGAACGGCCGCGAGGAGATGGGCGACGTACTTCTCGAAGCCCTCCTCGTACGAGCGGACGCGTCCGACGCCCGAGCCGGTCGGCCGGTCCCAGGGAGCGCCGGTGCGGTGCTCGTCGTAGACGGACTCGATCCGGTCCTCCAGCTCGTCGGCGAGCTTGTGCCCGCCGCGGGCGAAGAACTTGACGCCGTTGTCCGGCATGGCGTTGTGGCTCGCGGAGAGCATCACGCCGAGGTCGGCGCCGAGCGCGCCGGTGAGGTACGCCACCGCGGGGGTCGGCAGGACACCGACGCGCAGCACGTCCACGCCGGCGCTCGCGAGACCGGCGACCACGGCGGCTTCCAGGAACTCCCCGGACGCGCGCGGATCCCGTCCGACCACCGCGGTCGGCCGGTGGCCCTCGAAGGTTCCCGCCTCGGCCAGTACGTGCGCCGCCGCCACGGAGAGACCGAGCGTGAGCTCGGCCGTCAGATCCGCGTTGGCGACACCGCGTACGCCGTCCGTCCCGAAGAGTCGTCCCACTGGTGTCCTCCGAACTTGCTCAGACTTACTACACGATTGCTCAAGGATGTGCGGCCCGGCCAGGAGCGCGGCTCCGGCCCCTGCCAGGTATATCCCCCGTACCTGTCCGTCTCCCAGGCCCGTTCCGCGGCTGTGTCCGAAAGGCCGCTCCGAACCGCCCTGAACAGCACCCCGAACGGCGCCCGCACACAGGTTCGGACAAGCGAGCACGGACAAAGGTTGTGGTAAACGAACGCCCCGACGGCACAGAACGTGCCGCCGGGGCGATGCGTGCAGAACAGCGAGCGGGATTTAGCGCTTGCTGTACTGCGGGGCCTTGCGGGCCTTCTTGAGACCGGCCTTCTTGCGCTCGACCGCACGGTCGTCACGCTTGAGGTATCCGGCCTTCTTGAGGGCGGCGCGGTTGTTGTCCACGTCGGCCTCGTTCAGCGCACGGGCCACGCCGAGGCGCAGGGCACCGGCCTGACCGGAGACACCGCCGCCCGAGATGCGGGCCACGACGTCGTAGCGGCCGTCGAGCTCGAGCACCTTGAAGGGCTCGTTGACTTCCTGCTGGTGCACCTTGTTCGGGAAGTAGTCCTCGAGCGTGCGCCCGTTGACCTTCCACTTGCCGGAGCCCGGGACGATCCGGACGCGGGCGATGGCGTTCTTGCGACGGCCCAGGCCGGCGGCCGGCTGCGGGTCGCCGAAGCGGCCCGCGAGGGACTCCGAGGTGTACTCGCCCTCGACGGGCACCTCGGACTCGGTGGTGTACTGCTCGACGTCGACGAGCTCGGTCTCGTTCTCTTCGACCGGCTGCTCAACGGTGGTCTCGGCCACGATTCTCCTCAGATTCTTTTTCGTCTTAGGGGGTGGCCGGAACTACTGCGCGACCTGGGTGATCTCGAACGGCACCGGCTGCTGGGCAGCGTGCGGGTGCTGGTCGCCCGAGTAGACCTTCAGCTTCGAGAGCACCTGACGGCCCAGGGTGTTCTTGGGGATCATGCCCTTGATGGCCTTCTCGACGGCCTTCTCGGGGTTCTTCGCCAGCAGCTCGTCGTAACGGACGGAGCGCAGACCACCCGGGTAACCGGAGTGGCGGTACGCCAGCTTCTGGGTCTTCTTGTTGCCGGAGAGGTGCACCTTGTCGGCATTGATGATGATGACGAAGTCACCAGCATCGACGTGCGGGGCGTAAATCGGCTTGTGCTTGCCCCGCAGGATGTTCGCGGCAGTGGTCGCCAGACGACCCAGGACGACATCCTGGGCGTCGATGACGTACCACTGGCGAGTGATGTCGCCGGGCTTGGGGCTGAACGTACGCACGGTCGTAGCCTTCGCTTCTTCAGTGAGTGGGTCCTGACAATGGGCCACCACGGACGATGTACGACAGCCCTGGCGGACCTCGGGACGCAACCGAGTCCTGCCGCTGGTCATCGGCCCGGTGGACCGGTGTAAGGGCCCCTCACGTGAGAATGAGCAAGCCAATACACATAACGAACCGCAAGAATACCTTCGGTGGCCCGTACGGGTCAAAACGCGGGCCGGCCCGCAGGTACCCGCGGGGTTTCAGGGTATCCCGCAGAGGGCACGCGCCGCCCGGCCCACCCCTTGTCCCGTCTAAGATGCGGCCCATGAGCTTTGGGCAGGGGGGACCCCAGTGGGGTTCCGGGGGATCGGATTCTCAGCCGCCGCAGTGGAGCAGCCGCTCCCCTGACTGGGCGGCCTTGGCCGAGGCCGCCGAGACGCGCAACCGGCGCCGCAGGTGGCTGCTGGTCGGCGGCGGCGCCCTGGCCACCATCGCCGTGGGCGCGGCCGTCGCCGTGGCCGTCGTCTCGGCGGACGGCAAGGAGCAGGCTTCCGGCAAGCCGGCCTCCGAGCTGCCCGTGAGCTCGGACATCCCCTCGGACACCGCGGGTACGGGGCCGTCCTTCGAGGCGACCTCGGCGCCGCCGCCGCTGGACCCGAAGGACTTCATATCCGATGTGAAGAAGGACACCGCGACCCTCGGTCCTGACACCCTCTTCCCGGGCACCCGGCTCACCATGGGCGAGACCGTCTACAAGAAGGGCGCGCTGGCGTCCACGAAGAACTGCGCGGCGGCCGCCCAGGGCACCCTCGGCCCGGTCCTCACCAAGAACGACTGCACCCGCCTCATCCGCGTCACCTACGCGAAGGACGGCGTCGCGGTGACGGTGGGCGTGGCCGTCTTCGACACCGAGGCCAAGGCGCTGCGGGCGAAGACCGACGCCGACGACAAGAGCGTCGTCCAGTCCCTGACCGGTGACGGCGTCCCCGTCTTCTGCCGCTCCGCGGTCTGCCGCTCGACGACCAACTCCTACGGGCGCTACGCCTACTTCACGGTCGCCGGTTTCACGAACGGCAAGGACGTGACGGAGAAGGACGCCAAGGTCTTCAGTACCGGCGACGACCTGGCCGAGTTCACGTTCCGCCAGATCCGCCGCCGCGGCGAGGCCCAGGCATCGGCGGCCGCCAACCAGTAGGCGGCCGCCCGGCCCGGCCGCCCGGCCCGGTCACAGCCGCTTGGCGCTGCGCAGCGTCTTCGCGTAGTAGCCGTTGCCGTCCAGCCGGGAGGCGCCGCCGATGTCACCGATGGTCGGGCCGTTGACCTCCTCGCGGCTGGAGATGAAGACCAGGTGCCCCTCGGTGTCGTAGCCGAGCACCATGCCCACGTGGTCCAGCCGCTCGCCGGTGCGGGTGTCCAGCTTGAAGAAGACCAGGTCACCGGGTTGCAGTTGGTCGATGTTGGCCGGCCGGTCGTCGGCCGAGATCCCGGCCAGCGGAAGCACGTCGACCCCCTCCTTCGAGCGCGCCATGCCGTTGGCGGTACGCGGCAGACCGTCGCCCGACCGGTCCGACGACATCAGCGGGTAGCGCGCCCGGTAGCCGAACACCATGCGGATGTACCCCGAGCAGTCGACGGACCGCGCGCGCACCTCCTCCGGTGTCCCGGTCGTCCCGTCCCGGAAGGGGTACGGGACGCCGAGGTAGTCGTAGAAGTCGGACTGTTCGAGGCGCAGGTCGCCGCCCTCGGCGCCGGCCGTGTTCAGCGGACCGAAGTTGGCGTCACCGGCGAAGGCGGTCCCCTTCTCGTCCTTCTTGACCGGGGCACCGGCCACGTACTGGGAGGCGAAGGCGAAGACGTCGTCCTCCTTGCTGTCCTCGTACTCGGCGTACCACCGCGTGAACCACTTCTCCTTCTCCGCGCCCTTCTTCCACGGCTCGGGCATCAGCCGTACCCAGTCGGTGGTGGAGACCTTGGAGCCGGTCGAGGACGGCTCGGCGAAGGTGCGGCCGGGACCGGTCAGCGTCGCGGTGAGCGCTCCGTCGGTGAACACGGCCTTGACCTGGCCGTCGTCCCCGCGCAGCACGGAGCGGGCGGGGTTCTCCAGCCGGGACCAGCGGGCCCCGCTCCTGTCCTTGCCGTCGGAGGCGGAGCGGCCGGCGCCGTCGAGCACGCCGACGCTCGTGATCTCCGGGACCCCCTCCTTCTCCTGTTTGCGCAGTTCCACGGTGAGGTAGCCGGACGCCCCCACGAGCGCCAGCACCACCACGCCGGAGAGGACCGGTCGCGACTTCTTCTTCCCTGCCATGTTTCTCCCCCGGTGTCTTTCGGGACGGTGTGACGGTGTGACGTGCCCGCTCAGACGGTGGGCATGACGCCGAGCAGCAGACCGGCGGCCACGACGATGTACGCCAGGAGCGAGACCGTGCCGGTCGCCAGCAGCGTGGGCCCCTTGGGCTGGCGCACCAGCTGGTAGGCGACCAGACCGGGCACGATGAAGCCGAGCGTCTGGTTGCCGTAGAGCAGCGGGAACTCCAGGGAGAGCACGATCATCACCGTGGCCTGGAGCAGCACGCCGAGCAGGACCACCGCGGCGAACAGCCGCTTGCCGTAGAGGATCACCAGCCGCTGCATGACCTTGGTGCCCGCGTAGGTCAGCGCCGTGACGCCGACCATCATGGCGGCCCGCTGCAGGTCCTCGATCAGCGTCAGGGCGATCCACCCGGGGGTGATCATTCCGCCGGGGGACAGATTGGTGGTGAGGTAGCACAGCAGCGAGAAGAACAGGCCGATGGCGATGCCCAGGGCGGCCATCTCGGGTGTCAGGGCGGCGGTGGTCAACGGATTCTCCGGGCACGGGGGCGGATGTCACGGGTCTGACGGGGGCCGCGGCGAAGGGCGCGGCCCCCGGTGGGCGGTGGCGGTCAGGAGTGCGGAGGCTGTCCACCGCCCGGCCCGTGACCCGTGACGGGGTAAGGCCAGTCGTCCTCGACCGGCGCGTCGTGGCCGTCGTGGCCGTCCCGGGCGTCGTAGCCGTCCCGGGCGTCGTAGCCGTCGCGGTACCCGTCCCGGCCGGCCTGCGTGCCGTACTCCGGGTACCACTCGGCGGCGGGGTGCGCGGGAGCGCCGTGCGTGCGCTGCGGGGGGACGGTCCGCTGCCCGGCGCCGCCCTCGGGGAGGCGTACCACCGGAAAACCCTGCGTCTGCTCGGCCTGGTAGCGCTCCTCGTACGCCACGGGGTACGAGGCGTACGGGTCCAGCCGGGTGGGCTGGGCGGGCCGTTCGGGCCGGGCGGGCCGGACGGCCGCGGTCCCGGCCCGGTCGGCGGGGTCCTCGGCGGGCGTCTCGTCCGCCGGGAGTTCGGCGAGGTACTCCAGGAGCTCCTCGCCCTGGCCGTGGATGTTGCCGATGGCCACGAGGGAGGAGTCGGCCGCCAGCCGGTCGAGCAGGGCGGGCATGAACTCCTCGGAGGGGCGCCGCTCGCCGCCCAGGTCGACGGCCCGGTCCCGCCACTCGGCGGGAATCGCGTCGATGGCGCTCTTGGCCGGGTGGCCGATGACGAAGACGTTGTCCGGCTGGAGGTCGGGGATGATCTCGCCCATCTGGCCGTTGCGCTCCACCCGGTCGGGGCGGCAGTTGATCACGACGTTCAGCGGGCGGTGGATCGCGCCGAGGTCGAGCAGCTGGTTGATGTTCATCAGCGTCGACTCGGGGTCGTTCGCCGCGAAGACGTTGGCGAAGGCGAGCCGTTTGCCGCCGGGGGCCTCGTACCGCTCCACGGAGAGGACGCCCGGGTCCGGCGGGGCGTCGTACATGCCCTGCAGGGCGACCTCGCGGCCCACGCCGAGGAGGTCGGCCACGACCAGGGCGATCGCCACGTTCTCCTTGAAGGTGAACCAGCTGAAGCCGCGCAGCTCGTCGTCGGAGACCATCTCCGGGTCCGCGTAGATCAGCTTGCAGTCACGGGCGTCCGCCTCCTCCTGGAGGATGTGGAAACGCTCCTGCTCCGCGGTGACGCAGATACCGCCCTCCGGCATCGAGCGGCACAGCGAGCGCGCCACGTCGTCCAGGGTCGGGCCCATCTCGGCGAGGTGGTCCTCGCGCACGTTGCACAGCACGCCGATCGTGGACCGGATCAGCTTGCTCTGGTTGACCTCCTGGAGCGCCGGCATGACGGCCATGCACTCGATGACGAGCGCGTCGGGCCGGTAGGTGGCGGCCCGGCGGACGATGCCGATCTGCTCCACCACGTTGGCGATCCCGAACTTCCGGTAGACCGGCTCCTCGGTGGCGTCGGGGTGGATGAATCGGGCGGCCGTCCCCGTCGTCTTCGCCACGGTGACCAGGTCACCGCCGCGCAGCGCCCCGGCGCACAGCCGGGTGATGGAGGACTTGCCGCGGATGCCGTTGACCAGCACCCGGGAGGGGATGTTGTGCAGCGCGGCGTAGTGCCGCCGCTGCTCGACGATGCCCGCCACCAGCAGCAGCGTGGCGCCGACCAGCAGGACGAAGTACAGATAGAGCACAGCGGGTCACCTTCCTCCGACGGGACGGCCGGGCTCGGCGGGCCGGCGGGCCTGGGTCTGCTTGCGGACCTGGAGCTGCTGGCGGACCAGTTCGAGGCTGCGCACCACGGCTCCCACCTCGTCCTGGTAGCGGGGGTAGTGCACGGTCTTGAGGTCGCCGTCCGCGAGCTTCTCGGCGGCGTCGGCCAGGGCGCGCAGCGGGCGGGCCACGACGAGGTGCACCCAGCCCAGACAGATGACGATCGCGGCCAGCCCGAGGAGTCCGGCGAGCACGCTGCGGTCCTCCAGCCGGTACGGCGCGATCTGGAAGGCCTTGGCGTTCTGCCAGCTGACCACGGTCCAGCCGACGTCGGCCGCCACGCCTCCGCCGGAGAAGGGGGCGGCCGCCGCGACGGTGATCCCGCTGCCCTTGCGGATCAGCAGGCCGTTCTCCACGGGCCCCGCCCCGACCCGTACGCCGGTGGCCCGGACCAGGTCGGTGAGCGAGTCGTCGGGCAGGTCCTCGAAGGCGAGGAAGCCGTCACTGCCGGCGAGGGTCCGCGCCTTGGTGTCGACGACCCGTACCTCGCCCAGGCCGGGCCGGGCGAGCAGCGAGTTGAGGAACTCCACCCGCACCTCGCCGACCAGGGTCGTGCCCTTCTCCCCCGGTACAGGTGCGCCGGTCTGGACGACAGGTTTGCGGCCGCCCTTCCCGGACAGCCGGACATTCGGCAGACCCTTGTCCCGGCTCCATTCGGCGTGTGGTCCGTCGCCCACCCGGGAGACGACCTCGCCGTCCTGGGCCACCAGGTAGAGCGCTCCGTAGCGGGTGTGCTCGCGCAGGGTCTGCTTCAGCAGTTCTCGGGTGGTGCCGGCGGAGCCGTCACCCGCGTCGATCAGGCTGGAGACGGAGACCAGGTCGGCCTGCGCCTCGTTGAGCGCCCTGCGGACGCGGTCGGCCACCAGGTCGGTCCGGTCCCGCTGGTCGTTGACCATGGAGGCCGGGATGCTGACGGAGTCGTCGGTGCGGTTGAGCAGCCAGCCGACCGGCACGGACCAGAGCAGCAGCAGGACGGCCGTGAGCGCGAGCGGCACCCGCAGGCCGAGGCGGCGCCGGCCGCCGGCCGCCGGCTTGTCCCCGTGGGACGCGAAGTCGCCGCCCGGGGCGCCCCCGAGCTGGACGCGCAGCCGCTCGAGCGCGGAGCCCAGGCGTGCTGTCTCACCCCAGCGGGGCACCGCGACCGGCCGCGTCAGATCCCCGCGGGCGAGCCGGCGCGATTCCAGGAAGAGTGCCAGCAGCGGCCGCTGCACGGTCCTCCAGAGCACGGCGGCCGCGATCAGACCGAGCACCACCAGGGCTCCGGCGGCCATCAGCCCGTACAGCTCCCGGCCCGCTCCGGTGGCCTGCTGCTGGACCACGGGCAGCATGGCGACCACGGTGAGGCCGAGACCCGCGCCGACGCTCTGCTTCTCCTCCGGGTCGGCGGAGGCCAGGGAGGCGTAACCCGCCGTGGCGATCCGGCCGTTGTAGCTCTTGCCGGTCAGGCTCCCGCTGACTCCCGGATAGCCGTGGGAACCGGGCTCCCGGGCGGTGACGGGGTTCTCCTCGGTGCGGTCGGCCGCCTGGTCGGACAGGGCGGTCATCTGCTTCTGCAGGAAGGTGAGTTCCTTGCGCTCCTGGTCGGAGTTGAGCGCCTCCGACTGCTCGAAGCCCGCGGTGGCCAGGACCTCCCCACCGGTGGCCACCACCGCCATGGAACGGAACTGCCCCAGGGTGACGGCCGGCACGGACAGGCTGTTGGACGCGATCAGCAGTTGCTGCGGCCGGTCCTTCCAGTCGAGCACCGCCATGGTCATCAGACGTACGTCACCGGTCTCCAGCCGCACCATGCGCGGGGTCAGGGCGTGGTCCCCGGTGAGGACCTCCTTGTCCAGCCAGGCCAGCGGGATCGGCTGGCCCCGGGCGGCCAGCACGTCGCCGCTCTCCAGGTCCAGCACGGTGGTGCCGGTCCACTTCTGGTACGTCGTGCCGAGGTCGGACAGGACGCGTTCCGGCTCGGCCGGCCTGCCCGCGTTGAGTGCGGTCGCGGTGCGGTCGAGGTCGGCGACCCGCTCGTCGATCGAGGCGCGCAGGGCGATGGCGCCGTCCTCCGCGAAGTGCTGCTGCGAGGAGAGCACCGCCTCCGGCACCACCTCGTCGCCCGCCGGTCCGAGCACCTTGGCCGTGAGACCCGCGAGGGCGAGCACGAGCACGCAGAGCAGCGCGATCGGCGGACGGATTCCGCCCAGCAGCGGCATGTCCGCCCGTCTGCGGATGCGCCGGCGCCCCTTACCTGGGCGCACGGCACGGCTGAGTGTCACCGGTGGTCTTCCCCTCCGACCTCGACAGGTCGACGGCCCGCACGGACATCGCCCTCGCACAGGTGCGAGGGCGGCAGCAGGCAGTCATATAAAAGACTTCTCAGGGCCGCCCAGGTTGTAGGCGTTCGCCCCGGAATATGCTGTGACGTCGGTCACTTGTCCAGCGGGAGCTCCTTGAGCCCTTCACCGCCGGGCGCCCCGCGGTTGAAAAGGAAACCGCGGATGCGCTCCTTCGCCAGCCGGTACCGGGCGATCCGCTCCTCGGAGAGGTCGCCGGGCACCGCGATCGCGCGCCGCACATCCACCAGCCGGTGGTCCGTGACCACGTCGGCGGAAAGCTTCTCGCCCTCCTCGGCCGTCGGCGGGATGTCCACCAGGGTCGGGACGTAGCGCGCCGAGACGTCCCAGCCGTCGGCGCCCTCCCGGAACTCGAACCAGCCGATCACCCCTTCCTCCGTCAGCCCCGTGGGCGAGGAGTGCCGGGCGACCTGGTTGCCGAGGCCGTACGCGACCCAGGTGCCGTTCACCTTCTGGATCGGCTGCACCACGTGCGCGTGGTGTCCGATCACCAGGTCGACACCGGTCTCCGCGGTGAGCCGCTCCGCCAGCCGCAGCTGCGGGACGCTCGGCTCGTTGTAGTGCTCCAGCCCCCAGTGCACCGAGAGGATGACCACCTCGGCGCCCCGTTCGCGCGCACGGGCCTCGGCCTTCTTGATCTCATCGGTGTCGAGCCGGTTGAACGCCCAGCGCTGCTTCTCGGGTGTCGGGTTGAGGAAGGACTCCCACGAGTAGGACAGGTGGGCCACCTTGACGCCGTTGACCTCGCGGATGACGGTCTTCGCCGCCTCCTCGCGCGTACGCGCCGATCCGGTGTGCCCGAGACCGGCCTCGTCCATGGCGTCCAGGCTGCGCCGTACGGCGCTCAGTCCGTGGTCGAAGGTGTGGTTGGAGGCGGTCGAGCAGGTGTCGTAGCCGACGTCCTTGAGCGACGTGAGGATCTGCGGTGGGACGAGGAACTCGGGATATCCCTCGAAGGGCCCCTTCGGCTTCCCGACCGGGGTCTCCAGATGACAGATCGCGAGGTCGGCCTTGCCGATGACCGGCTCCACGCCCGCGAGCAGCGGTCCGAAGTCCAGCCCCGCCTCGCCCTTGCCCGTCGTCCCGGCGTCCTTCGCGGCCTGTTCGACCAGCTCGGGGTGGATGAGTACGTCACCCGCCGCGGCGACCGTGAACGAACGCCCGCCCGGCTTCGCGGCCGGCGTCGTCGCGGACTCGGAACCGCATGCGGCGGTGAGGGCCAGGGCCAGTGTAAGAGCGGCCGCACTGGGTACCCGGAAAGGTTTACGGGGCGTCACCTCGCTATGTTCACATGTGAACCACAACGAACACAGGAATCACCATTACAAGACAGTCACGTTTCATGCGTATATGCGCGACACTTGTCCTGGTGTCGACCCTGGCCGGCTGCGACGCGGCGGCGGACGACACGGCGGACAACTCCCCTCCGCCCGCACGGGAGTTGGTGGACCTGCGCAGCCGGATCCTCGCGTACACCACCGGGCTGGGGCCCGACGGCGACTACACCCCGCCGGGCGACGCCGCGCGCACCCGGCTGGCCGAGGGCGTCGGGCGGCTCCTGGACGGCGACGAGGGCGAGGCCCAACGGCTGCTGTCACGGGCCGGGTTCACCCTCACCCGGCTCACCGACACCGCGTCCGGCCGCCGTTACGACGAGATCGCCGCCCGGTCCGGTCCCGCCCGGCGCTGGGGCCGCCTCTATCTGAACGCCGACTCCGAGGTCCGCTGGAGCGCCCAGGTGCCGCACCCCGTCTCCGACCGGGACACCGAACTGCTCGGCGTGCGCCTGCTGGAGGGCGCTCCCGGCGGGTCGCTGGTGCTGGCCGGCGCGCACCGCCGCGCCGGTTCCGAGGGGGCCGCTGACGTCGCCCACCGCGAGGACAGCGCCTTCCACGCCGTCGTCGTGGAGCTCCAGAAGCGCGGGGTGCCCGGCCTGCAGCTGCACGGCTTCGCCAAGGCGCCGGACCGCCCCTACGAGGCCGTGGTCTCCACCGGGGCCGCGCAGAACGCGCTCGGCGAGGCCACCGCCCTGGCCGACCGCATGGAGGCCGACGGTCTGCGGGTCTGCCGGGGCTGGTCGGACCGGTGCCCGCTGGAAGGCACCACGAACGTCCAGGGCCGCTCGGCGCAGCAGCGCCACGCGACGTTCCTCCATGTGGAGCTCGCCCCCCGGGCCCGGGGCGACGGCTTCGGGGCCCGCACCGCCACGAAGGCCCTGACGGAACTCGTCACCGCCTGGACCACCGGCTGACGGACCACGACCCCGCCCCGGGGAAGGCGGCACCGGCAGGCCTTCCCCGGTCCCGCACCCGTCCGCTCAGCAGCACACTCCCGCGCCCCCGGGCAGCGTCCGCCGGTTGCGCGCCTCCTTGTTCCGCGCGGCGAGCAGCTCGTCCGCCGGGTAGCCGACCTCCTCCAGCGTCAGCCCGTGCGGCCGCACCACGTGCACCGCGGAGTCCCGCACCCCGGCGGCCAGTACCTTCGCCGGCCAGTCGGCCCCCCGGTGCCCGTCCCCCACGAACAGCAGCGCCCCGATCAGCGAGCGCACCATGTTGTGGCAGAAGGCGTCCGCCCGCACGGTCGCCGTGACGACCTGGTCACTCCCCCGCTCCAGCCGCAGCTCCTGGAGCGTACGGATGGTGGTGGCGCCCTCGCGCTTCTTGCAGTACGCGGCGAAGTCGTGCTCCCCGAGCAGCCCCTGGGCGGCCTCGTTCATGGCGTCGACGTCGAGCGGCCGGTCGTGCCACAGGACGTGGCTGCGCAGCAGGGGGTCGACCCCGCCCGGATTGTCGGTCACGCGGTAGGCGTACCGCCGCCACATCGCCGAGAACCGCGCGTTGAACCCGCTCGGCGCCTCGGTCACCGCCCACACCCGCACATCCTTGGGCAGCCGCCCGGCCAGCCGCTTGAGCAGCTTCTCCCGGTGCTCGGCCCACAGCTCCTCAGGCAGATCGACATGCGCCACCTGCCCGCGGGCATGCACCCCCGCATCCGTCCGCCCGGCCACGGTCAGCTCGTACAGCGCCTCACCCGACCGCGTCACGGTCCGCAGCGCGTCCTCGATCTCGCCCTGTACGGTCCTGCGCCCCGCGGCCTGCTTGGCCCACCCGGAGAACTCGCTCCCGTCGTACGAGACGTCCATCCGGACGCGGACATGGCCGGGCGCTGCTTCGTCACTCACCTGGAGATCCTTTCAGGAACACGAGAGCGGGCCCGCCCCTGAAAGGAACGGACCCACTCAAGCACGCCCCTGAAGGGGCGCGGGGAACTGCGCGATCAGCCACGACGGCGCCGCAGTCGAAGGACGGTCTTACGCGTCCTTGGACTCCTCGGCAGCCTCGTCACCCTTGGCCACGTCGACCTTGGCGTCCTCGACCTGAGTCTCCTCGGTCTTGGTCTCCTCGGTCTTGGTCTCGACCTCGGCGTCCTTCGCGGAGCGCTTCGTCGCCGCCTCGGCCTCACCGGTGGCCTGCTGGGCCACGGTCAGGGCCTCCACCAGCTCGATGACGGCCATGGACGCGTTGTCGCCACGGCGGTTACCGATCTTGGTGATACGGGTGTAGCCACCCGGGCGGTTCTCGTAGCGCGGGCCGATCTCGGTGAAGAGCGTGTGCACGATGCTCTTGTCCGTGATGACCGAGAGGACCTGACGGCGGTTGTGAAGGTCGCCCTTCTTCGCCTTGGTGACCAGACGCTCGGCGTACGGCCGCAGGCGGCGGGCCTTCGCCTCGGTGGTCGTGATCTTGCCGTGCTCGAAGAGCGACTTCGCGAGGTTCGCGAGGAGCAGCTTCTCGTGCGCGGCACTGCCGCCCAGACGGGCACCCTTGGCAGGCTTCGGCATGGTCTTTCTCCTAGGTGTCTGCCCCGGCCGTATCAGGTACCGAGGTCAGTGTCCGAGCAGGCGATCGCCTGTCGAAGATCCGGACCCTTTTCCAAGGCTCCGGAAGACCCGCGCCCCAAAGGGACGCGGGGAACTGCGCGACCAGCCGCGACGGGCCCGCAGTCAATTCTCAGCCGATCCGGCGAAGTGATCTCGCGGAGCGCTCAGTACTGCTCGGTCTCGACGAAGCCCGCGTCGACGTCGTCGTCCGCGCCGAAGGCGTCGGCGGCGGCGGTCGGGTCGAATCCGGGCGGGCTGTCCTTCAGGGCCAGGCCCATGCCGGCCAGCTTCGCCTTGACCTCGTCGATCGACTTCGCACCGAAGTTGCGGATGTCGAGCAGGTCGGCCTCGGACCGCGCCACGAGCTCACCCACGGAGTGGATGCCCTCGCGCTTGAGGCAGTTGTACGACCGAACGGTGAGCTCGAGCTCCTCGATCGGCAGGGCGAGATCGGCGGCGAGGGCGGCGTCCGTCGGGGACGGGCCCATGTCGATGCCCTCGGCGTCGATGTTGAGCTCGCGCGCCAGACCGAACAGCTCGACCAGGGTCTTGCCGGCCGACGCCATGGCGTCACGGGGACGCATGGCCTGCTTGGTCTCGACGTCGACGATCAGCTTGTCGAAGTCGGTGCGCTGCTCGACACGGGTCGCCTCGACCTTGTAGGTGACCTTGAGAACGGGCGAGTAGATCGAGTCGACCGGGATGCGCCCGATCTCCTGACCGACCTGCTTGTTCTGCACGGCGGAGACGTAGCCGCGACCGCGCTCGACGGTCAGCTCCATCTCCAGCTTGCCCTTGCCGTTGAGCGTGGCGAGGACGAGGTCGGGGTTGTGGACCTCGACACCGGCCGGGGGCGCGATGTCTGCGGCGGTGACCAGACCCGGGCCCTGCTTGCGCAGGTACATCACGACCGGCTCGTCGTGCTCCGAGGAGACGACCAGCTGCTTGATGTTGAGGATCAGGTCGGTGACGTCCTCCTTGACGCCCGGCACGGTGGTGAACTCGTGCAGGACACCGTCGACCCGGATGCTGGTGACAGCGGCGCCGGGGATCGAGGAGAGGAGCGTACGACGGAGGGAGTTGCCGAGGGTGTAGCCGAAGCCCGGCTCCAGCGGCTCGATCACGAACCGGGAGCGGAATTCGTCGACGACCTCTTCGGTCAGCGACGGACGCTGAGCAATAAGCATGGTGCGATCCTTCAGTCAGGGGCGCCCGCTATTTGACGCCCAACTGTTACTGCAAGGGTACGGGCGGCACGTCTCCGAAGAGCTGTACCGCCCGGACCCTGGGAAAAACTAAGACAACCGTGCGTCAGACGCGACGGCGCTTGGGCGGACGGCAGCCGTTGTGCGGCGTGGGCGTCACGTCCTGGATCGAGCCGACCTCGAGGCCGGTGGCCTGGAGGGAGCGGATCGCGGTCTCACGGCCGGAGCCGGGACCCTTGACGAAGACGTCGACCTTGCGCATGCCGTGCTCCTGCGCGCGGCGGGCGGCCGACTCGGCGGCCATCTGCGCGGCGAAGGGGGTGGACTTGCGCGAGCCCTTGAAGCCGACGTGGCCGGCGGAGGCCCAGGAGATCACGTTGCCCGAGGGGTCCGTGATCGAGACGATGGTGTTGTTGAACGTGCTCTTGATGTGCGCGTGACCGTGAGCGACGTTCTTCTTTTCCTTGCGGCGCACCTTCTTGGCAGCGCCCTGACGACCCTTGGGGGGCATCTATAACTCCTACGGGGAGGTGGTCGGTCCTACAGCGAAGACCGCTGATGAAGCGTTGTCCGCTGAGGACTACTTCTTGCCCGGCTTCTTCTTGCCGGCGATGGCGCGACGCGGGCCCTTGCGGGTACGGGCGTTCGTGCTGGTGCGCTGACCGCGGACGGGCAGTCCACGACGGTGACGCAGACCCTGGTACGTGCCGATCTCGACCTTGCGGCGGATGTCGGCCTGGACCTCACGGCGGAGGTCACCCTCGGTCTTGAAGTTGGCGTCCACGTACTCGCGGATCCGGACCAGCTCCTCCTCGGAGAGGTCACGGACGCGCGTGTCGGGGTTCACGCCGGTGTCCGCCAGCGTCTTCTGCGAAAGAGTCCGGCCAATGCCGAACACGTAGGTGAGGGCAACCTCCACGCGCTTTTCGCGCGGGATGTCAACACCGGAAACGCGTGCCATTCAATGGCTCCAGTTGTCGTTCGGAGGTCTTCCACAGAACCGGCTCCCACCCGCCGTCATCCTCTGCCGCGAAGATTCGGTACGGATCGGGTCCCCGGCCTCCGACCGGGGGTGTCGGATCCCTGCGGACAGCGGATCCGGGCTCTGCGTATGAACATGTACTGCGTCGCGCGAAGTTCTGCGGGTGCAGAAGGTGCGGTCGTGCGTCAGCCCTGGCGCTGCTTGTGGCGCGGGTTTTCGCAGATGACCATGACCCGGCCGTGACGGCGGATCACCCTGCACTTGTCGCAGATCTTCTTGACGCTCGGCTTGACCTTCATTGGTGAGGTTCTCCGGGTCAGTGCCACCGCCCCGCGGAAGCGGGGCACAGGCAAGATCTACTTGTACCGGTAGACGATCCGGCCACGCGTCAGGTCGTACGGAGACAGCTCCACCACGACCCGGTCGTCAGGGAGGATGCGGATGTAGTGCATACGCATCTTGCCGCTGATGTGTGCCAGAACCTGGTGGCCGTTCTGGAGCTCAACCTTGAACATGGCGTTCGGAAGAGACTCGACGACAGTGCCCTCGATCTCGATGGCACCTTGCTTCTTGGCCACGCTTCGCCCTTCGAATCGACTACCTTGATCGACTCCGCGCTTACCACATGCAGACATGCGGATGCACGAGAGCCGACGAGTCAGTCTACGTCAGGGCCCCCGGAAAGACGAATCGAGAAAGTCTGCCCCACAAGCAAGATCCCTATGCCAGGACGCGCCCCTTCAGGGACGCGGGGAACTGCGCGACCAGCCCCCGCCGGCCGACACACCGCCGTTCGGCAGAGCCTTCCTGCCCCCCTGGGGGCTACGCCAGGGGATCAGGCGCAGCCGTGATCCCCAGCTCGGCCAGCTTCGCCCGGCCCCCGTCCGGCGCCGTGAGGACGAGCGGCCCCTCCTCCGTCAGGGCGACGGAGTGCTCCCAGTGCGACGACCACGTACCGTCCGTCGTGATGACGGTCCAGTCGTCGGCCAGCACCTCGGTCCGGGGCGTCCCCAGCGACACCATCGGCTCGATGGCGAGGCAGAACCCGGCGACCAGCTTCGGCCCCTTGCCCCGCCGTCGCTCCACGTAGTTCAGCAGGTGGGGGTCCATGTGCATCTCGGTGCCGATGCCGTGGCCGCCGTAGTCCTCGACGATCCCGTACTTGCCGCCGCCGGGCTTCGGCTGGCGGCGGATATACGTCTCGATGGCGCGGGAGACGTCGACGAGCCGGTTCCCCAGTTTCATCGCCGCGATCCCGGCCCACATCGACTCCTCGGTCACCCGGGACAGCTCGACGAGCTCCGGAGCGTGGCCGGAGCCCACGAACGCCGTGAACGCGGCGTCCCCGTGCCAGCCGTCGACGATCGCGCCCGCGTCGATGGAGATGATGTCGCCGTCCTTGAGGACGACGTCGTCGCTCGGGATGCCGTGCACGACGACCTCGTTCACCGAGGTGCAGATGGTGGCGGGAAAGCCGCCGTAGCCCAGGAAGTTCGGCTTCGCCCCGTGCTCGTCGAGCACCTTGCGGGCGACCTGGTCGAGATCGCGGGTCGTGGCACCGGGCACCGCCGCTTCCCGGGTCGCCGCGTGGACGGCGGCGACGACCAGGCCCGCCTCACGCATCTTGGCGATCTGCTCGGGGGTCTTGATCTGCACCATGGGGGCCCGCGCTCTCCGTCTTCTCTGCCTGCTGGGGTACGTACACAACAGTAAGGCCGCGGCGCCCTGCGAGGGCACCGCGGCCGAACCGGCCAGGGCGGCTACTGGCCGCCGCCCTCGCTGTCGTTCCTGCTCTCGGACTGGGCCGTGAGAGCGTCCATCGCGCGCCGGGTGACCTCGTCCACCTTGCCGAGCGCCGAGATCGTCACGACCAGGCCCTGGGCCCGGTAGTAGTCGATGATCGGCTCCGTCTGGGTGTGGTAGACCTCCAGGCGCTTGCGGACGGTCTCCTCGGTGTCGTCGTCGCGCTGGTACAGCTCCCCGCCGCAGGCGTCACAGACGCCTTCCTTCTGCGGCGGGCTGTACGTCACGTGGAAGACGTGACTCGAATCCTTGCGGCAGATGCGGCGGCCGGCGATGCGCTTGACCACCTCGTCCTCGGGGACCTCCAGGTCGAGCACCCCGTCCAGCTCCACGCCGTCGGCCTTGAGCGCCTGGTCCAGCGCCTCGGCCTGCGAGACGTTCCGCGGGAAGCCGTCCAGCAGGAAGCCGTTCACGGCGTCCGGCTGCTCCATGCGGTCCTTCGCCATCGCGATGGTGACCTCGTCCGGCACGAGGTTGCCCTCGTCCATGTACGACTTCGCCAGTTTGCCCAGTTCCGTCTGCCGGCTGATGTTCGCACGGAAGAGGTCGCCCGTGGAGATGTGCGGGATCGACAGGTTCTTGGCGAGGAACGCCGCCTGCGTTCCCTTGCCCGCCCCGGGCGGCCCGACGAGGACGATTCGCATCAGCGGAGGAACCCTTCGTAATTGCGCTGCTGGAGCTGGCTCTCGATCTGCTTCACCGTCTCCAGACCGACACCCACGATGATCAGGATGCTGGTGCCACCGAACGGGAAGTTCTGGTTTGCCCCGAAACCAACCAACGCCATCGTCGGTACGAGAGCGATCAGGCCCAGATACAGCGAACCCGGCCAGGTGATCCGGTTGAGTACGTATCCCAGGTACTCAGCCGTCGGCCGGCCGGCCCGGATGCCCGGGATGAAGCCACCATACTTCTTCATGTTGTCCGCGACTTCCTCGGGGTTGAACGAGATCGCCACGTAGAAGAAGGCGAAGAAAACGATCAACAGGAAGTACGTGGCGATGTAGATCGGGTGGTCGCCCTTGGTGAGGTTCTGCTCGATCCAGGTCTTCCAGCCGGAGGTCCCGCCCGCGAACTGGGCCACCAGCGCCGGGATGTACAGCAGCGACGAGGCGAAGATCACAGGGATGATGCCGGCCTGGTTGACCTTCAGCGGGATGTACGTCGACGTGCCGCCGTAGGAGCGGCGGCCGATCATCCGCTTCGCGTACTGGACCGGGATGCGGCGCTGGGCCTGCTCGACGAAGACCACCAGGCCGACCATGACGAGGCCGACCGCGATGACGGTGCCGAACTCGATCCAGCCGTCCGCGAGGGTGCCCTGCTGCTTGATGGCCCACAGCGCCGACGGGAACGTCGCGGCGATCGAGATGAACATCAGGATGGACATGCCGTTGCCGATGCCGCGGTCGGTGATGAGCTCACCGAGCCACATGACGGCGGCCGTACCGGCGGTCATGGTGATGACCATCGTGATGGTGACGAAGATCGACTGGTCGGGAACGATCTGACCGCCGACCGTGCAGCCCGTGAAGAGCGCACCGCTGCGGGCGGTGGCCACCAGGCCGGTGCCCTGCAGGATGGCCAGGGCCACCGTCAGATAACGGGTGTACTGCGTGATTTTCGCCGTGCCTGCCTGACCCTCCTTCTTGAGGGCCTCCAGACGCGGGATCACCACGGTCAACAGCTGCAGGATGATGCTCGCCGTGATGTACGGCATGATGCCGAGGGCGAAGATCGTGATCTGCAGCAGCGCGCCACCACTGAACATGTTCACCAGGCCGAACAGACCCTGGTTCCCATTGCTCGCCTGATCGATACAGGCCTGGACGTTCGTATAGTCGACTCCCGGGATCGGGATGTGCGTACCCACCCGATAGACCACGATGATGCCGAGCGTGAAGAGCAGCTTCTTGCGCAGGTCGGGCGTCTTGAACGCCCGGGCGAACGCGGTGAGCACGGTGCCTCCTGCGACCCCCGCGCAAGTGCGCCAGAGGTGACGGTCTTGAGGTTCGACGAATAAGTAACGGACAGCTAACTAACAGTCAGGAGCCACCTGGAGTTCCCTGGCGGCACACCGGGCGAAAATCAGCAGCGCAGGCCACCTTACCGGCGACACCGCTTCCCTAGGAACGACCAACCGGGGATGCCCCTTTTGTGGGGCACCCCCGGTCAGGGATCGCTCATGTCATCGGGTTGCCTGACGTACTCAGACCAGCTCGGTGACGGTACCGCCGGCGGCGGTGATCTTCTCCTTGGCGGAGCCGGAGACGGCGTCGACCGTCACCTGCAGTGCCACGGAGATCTCGCCCTGGCCGAGGACCTTGACGAGGCTGTTCTTGCGCACCGCACCGTTGGCGACGAGTCCCTCGACGGTGACCTCGCCACCCTCGGGGTACAGCGACGCCAGCTTGTCGAGGTTCACGACCTGGTACTCGGTCTTGAACGGGTTCCGGAAGCCCTTGAGCTTCGGGAGACGCATGTGGAGGGGCATCTGGCCACCCTCGAAGCGCTCCGGAACCTGGTAGCGGGCCTTCGTGCCCTTGGTACCACGACCGGCCGTCTTACCCTTGGACGCTTCACCACGACCGACTCGCGTCTTCGCGGTCTTGGCGCCCGGGGCGGGACGGAGGTTGTGGATCTTGAGCGGGTTGTTCTCCGCCATGATCAGTCGACCTCCTCAACCGTCACGAGGTGGCGGACGGTGTGAACCATTCCGCGGAACTCGGGGCGGTCCTCCTTGACGACCACATCGTTGATCCGCTTGAGACCAAGCGAACGAAGGGTGTCGCGGTGGTTCTGCTTGCTGCCGATGAACGACTTCTTCTGCGTGATCCTGAGCTGGGCCATGACTACGCACCCGCTCCCGCACGTGCACGAAGCAGAGCCGCGGGGGCGACGTCCTCGAGGGGCAGACCACGGCGGGCCGCGATCTCCTCGGGACGCTGCAGGCCCTTGAGGGCCGCCACGGTCGCGTGCACGATGTTGATCGCGTTGGAAGAGCCGAGCGACTTCGACAGGATGTCGTGAACGCCGGCGCACTCGAGCACAGCACGCACCGGGCCACCGGCGATGACGCCGGTACCGGGAGAAGCAGGCTTGAGCAGGACGACGCCCGCGGCCTTCTCGCCCGTGATCGGGTGCGGGATGGTGCCCTGGATACGGGGAACCTTGAAGAAGTGCTTCTTGGCCTCCTCAACACCCTTGGCGATGGCGGCCGGCACCTCCTTGGCCTTGCCGTAACCGACACCCACGGTGCCGTCACCGTCGCCCACCACGACCAGCGCGGTGAAGCTGAAGCGACGACCACCCTTCACAACCTTGGCGACACGGTTGATCGCGACGACGCGCTCGACGTACGCGGTCTTCTCGGCAGCAGCGCCGCCGTCACGGCCCTTCCGGTCCCGCCGCTCGCCGCCACCGGCACCGCTTCCGCGGCGCTGGGGTCCAGCCATTGGAATTACCTCTCTCTGTTTCCGCTAGCTACGGAACCAGGACTCAGAACTTGAGTCCGGCTTCGCGGGCGGCGTCCGCCAGAGCGGCAATGCGCCCGGCGTACTGGTTTCCACCACGGTCGAATACGACAGTCTCGACACCGGCGGCCTTGGCGCGCTCGGCGACCAGGGCGCCGACCGACTTGGCCTGCTCGGACTTGTCGTTCTCGCCGCCGCGGATCGACGTGTCCAGGGTGGACGCGGACGCGAGGGTGTGACCCTTCACGTCGTCGATCACCTGGGCCACGATGTGGCGGTTCGAGCGCGTCACGACCAGGCGAGGCCGCTCAGCCGTACCGGAGATGTGCTTCCGGATGCGGATGTGACGTCGCTTGATGGCAGCACGCTTGTAAGCGTCGCCCTTAGCAATCTTGACACCGTATGCCATGGCTTACTTACCCGCCTTTCCGACCTTGCGCCGGACGACTTCGCCCTCGTACTTGACGCCCTTGGCCTTGTACGGGTCGGGCTTGCGCAGCTTGCGGATGTTGGCCGCAACCTCGCCGACCTTCTGCTTGTCGATTCCCTCGACCGAGAAGTGCGTCGGGTTCTCGACCTTGAACGAGATGCCCTCGGGCGCCTCGACCGTGATCGAGTGGCTGTAGCCGAGCGAGAATTCCAGGTTGGAACCCTTCGCCAGGACGCGGTAACCGACACCGCTGATTTCGAGCTTCTTCACGTAACCCGTGGTCACGCCGGTGATCATGTTCGCCACCAGCGTGCGGGACAGGCCGTGCAGGGCCTTGTTCTGACGCTCGTCGTTCGGGCGGGTGACATTGAGAATGCCGTCCTCACCCTTGGCGACCTCGATCGGCGCCGCGACGGTGTGGGAGAGAGAGCCCTTGGGGCCCTTCACCTGAACCGTACGGCCGTCGATGGTGACGTCCACGCCGGCGGGAACCGTGATGGGGAGCTTGCCAATACGCGACATAGCTGTTTCCTCCGTTCCCTTCCGCTACCAGACGTAGGCGAGAACTTCTCCGCCTACGCCCTTCTTGCCGGCCTGCTGTCCAGTGAGGAGACCGTGCGACGTGGAGATGATCGCCACGCCGAGGCCACCGAGCACCTTGGGCAGGGAGGTGGACTTCGCGTACACGCGCAGACCCGGCTTCGAGATCCGCTTGATGCCCGCGATGGAGCGCTCACGGTTCGGGCCGAACTTCAGCTCGAGGACGAGCTTCTTGCCGACCTCGGCGTCCTCGACCTTCCAGCCGGTGATGAAGCCCTCCTGCTGGAGGATCTCTGCGATGTGCGACTTGATCTTGCTGTGCGGCATCGCGACATCGTCGTGGTACGCCGAGTTCGCGTTACGCAGACGGGTAAGCATGTCTGCGATGGGATCAGTCATGGTCATGAATTGGCCTTCGGCCTCTCTCGCCGGGGTTTCCTGTATGCGCCATCCCTCTCCCCACTCAGTGGCGGGACGGGTGCGGTGCGGGGACCTACGGCGTAGTAAGCGTTAACTAGTGGGCTGTACCCACATGCGTTCGGGCGGCAGACGCCCAACCCTCCTAGCCTAAGCCATGGAGGAGAGGGCATCTGCCAACCCACTGCTTACCGAGAGCGTCCGGGCATTCCCTTTTGGGGGATTACCAGGAGCTCTTGGTCACGCCCGGCAGCTCGCCGCGGTGAGCCATCTCACGAAGGCACACGCGGCAGAGGCCGAACTTGCGGTACACGGAGTGCGGACGGCCGCAGCGCTGGCAGCGCGTGTAGCCACGTACACCGAACTTGGGCTTACGAGCAGCCTTGGCAATCAGAGCCTTCTTCGCCATCTCGCTTACGCCTCCTTGAAGGGGAAGCCGAGGTGACGGAGAAGGGCACGGCCTTCGGCGTCGTTGGTCGCCGTGGTGACCACGGTGATGTCCATACCCCGGACGCGGTCGATCTTGTCCTGGTCGATCTCGTGGAACATGACCTGCTCGGTGAGACCGAAGGTGTAGTTGCCACGGCCGTCGAACTGCTTGGGAGACAGACCACGGAAGTCGCGGATGCGCGGCAGCGCGAGCGACAGGGTGCGGTCCAGGAACTCCCACATGCGGTCGCCACGAAGCGTGACGTGGCAGCCGATCGGCTGACCCTCGCGCAGCTTGAACTGCGCGATGGACTTCCGGGCCTTGGTGACGGCCGGCTTCTGACCCGTGATGGTGGTCAGGTCGCGGACGGCACCGTCCATGAGCTTCGAGTCACGGGCGGCGTCGCCGACACCCATGTTGACCACGATCTTGACGAGACCCGGGGTCTGCATGACGTTCTCGTAGGAGAACTCTTCCTGCAGCTTGCCCGCGATCTCCTCGCGGTACTTCGTCTTGAGACGCGGAGTGGTGGTGGTAGCCATCAGATGTCCTCACCCGTCCGCTTGGCAACGCGGATCTTGTTGCCCTCGTCGTCGAAGCGGAAACCGACGCGCGTGACGACCTTGTTTCCGTCCTTCTCAACGACCAGCTGGACGTTGGAGACGTGGACGGGCGCCTCGGTCGTGACGATGCCACCGGCCTGCGAACCGCGAGCGGTGGGACCGGCCTTCGTGTGCTTCTTGACCCGGTTGACACCCTCGACCAGGACGCGCTCGTCGCGCGGGTAAGCGGCAATGACCTTGCCCTGCTTGCCCTTGTCCTTACCGGTGATGACCTGAACCAGGTCGCCCTTCTTGATCTTCATGCTTACAGCACCTCCGGCGCGAGCGAGATGATCTTCATGAACTTCTTCTCGCGCAGCTCACGGCCGACAGGGCCGAAGATACGGGTGCCGCGAGGGTCGCCGTCGTTCTTCAGAATGACGGCGGCGTTCTCGTCGAAGCGGATGTACGAGCCGTCGGGACGGCGGCGCTCCTTGACGGTGCGAACGATGACCGCCTTGATGACGTCACCCTTCTTCACATTGCCGCCGGGGATCGCGTCCTTGACGGTGGCGACGATGACGTCACCGATGCCCGCGTAGCGGCGACCGGAGCCACCGAGCACACGGATGCAAAGGATCTCCTTCGCACCAGTGTTGTCGGCGACACGCAGTCGCGACTCCTGCTGGATCACGTCTATCTCCTGATTGTCTGCCGGTTCCCGGGGCGGGCCGTCTGGTACGGCGGCCCGCCCCGAGCCTGGCGGAACTGTTCCTAGGGTGCCCCCCTAGGAGGGATTACTTGGCCTTCTCGAGGATCTCGACGATGCGCCAGCGCTTCGTCGCGGACAGCGGCCGGGTCTCCATGATGACCACCCGGTCGCCGACGCCGGCAGCGTTCTGCTCGTCGTGGGCCTTGAGCTTGTTCGTACGGCGGATGACCTTGCCGTACAGCGCGTGCTTCACGCGGTCCTCGACGGCGACGACGACGGTCTTGTCCATCTTGTCGCTGACGACCAGACCCTCACGGGTCTTGCGGAAACCGCGGCTCGTCTTGGTCTCTTCAGTCACGTTGCTCTCGCTCATCAGGCACTCTCCACCGTCTCGATGCCCAGCTCGCGCTCACGCATCAGGGTGTAGATCCGCGCGATGTCCTTGCGGACGGCCTTGAGCCGCCCGTGGTTCTCGAGCTGACCGGTCGCCGCCTGGAAGCGGAGGTTGAACAGCTCTTCCTTGGCTTCGCGGAGCTTCGCGAGAAGCTCCTCGTCACCCAGTTCGCGCAGCTCGGACGCCTTGGTACCGGCCGACATCACGCTTCACCTGCCTCGCGCTTGACGATCCGGCACTTCATCGGCAGCTTGTGGGCTGCGCGAGTGAGGGCCTCACGGGCGATCTTCTCGTTGGGGTAGGACAGCTCGAACATGACCCGACCCGGGTGCACGTTCGCGATCCACCACTCGGGGGATCCCTTACCGGAACCCATGCGGGTCTCGGCGGGCTTCTTGGTCAGCGGGCGGTCCGGGTAGATGTTGATCCAGACCTTGCCGCCACGCTTGATGTGGCGGGTCATCGCGATACGAGCCGCTTCGATCTGGCGGTTCGTGACGTACGCCGGCGTGAGGGCCTGAATGCCGTACTCGCCGAACGCGACCGTCGTACCACCCTTGGCCTGACCACGGCGCTTGGGGTGGTGCTGCTTGCGGTGCTTGACCCTACGAGGGATCAGCATGTCGGTCAGGCCTCCGTTCCGGTGCTCTCAGCCGGAGCGGCAGCGGCGGCGGGAGCGTCGGCCTTGGGGGCCTCGGCTGCCGGCGCGGACTGCTGCTGCGGCTTGCGGCCGCGGCCGCCACGCTCGCCACCACGACCGCCGCCACGTGCCGGGCGGTCGCCGCCGGGGCCGCCACCGCGGGCCGGGCGGTTGCCCGCACGGGCGGCGGCGTTCTCGGCGCGGACCTCGGCGATGTTCTTGACGTCGCCCTTGTAGATCCAGACCTTCACACCGATGCGGCCGAAGGTCGTCTTGGCCTCGAAGAAGCCGTAGTCGACGTTCGCACGGAGCGTGTGCAGGGGCACGCGGCCCTCGCGGTAGAACTCCGAGCGGGACATCTCGGCGCCGCCGAGACGGCCACCGCACTGGATCTTGATGCCCTTGGCGCCGGCCTTCATCGTGCCCTGCATGCTCTTGCGCATGGCACGACGGAAGGAGACGCGGGAGGACAGCTGCTCGGCGACGGCCTGGGCCACCAGCTGAGCGTCGGTCTCCGGGCTCTTCACCTCGAGGATGTTGAGCTGGACCTGCTTGCCCGTGAGCTTCTCGAGGTCACCGCGGATGCGGTCGGCCTCGGCGCCGCGGCGGCCGATGACGATGCCGGGACGCGCGGTGTGGATGTCCACCCGCACACGGTCACGGGTGCGCTCGATCTCCACCTTCGAGATGCCGGCGCGCTCCATGCCGGACGTCATCATCCGACGGATGGCGACGTCTTCCTTGACGTAGTCCTTGTACAGCTTGTCGGCGTACCACCGGGACTTGAAGTCCGTGGTGATGCCGAGCCGGAACCCATGCGGGTTAACCTTCTGGCCCATTACCGGGTTCCTTCCTTGCTGCTGACGACCACGGTGATGTGGCTGGTCCGCTTGCGGATCCGGTAGGCGCGGCCCTGGGCGCGCGGACGGAACCGCTTCAGGGTCGGACCCTCGTCGACGTACGCCTCGGAGATGACGAGGCTGTCGGCGTCGGTGTGGTCGTAGTTGTGTGCGGCGTTGGCGATGGCGCTGTCAAGCACCTTGCCGACGGGCACGCTCGCGGCCTGCGGGGCGAAACGCAGGACCGCCTGAGCCTCCGTGGCATCCATGCCACGGATAAGGTCCACCACACGGCGGGCCTTCATGGGCGTGACGCGGATGTACCGCGCCTGGGCCCTGGCTTCCATGGTTGTCCTTCCAGTGTCTGTCATGGTCATTCCACCCCGCGTTAGCGGCGCTTCGACTTCCGGTCGTCCTTGACGTGACCCCGGAAGGTGCGCGTCGGCGAGAACTCGCCGAGCTTGTGGCCGACCATCGACTCGGTGACAAACACCGGGATGTGGATCTTGCCGTTGTGCACCGCGATCGTGTGACCGAGCATGGCCGGGATGATCATCGAGCGACGGGACCAGGTCTTGATGACGTTCTTGGAACCGGCTTCGTTCTGGGCGTCCACCTTCTTGATGAGGTGGTCGTCGACGAAGGGCCCCTTCTTGAGACTGCGCGGCATCTAAACCCGCTCCTAGCGCTTCTTGTTCGTCTTGCGGCGGCGGACGATGTACTTGTTCGAAGCCTTCTTCGGCGAACGAGTACGACCCTCCTTCTGACCCCACGGCGAGACCGGGTGACGTCCACCGGAGGTCTTGCCTTCACCACCACCGTGCGGGTGGTCAACCGGGTTCATCGCCACACCGCGAACGGTCGGACGGACGCCCAGCCAGCGCTTGCGGCCGGCCTTGCCCCAGTTGATGTTCGACTGCTCGGCGTTGCCGACCTCGCCGACGGTGGCGCGGCAGCGCACGTCGACCAGGCGGATCTCTCCGGACGGCATGCGCAGGTGGGCCATCTGGCCCTCCTTCGCGAGCAGCTGCACGGAGGTACCGGCGGAGCGGGCGAACTTGGCACCGCCACCGGGACGGAGCTCGATCGCGTGGATCGTGGTACCGACCGGGATGTTGCGCAGTGCCAGGTTGTTGCCCGGCTTGATGTCGGCCCCGGGACCGTTCTCGACACGGTCGCCCTGCGACAGGTTGCGGGGGGCGAGGATGTAGCGCTTCTCGCCGTCCGCGTAGTGCAGCAGCGCGATGCGCGCGGTGCGGTTGGGGTCGTACTCGATGTGCGCGACCTTCGCCGGCACGCCGTCCTTGTCGTGCCGACGGAAGTCGATGACGCGGTAGGCGCGCTTGTGTCCGCCACCCTGGTGGCGAACGGTCACACGACCGGCGTTGTTACGGCCGCCCTTGCTGTGCAGCGGGCGGACCAGCGACTTCTCCGGCGTGGACCGCGTGACCTCGACGAAGTCGGCGACGCTGGAGCCACGACGGCCCGGCGTAGTCGGCTTGTACTTGCGGATTCCCATTTCTCAGTCCTCGTCCGATATTCGGACCAGGGCGCTCCGTTAGGAGGCCTGGCCGAAGATGTCGATACGGTCGCCCTCAGCGAGGGTCACGATGGCGCGCTTGGTGTCAGCACGCTTGCCGAAACCGCTCTTGGTCCGCTTGCGCTTGCCCTGGCGGTTGATCGTGTTGACCCCGGTGACCTTGACCGAGAAGACCGCCTGGACGGCCTGCTTGATCTGGGTCTTGTTGGCGCCCGGCGCGACGACGAAGGTGTACTTGCCCTCGTCGAGCAGCGCGTAGCTCTTCTCGGAGACGACCGGCTTGATGAGGACGTCACGGGGGTCCGTGAAGCTCTTGCTGATCGGCGTCTCAACGGTGTTCTTGCCCTCGGCCTCGTGGCGCTTCGCCTTGGCGACGCGCGCGGCCTTGGCGGCCTTGGCCGCCTTGGGGGCAATGCTCGGGTGGCGCGTAGCCATCAGGCTTCGCTCCCTTCGGTGTCGGTGGCCTTGGGGCCGGACACGAAGGACTCGAAAGCGGCCTGGGTGAAGACCACGTCGTCCGAGACGAGAACGTCGTACGTGTTCAGCTGGCCCGGCTCCAGGATGTGGACCTGGGGCAGGTTGCGCGCGGAGAGCAGCGCGGCCTCGTCGGCACGGTCGATGACCAGGAGCACGTTCTTGCGCTCCGAGATCTTGCCGATCAGTGCCTTCGCGGCCTTGGTGGAGGGGTTCTCGCCCTCGACCACGCCGGAGACGACGTGGATGCGAGCGTTGCGGGCCCGGTCGGTGAGGGCGTGGCGCAGGGCCGCGGCCTTCATCTTCTTCGGGGTCCGCTGCGAGTAGTCGCGCGGCTGCGGGCCGTGCACGACGCCACCACCGACGAACTGGGGCGCGCGGGTCGAGCCCTGGCGCGCGCGGCCGGTGCCCTTCTGACGGTAGGGCTTCCTACCGCCACCACGGACCTCGGCGCGGGTCTTGGTCTTGTGCGTGCCCTGGCGGGCAGCGGCCAGCTGGGCGACGACGACCTGGTGAAGCAGCGGGATGCTGATCTTCTCGACGTCGAAGATCTCCGCGGGGAGCTCGACCGTCCCGGTCTTGTCGCCTGCCGGCGAAATGATGTCAACAGTGCTCATCGTTACCTCAGGCCCCCTTGGCCGCGGTGCGGACCAGGACGAGGCCGCCGTTCGGACCGGGGATGGCTCCCTTGATGAGGAGCAGTCCCTTCTCCGCGTCAACGGCGTGGACGGTCAGGTTCTGGGTGGTGACCCGCTCGTTGCCCATGCGGCCCGCCATGCGCATGCCCTTGAAGACACGGCCGGGGGTGGCACAGCCACCGATGGACCCGGGAGAGCGGTGCTTGCGCTGGACACCGTGGCCGGCGCCGAGGCCATGGAAGTTGTGACGCTTCATGACACCGGCGAAGCCCTTGCCCTTGCTCTTGCCGGTCACGTCCACCTTGACGCCGGCCTCGAAGGTCTCGGCGGTGATCTCCTGGCCGAGGACGTACTCGCTGGCGTCAGCGGTACGGATCTCGACGAGGTGACGGCGGGGGGTGACGTCGGCCTTGGCGAAGTGACCCTTGAGGGGCTTGTTCACCTTGCGCGGGTCGATCTCGCCGAAGGCGATCTGGACCGACTCGTAGCCGTCGGAGTCATTCGTACGGACCTGGGTCACGACGTTCGGGCTCGCCTTGACGACGGTGACCGGAACAACACGGTTGTTCTCGTCCCACACCTGCGTCATGCCGAGCTTCTCGCCCAGGATGCCCTTGATCTGCTTAGCCATTCTCAGACCACATCCCCTAGAGCTTGATCTCGATGTCGACACCGGCCGGGAGGTCGAGTCGCATCAGAGAGTCAACGGTCTTGGGCGTCGGGTCGAGGATGTCGATCAGGCGCTTGTGCGTGCGCATCTCGAAGTGCTCGCGCGAGTCCTTGTACTTGTGCGGCGACTTGATGACGCAGTACACGTTCTTCTCAGTGGGCAGCGGCACCGGGCCCGCGACCGACGCACCAGTGCGTGTCACCGTCTCGACGATCTTCTTCGCCGAGGAATCGATGACCTCGTGGTCGTAGGCCTTGAGCCGGATGCGGATCTTCTGTCCCGCCATGGCTACTCAGTAGTCCTTTGTCTAGTGAAACGCTCCGCAACCCGGGGGTTCGCGTCCCCGCCTCCGACCCACGCGGTCGGGTGTGTCGCGTCCTCGGCGCGGAGATATCCATCAACGGATTTCCCTACCAGGGACACGGCCCGTCCCAAAGACGACCGCAGGACCGGGGGCCGAACACCCACCGGGCGCCTGGCCGGCACCCCGCTGACACTTCCCGGAAGATTCCCGTACGTCCGCCCCAGCGCTGCCCTGGGGCAGTTGGAGCGACGAGTACTGTGGGACTCGCTTCCGGTCCTCCCGGCGGGAGGCGCGCAGCATCGGCACTCAACCGAGCAACCCCGACAGTCTGCCACACGGGGCGGGGACCTGGCGAATCGAGCCGGAGAGGATACCCCCGGAGTGACGTGGATCAAACTCTCCGGGCCGGCCCGCCACGTCGGCGGTGCCGACGCGGGGTCCTCCGGGCGTCACCGGCCGCGCAGGTGATCTCCCGCCGCCGGGGCCCGCATCCGTCCTGCACGCGCGACACGATCGCGGCCGCTCGCGGTCGGCGGGCCCGCCCCCGGCCTTCGTCGCCCGGCCCCCGTCGCCCGGCTTCTCAGTTCCGGGGCTCGTCGCGTTCGAGCGCGTCGTAGTCGATCGGCCGGCAGCCCGGGGCGTAGGCACGCAGGAACGCGGCCGCCTCCGCCGGCAGGGGCGGGGTCGCGATCACCCAGCCGGGGCCGGTCCAGCACGTACCAGGGCCCGGCATACTCCTGCACGAGCCAGCTGTCCCGGGTGTCACTGCGGTGGATGGCGCATTCGTCGCCCCGGAAGATCTGCTCGACGTAGCCGAGACCGGGCTGGACCAGGACCCGGGCCTCGCCGCCCGCCCGATACGTGATCTCCCCTCCGTGTCCTGTCGCGACCTGCGCGAACTCGGCGGCGAACTCCGCCAGGAAACGGCGCGCGGCCTCTCACCGCTCGTGCCCGGCGCTGCCCGTACAAGGGCCCGTCGTCACCGGTGAGCCGGACACGGCGAACCTCGGCTCATACGGGGTGCCCGTTTCGGCGATGACCCCGCCTGCCCCTTCTCTCCCCGGTCAGGATTCGTCCGCGAAGGGGGCCTGGTCGTCTCCCCAGTGGAACCGGTACGCACCGGTGCCACCGTCGAAGACGGCGCGGAGACCGCGGTCCGGGAGGCCGAATTCGTTGCGCACCCACCCGTCCATCGCGAGCGCCGCCACCTCCGACCGGAAGAAGACGGGAGGGAAGGTGAGGGCGCTGACCTCGATGAGCAGACCGTCCGGGTGGGCCGGGGCCAGCTCGGCGGAGTGCACCGAGAGCCCGTACGAAAGCCATGCGGCGTCACGCCAGTTGATGCCGTCGGGAAGAGCCAGCCATACCTTCCGGTAGATCTGCAGGCGAAACCCCTCTCCCGCCCCGCCGGCACTACCGGTGCCCGCACCCGGAGCCCGACGTTGCGCTGTCAGATCTGCGGCCAGGCCCCCGAGAGGACTCCGAAGGCGGTATTTGAAAGTGTTGCTCATCTGCCGTTGCCCATGCGTCTCGACCCGTCTCGGATCTGGTTGTCTCGGATCTAGAATTTCAAAAGATGGAAAACTGATTTACTGAAGACATTCTCCGGACTTGGCGCTCTGGGCGGCGCGGGTGGCGGCGCGGACCTTCGCCTCGTCGGGCTTGTCGACGTCCTTGCCACCGGTCGGATCGTCCTTGTACTTGTCCGCCTCCTTGTTCGCCCGCGTGACCCAGGAATCGGCTGTCGTGAGGCGGGACTTCGCGGAGGACAGATCGGCCTGGGCTTCGCGCCCCTTGGCCAGCGCCTTGTCCGCCAGGGCCTGCGCACGCTCCAGCTGCGGCCAGTACGCGGCCAGCGCATCGCCGGCCAGGTCGTAGGACTTCTTCAGCTTCTTCAAGTTCTTCGGGACACCCGAGAACTCGTCCCGGAACACCTCAGCCGTCTTGCCCACCATCGACAGGACGGCATCCTCACCCGCCATCCCCTGCACCAGCCGCAAAGCATCCTGCACATCGTCCGCGAAATCATGCAGGCTCTTGGCCAGCGACTTCACCCGGACCGGATCCCCCGGCGTCGGATCCCTCTCCAGATCCAGCACATGCCAGTCCGTCGGCCGATACCCCACCACCACGCAACCCCCGTCACGCCGACCTCACCAGAAACATACGCGGCAGCGAACTTACTAGGCACAGGCGTTCGGCGTGCAGCTCAGATCAGGTACGGCTTGGACCACGGCTTCCCCGGCAAGCCGTCGGCGGGCGCACCATGTTCAGGAACTGCGTCCGCGCAGAGCTTGCCGTGCATCGCCGGCCGCATACGCTGCCAGCGTCCACCAGTGCTCCAGCTTGTCCCGCACTCTCATGCACGCCGCCGTGCACTTGAACCACCGCGGCAGTTCCCGGAACGGCACGAAGGTCAGGGTGTCCCTGATGGCGTCGTCGGCGATGCCACCGGGGCCTTCGGCACGCAGCGCCGCGTACAGCTCCGGGGTCAGCCCGTTGTTGAGCCGGGCTGCGGTGCCCGCCGCGGTGAATGCGAACCCCCGCTGACCGACGTCCGGCAGCCCCATCGCCCTGACGATCCTGGGAGACGCCTCCTCCAGGGAACACTGGAATGCCAACCCGATCGCCGCCGTGCCGAGATGCGGCGCCCCGCGCTCGAATGCGGTATCCCACTCAGCGGGATCATCGATGCCCAACAATCCTTTACCGGTTTCCCAATTCCATTCCGCCGCCACAGTCTGAATTCTCCCCTCCCCAAAGGGATCAGCACAGCTTCCCCCCTCGGACCGGAATGAGCGAGAGGGAAGGTGCTGCTCATCCCTCTGAGTATGTGGAATACCTCTGCCAGAAGGCTCAGCAGCACACGCGCCCCGCAGTGTCTGTAAGGAGTTTCCCTGCCGCATCCCTTCCGTTGGCCGGCCCCGGCTACCTTTCGCCTCCCCCGGTCCGGTACAGGAGAGGCACATTCATGAGCACCCCGATCCACCGCACCTCCACGCGGCAGTCCGCGGCCGTCCTGACGTCGGCCTCGCAGCGTCGGGAAGGTAGCCGGATCGGGAGGACCGGAAGTACGTCCATACGCCCCACGGAGCGCGGCCTCCTCGAAATGCAGTCCCGCGCCGGCAACCGGGCCGTGACCGCGGCGGTGCAGCGCGCCCGGAACACCGAGGAAGGCAGCGCGGCGGAGAGCGGCGCCGCGCCAGCCGGAGCGAAGAAGAAAAAGAACTACCGCGACCGGATCGCCGCGCTCCTCGACAGGTTCAAGAAGAACCTCGAACCCATCGACACCTTCGTCAAGGGCTTCCAGACCCCCACCAACGCGGCCTTCACCCAGCAGGCCGCCGTCGCCGCCAACGAGGGTCTCAAGCACTCCGCCGCCGCCTCGGGGACCTCCGCGGCGTCGGGGAACCTCCTCACGGAGGCGGCCGGCACCGTGGTCAGCGGCATGGACGCGTACAAGAACATGAAGGGCGCCAAGCAGCACGAGACCGGGGCCAAACACCACACGGCGAAGAAGAAGGCCAAGACCAAGGGGACCGACGCGGTCGTCGGCGCCACCAGTTCGGGAAGCTACAGCGCCGCCATCGCCAAAGAGGTGACCAAGGTCCAGAAGGCTGCGGACGCCGCGGTGGCCTCCGAGGCGAGCGGTATCGCCAGTGCTTCCATCGGCGGGATCAAGGGCATGCGGGCCGCCTTCCGCGTCGGCAAGGCGGCCCGCAAGTACAACGAGGTCAAGAAGCTGGGAGACCCCCGCGTCGTCCACGCGGGATCACTGGCCCGGCTGAACGAGTCGCGGGAGCAGGCCAACTGGGCCGCAGCCGAGGCCTACGTCGCACTGGATGCCTACTGGGCCCATGACGGCCATGAGGGCCAGGGACGGCTGGAGGTCGTGTCCGAGGCCGTCGACGCCGCCTGGGAGGCGATGGGTGAGGCCCGTGACGCCGCCGAGACCCTCCAGCGCGCCGAAAAAGACGTGGAAACGCTGAGCACGGTGCAGGGGTACGCGAAGAAGAAGCAGCTCACCAAGATCGGCAAGGAGACGGTCGGCGGTGCGGTGGGCGAGTCCACCAAGGCCGCGGCCGGCGTCGTGACGGCGGTGGCGGCGGGCACGGCCGGCCTGGCGAGCAACCCGGTCGGATGGGGCCTCGCCGGGGCCGGAGCCGGCCTCGTCCTCGGCGTCACCCTGTACAAGGCGCTCCGCGCGGCCACGAAGCGCTACGAAGAGGTCCACCACCCCGAGCGCTGGGCGGCGAAGGGTGAGACCCCGGAGGAAGCCGCGTCCCGCAAGGAGTCGCTGCAGCACGCCCTGAAGTTCTGGAAGAAGGTGTCGAAGGGCGAACGCCAGGCCATGGCGCGCGAGATCTACGCCCTGGCGGCGGGCCCCGACGTCCCCGGGAGCGGCAGCACGACGGCCGAGATGAGGGAGTCGGCCAGGGCCCTGCTCCGCGCTCTCAAAGCCGGACCCGCCAAGCACAATCTGGATCCGGAAGCGTGGGCGGAATCCCTCGACGACCCGTCGAAGAAAGCCGGTTGGCTCCAGGAGATCGCGGAGCAGCTGGCCTCGGGGTGACCCGCAGGCACGACGACCATGTGGAGACGACCAGGGTCGGCGACGTGGCGCCGGGAAATCCGGGCGGAAAGTGTCCGGTAAGACGTCGTTTCTTATGGCGTGGTCGGTCGCTGAGCTGTGTATGACGGATCTCGTTGAGCGACTGGTACCGGACGAGTTGTGGGTGCTGTTCAGGCGGGTGGTGCCGCCGACAGTGGTCACGCGTCCGCAAGGCGGTGGTCGGCGTCGGACAGGTGACCGTGAGGCCCTGTCCGCGATCACCTTCGTGGCGACGTCGGGCCGCACGTGGCGGCAGTTGCCGCCAGCGTTCGGCCCCGCCTGGCCCACGGTCTACCGCCGGTTCGCCCGGTGGAGGTCACGCGCCTGCTCGCGCCCGGCGACAGCCGACGCCGAGCACACGACCAGGTGATCAGCATGCGGCGGACGGCCTGTCGGGCTGGGAGCGGCAGCATCCCAGGCCACTGGCCACCGGCACCGGCACCGGCACCGGGACGGAGTCGTCGCGTTCCTGCGGGACAACCGAAAGCCTGACCGCCGACCGTGACCACAGCCCGGCGAGCGGAGCCCGTCCCCACGCCGAACTTCAACCCTGGCGCGGTGGAGCCTCCTCCGGCGGCGCCACCGCGCAACAGCATGTGTGAACACGCCCCTCGGTCACCAACGACGAGGCCCGCATCGCACTGCCCCTGCCCCTTCGTTTCGCTGGGGACCGGGCTGTGTCCTGCTTAGTTGCCGATCTTGTCCAGCTCGGCGAGGTCCTCGTCGGAGAGCGAGAGTCCCGCGCCGGCGACGTTCTCGCGCAGGTGTGCCACCGACGAGGTGCCGGGGATGAGCAGGATGTTCGGCGACCGCCGCAGCAGCCAAGCCAGGGCGACCGACATCGGCGTCGCATCCAGCCGGGTGGCCACGGCGGAAAGCGCTGTGGACTGCAGCGGGGTGAAGCCGCCGAGCGGGAAGAAAGGCACGTAGGCGATGCCCTGGTCGGCGAGTTCGTCGATCAGCTCGTCGTCCTGACGGTAGGCGATGTTGTACCCGTTCTGCACGCACACGATCGGCGCGATCGCCTGTGCCTCAGCGACCTGTTCCGCCGTCGCGTTACTCACTCCGAGGTGCCGGATCAGGCCCTGCTGCTGGAGTTCGACGAGGGTCTCGAAGGGCTCGGCGAGCGAGCCGGGCTGGGGACCTTGAGCGTTGCCGAGCCGGAGATTGACCACGTCGAGTGAATCGAGGCCGAGATCCCCAAGGTTCTCGTGGACGGCGCGGCGCAGGTCCTCGGGCTGCCGGGCAGGGGGCCAGCCACCTTGCTGATCGCGGACCGCGCCGACCTTGGTCACGATGTGCAGCGATGCGGGATAGGGGTGAAGCGCTTCACGGATCAGCTGGTTGGTGACGCGTGGTCCGTATGTACCGGCGGTGTCGATGTGGGTGATCCCGAGGGCGGAGGCCTCGCGTAGGACGGCGAGCGCGCCGTCGTGGTCGGCGGGCGGGCCCATGACCCCGGGGCCGGCGAGCTGCATGGCGCCGTAGCCGAAGCGGGTGACGGTCAGATCCCCCAGGGTCCAGGTGCCGCCGGGCAGTGACGCGGAGGGTGTGTTCATGGTTTCGCTCATGCCTCCGATGCTCGCTCGCGGACAAGCTGCGCATCCAATACCGATACAGTGCCCTGTCATACCCGTTAGGTATCACCGGGGTATGCTGTGGCCATGGACACCTTGGAGACCCGCGAGCTGAGGTACTTCATGGCCGTCGCGGAGGAACTGCACTTCGGCCGCGCCGCCGAGCGCCTCGGCATGGCCCAGCCACCGCTGTCCCGGGCGATCCAGCAGCTGGAGCGGCGCCTCGGCGTCTGTCTGCTGAAACGCAACCGCCGCGGCGTCTCCCTGACCGGCGCCGGAGAGATGCTGCTGCACGAGGGCCGCGCAGCCCTTGACGCGACCACCGCTGCCGCTCGCCGCACCCGTCGCGCCGGTGGCGCCGACAGTCCGGGCGGTCCCCGCAACCGCCTGGTGCTGGCAGTGAAGGCCGGCGCGTCTCACGAGCTGCTGCACAAGCTCCTCGACGCCTACGCGGCCGAGCCCGACGCCGCCGAGATCGAGGTGCTACCGAGCGGCACGTGTGAGCAGGAAGGGATGCTGCGCGACGGCCGCGCCGATGTGGCGCTCATGCACAAGCCGTTCAACTCCCTCGCCGGGTTCGACAGCGAGGAACTGATGACCGAAGGGCAGATCGCCGTCCTGCCCGCCTCGCACCCCCTCGCCGCGCAGAGGACTCTGTCCCTGGCCGACGTCAGCGACATCCCCGATCTTCCACTCGCCCGCTGGTCCCGCCACGGCACGTACCCACCCGGCCCGGGCCCCGAGATCCACGACCAGACCCAGCTGGCCCAGCTGATCGCCCTCGGACGCACCGTGGCCGTCTTCCCCGACTCCGCCCGCGCCTGGCTGTGGGCCGAGCACACTGCCGTCCCCCTGACCGACGCACCCCCCGTCGTCACCCACATCGCCTGGCCCGCGCACAGCCGCTCCCTCGCCCTCGCCGGGCTGATCCGCACGGCCACCCGGCTATGACCCGCCCTCGCCTTCCATCGCCGCGGCACACCGCCTGACCGCCCCCCGCTACCGCCGGCCTTCGCGCCGGCCGAGGGCGCCGGTGGCGTCCTTGTCGCGCAGTGGGCGCAGGCCGCCGGGCAGGTCGGGGAGCTTGAACGAGTACCGGCCGTGCATGTTGATGTGCTGCCGCACGAACGGGGAGAGGCGGGCGACGTCCTCGTCACGCCCGTCGAACCCGTCCGCCCGCAGCTGGTTCACCGCGGCGTCCATGTACCGGATGCTGAAGAGGACGACGGCATGGAGGACCAGACCGAGCGCACCGATCTGGTCCTCAACGCCGTCCTGGCAGCGCTGGCAGAGCTACCAGGAACGGCCGTGGAAGATCTTCCGGGCGAGCGCGTGGCGGCCCTCCTGGAGGTTGACCTGCGCCTTGATCAGGCGGCGGTAGCCGGGCTCGTCGGCCAGGCGCAGGATGTCCTCCCCCTGCCGCTCGATCCGGGCCAGGTCGACCCGGCCACGGGCGGCCTCCTGGAAGGCGCCGTAGTCAGCGGTGCGGTCGATGCGCCACATCTTCTGGTCCGGCAGGTCCGCGAACTGCGGCGCGTACGCGAACCCGGCTACAACCTGCAGCTGTACGTGTGCTCCGGTCACGGTGCCGTCGGCAGGGCCGTCACGAACGACGCCCACGCCTCACGGGCCAGCATCAGCCGCGGCCCTTCGGCGTTCTTGGAATCGCGGACGTGAACAGCGGTCGGAGCTTTGGCTATCTCGACGCAGTCGTCCACTTCAGGACCGCTGCTGTAGCTGCTCTTGAACCAGCGGAGGTTCGAGGTGCTCATAACTCTCCAAGCGCTCGCTCGATGAAGGCCATCGACTCTCCAGGCGAGAGGGCCTGAGCCCGGATGATTCCATACCGCAGTTCGAGGATCCTGAGCTGTCTCGGGTCGGAGGTCGGACGGCCGTTGAACGCCCCGTCGGAACGCCCCACCGCGGTGCCGTCCTCGAACTTGAGCAGTTCGATCGGGCCGTTCAGCCCAGGGTGGTCCCACCAGGCGGTCGGCATCACCTGGAATTCCACGTGCGGCAACTTCGCGACCTCCAGCAGCCGTTCAAGTTGTCGCCGTAGGACGATTGTCCCCCCGACCGGCCGTTCGAGCGTCACCTGTTCCTGGACGAAGCTGAGGTCAGGCGCGGGATTTCGCTCGAAAACACTCTGCCGTGCCATTCGTGCTTCCACCGCCTGCTCCAGCGCCTCCTTCGTGTGCGCGGGCCGCCGCACCCCGAAAATTGCCTCGGCATACTCCTTCGTCTGCAACAACCCGTGAATGTGATGGTTGTTGTACAGCAGCAACTCTGCCGCCCGTTCCTCCATCTGCGCCAGGTGCCGCAGCTTCTTCGGATACCGGGCCTGCTCCACGTGCCGCCGCATCGACGCGATAGCGCCGCCCGCGCCCAGCACCTCGTCCGCTCTGCACAGGAACTCGGCCCTGGGAATTCGTGCCCCCCGCTCCACCTTGCGGATCAGGTCCTCGCCGTATCCCATGGCCTCTCCGAAGTCGGCAGCCCTCATCCCAGCGGCTTCGCGGTGGAACCTGATGAGGCTGCCCACCGCTTCGACCATCGGCGCCATCTCGTCCCCGGGCTCGGTTGTCCAGCCCGCCTCGTCCACACCCTCACCACTCATCGCCACCCACCTCCAACGCCCGCCCGTACCCGTACGACACCTGGGACAGCCGAGACATACCGGGACAGCGGCGGGACAGTCCCGATACGCACAGTCGTAATCCCTGCTCAGGTTAGACATGGTCGGCCACGCTGAGTGACGTGAATCAAGAAACCGTCCGCAGCTTCAGCCTGCTCCTGTCCGCCACACCCCGCGGCGCCCGCCTCGCCCGGCGGTTCACGAGTGAGCAACTGCGCACCTGGGCGCTCCCGTTGGACCCCGCCCGCGCGGAGCACATCGTCGCCGAGCTGGCGGCCAACGCCATCACGCACGGCCGCGTACCCGGCCGCGACTTCCGGCTCACGCTGTACGTGGTCGGCGGCACCCTCCGCATCGAGGTGACCGACACCCGCGGCGACCGGCCGGTCCGGCACCCCCGACAGCACGGTCCGGTCGACGAGTCGGGCCGCGGCCTCGTCATCGTCGAGGCCCTCTGCGACCGGTGGGGCGTCACCCCCGGCAGACCCCCGCGCAAGACCGTCTGGGCCGAGATCAATTTCGTACCGCAGCCGCAGCCACAGCCACGGACGGCGCCGACACCGCGCCCCGCCTCCACCGGCCCCCGGATTCTGCCGTCCCGGTAAGCGGCCGACCGGTACCGCACGGCATCAAAAGTCTTTCAAGAACTCCGGGAAAAGAACCCACCCAACCCAACCCGACCCAACTCGGCCGGGCCTTCGTCCGCCCGCCCCGGCCCCCTCGTCAGCACCGGGAGGCCACGTCGCCCACAAGGGTGACAATCCGCAACTCAGCTGGATTTCCATCCGGTTGCCGGGCATATGCTCGCCCCGCTACCAGCACACAACTCCAGAACATGCGACGGCCCCCGGCCGGGACTGCAATCCCGATCGAGGGCCTGACCACCGAGGAAGTAGGAGCTTCCCGATGGGTAAGCAAAACCCTAGCGCGCCCCCGTGCGCCCAGCCTCGGATTCCGCAGCCGAATCCGCAGTCGAATCCGCAGCCGGATCCGCGAAGGCATCCGGATCCGCAGCCGCGAGGCATCACACACGTCAAGGTCCGCCACACCTCCCGTTTCACGGTGATCGGCAACCACCTCGCCCAGCACGCGCAGCTGTCAGGGCTCGCGATCGGGCTCGGCGTCCACATCCAGTCGCTGCCCACCGGTTCTCGCGTCGACATCAGGACGCTCACGGACCGTTTCCCCGAGGGCGAGACGAGGATCGCGGCGGCCCTGCGGGAGCTGGAGGCCCACGGCTACCTCTCCCGCACCCGGCACCGCCTGCCGAGCGGCCACGTCGTCACCCGAACGGTGTCGTACAACAGCCGGGGGCCACCCCCGCCGAAGAACCCTCACACCAACCATCCCCTCCCCCGAAGCCCACGCCGACACCGACGCCCACGCCGACACCGCCGCCGACGCCGACGCCGAAGTCGAAGTCGACGCCCAGCCCCACGCCCACCGCCGTCACCGCTCCCCCGCCCCCATCCACTCCCGCCACCACCCTCCTGGCGAGCCTGCGCCGCGACGACCCCCGTCTGCTCCTCCCCCAACGGGACGTGCACCGCCTCGCCCCGGCCGTCACCGCCTGGCTGGACCGCGGCGCCGCCCCCGAAGCCGTACGCCGCACCCTGACGGCGGGCCTGCCCGAGGGACCCCTGCCGGCCTTCCCCGGTACCCGGCAGCACGCTGACACACCGGCGCCCGCCACAGTGCCGACCCGGCGCCCCGGCTCAGCGGGGAGAAACGCGAAAGGGCCCGCACGACCGAAGTCGTACGGGCCCCTTCAGGAGCTCAGCTGATGCTGGAGCTACCAGGCTTCAAGCCCAACAGGTAGGTGAAAACTACTTGTTGATCTTGATGACCTGGCCGGCGCCCACGGTCCGGCCACCCTCACGGATGGCGAACTTCAGGCCCTCCTCCATGGCGACGGGCTGGATGAGCTCAACGGTCATCTCGGTGTTGTCGCCGGGCATGACCATCTCGGTGCCCTCGGGAAGGGTCACCACACCAGTCACGTCCGTCGTGCGGAAGTAGAACTGGGGACGGTAGTTGTTGAAGAACGGCGTGTGACGGCCGCCCTCGTCCTTGGACAGGATGTACGCCTGCGCCTCGAACGAGGTGTGGGGCGTGACCGAGCCCGGCTTGATGATGACCTGGCCGCGCTCGACGTCCTCGCGCTTGATGCCACGGAGGAGCAGACCGACGTTCTCACCGGCCTGGCCCTCGTCGAGCAGCTTGCGGAACATCTCGATGCCGGTGACCGTGGTGGTGGTCTTCTCGGTCTTGATACCGACGATGTCGACGGTCTCGTTGACCTTGAGGACACCACGCTCGATACGGCCGGTGACGACCGTGCCGCGACCGGTGATCGTGAAGACGTCCTCGATGGGCATGAGGAACGGCTTGTCGACGTCACGCTCGGGCTGCGGGATGGACTCGTCGACGGCCTTCATCAGGTCGAGGACGGACTTGCCCCACTCGGCGTCGCCCTCGAGGGCCTTGAGCGCCGAGACCTTGACGACCGGAAGGTCGTCGCCCGGGAACTCGTACTCGGAGAGCAGCTCACGGACCTCGAGCTCGACGAGCTCCAGGATCTCCTCGTCGTCCACCATGTCGGCCTTGTTCAGGGCGACGACGATGTACGGAACGCCGACCTGGCGGGCCAGGAGCACGTGCTCCTTGGTCTGCGGCATCGGGCCGTCCGTCGCGGCGACGACGAGGATGGCGCCGTCCATCTGCGCCGCACCCGTGATCATGTTCTTGATGTAGTCCGCGTGACCGGGGCAGTCGACGTGGGCGTAGTGCCGCGTCTCGGTCTGGTACTCGACGTGCGCGATCGAGATCGTGATACCGCGCTGGCGCTCTTCGGGAGCCTTGTCGATCTGGTCGAAGGCCGAGGCCTCGTTCAGGTCCGGGTACGCGTCGTGCAGCACCTTGGTAATGGCGGCCGTGAGGGTCGTCTTACCGTGGTCGATGTGACCGATGGTGCCGATGTTGACGTGCGGCTTAGTCCGCTCGAACTTTGCCTTCGCCACTGAATCCTCCTGCGGAGTGGTTCTGGTACGCCTTACTCATCGGCGCCAGGTGATCTTTGCTGGGATGCCGTCCGCCGGGACCCGTCCCGGACCGGGACGATTTCTCGTCCCCTGCCGGTTTGGATCCCCGCCGGTCGGTGTCAAGCCTAAAGCGTGCAAACGGTGTGTGTTACTCGCCCTTGGCCTTCGCGATGATCTCCTCGGCGACGTTCCGGGGAACCTCGGCGTAGGAGTCGAACTGCATCGAGTAGCTTGCGCGACCCGAGGTCTTGCTGCGGAGGTCGCCGACGTAGCCGAACATCTCCGAGAGGGGGACGAGACCCTTGACGATCCGGGCACCCATCCGCTCCTCCATGGCCTGGATCTGGCCACGGCGGGAGTTGATGTCGCCGATGACCTCACCCATGTAGTCCTCGGGCGTGGTGACCTCGACGGCCATCATCGGCTCGAGCAGCACGGGGCTGGCCTTGCGCGCGGCCTCCTTGAAGGCCTGCGAGCCGGCGATCTTGAACGCCAGTTCGGAGGAGTCGACCTCGTGGTAGGCACCGTCGAGAAGCGTGATGCGGACACCCGTCATCTCGTACCCGGCGAGGATGCCGAACTGCATGGCCTCCTGCGCACCGGCGTCCACCGACGGGATGTACTCCCGCGGGATACGGCCACCGGTGACCTTGTTCACGAACTCGTACGCCGGACCGTCGGTCTCGGTGATCGGCTCGATCGCGATCTGCACCTTGGCGAACTGACCGGTACCACCGGTCTGCTTCTTGTGGGTGTAGTCCACGCGCTCGACGGCCTTGCGGATCGTCTCACGGTACGCGACCTGCGGCTTACCGACGTTGGCCTCGACCTTGAACTCACGGCGCATACGGTCGACCAGCACCTCGAGGTGCAGCTCGCCCATACCACCGATGATGGTCTGGCCGGTCTCCTCGTCCGAGTGAACCTGGAAGGAGGGGTCCTCCTCCGCGAGACGCTGGATGGCTACACCCAGCTTCTCCTGGTCACCCTTGGACTTGGGCTCGATGGCGACCTGGATGACCGGCGCCGGGAAGTCCATGGACTCCAGGATGACCGGGTTCTTGTCGTCCGAGAGCGTCTCACCGGTGGTGGTCTGCTTCAGGCCCATCACGGCGACGATGTCGCCGGCGCCCACCGCCTCGATCTCCTCACGCTTGTTCGCGTGCATGCGGTAGATCTTGCCGATGCGCTCCTTCTTGCCCTTGACGGAGTTCAGCACGGCGGTGCCGGACACCAGGCGGCCCGAGTAGACCCGGACGAAGGTGAGCTTGCCCAGGTGCGGGTCGCTCATGATCTTGAACGCGAGGGCGGACAGCGGCTCGTCCACGGACGGCTTGCGCTTGACGACGACCTCGGGGTCCTTGACGTCGTGGCCTTCGATGGCCTCGACGTCCAGGGGGGTCGGCAGGTAGCGCACGACCGCGTCGAGCAGGGGCTGGACGCCCTTGTTCTTGAACGCGGTGCCACAGAACACCGGGGTGACCGTGGTGTCGGTGGACTTGCCGGACGAGATGGTGATGCGACGGATCGCGGCGTACAGCTGCTCCTCGGTGGGCTCCTGGCCCTCCAGGTACAGCTCCATGATCTCTTCGTCGTTCTCCGCGACGGCCTCGATCAGCAGACCGCGGTACTCCTCGGCGGCCTCGGTGTGCGTGGCCGGGATGTCGACGACGTCGTACATCTCGCCCTTCGCCGCCTCGGCGGACCACACGAGCGCCTTCATGCGGACCAGGTCCACAACGCCCTTGAAGTCCATCTCGGCACCGATCGGGAGCTGCATGACCAGGGGCTGCGCACCGAGGCGGTCCCTGATCATGTCGACGCAGCGGTGGAACTCCGCGCCGGTCCGGTCGAGCTTGTTGACGAAGCAGATGCGCGGCACGCCGTAACGGTCGGCCTGACGCCACACCGTCTCGGACTGCGGCTCGACACCCGCGACGCCGTCGAACACCGTGACGGCACCGTCGAGGACGCGGAGCGAACGCTCCACCTCGACCGTGAAGTCGACGTGCCCGGGGGTGTCGATGATGTTGATCGTGTAGTCGTTGTCCTCGAGGGGCCAATGACAGGTGGTCGCAGCAGAGGTGATCGTGATGCCACGCTCCTGCTCCTGCTCCATCCAGTCCATGGTGGCAGCGCCGTCGTGGACTTCACCGATCTTGTAGCTGACGCCGGTGTAGAAGAGGATCCGCTCGGTGGTGGTCGTCTTACCCGCGTCGATGTGGGCCATGATCCCGATGTTGCGGACCTTGGCCAGGTCAAGTGAAGTGGTAGCCATAAGGCTTCGGTCTTCTCTCGGTCTCGATGGGGGTAGCGACTACCAGCGGTAGTGCGCGAAGGCCTTGTTGGACTCGGCCATCTTGTGGGTGTCCTCGCGCTTCTTCACAGCGGCACCGAGGCCGTTGGAGGCGTCGAGGAGCTCGTTGAGCAGACGCTCGGTCATGGTCTTCTCGCGACGGGCGCGGGAGTAACCGACCAGCCAGCGCAGCGCGAGCGTGCTGGCACGACCGGGCTTGACCTCGATCGGGACCTGGTACGTCGCACCGCCGACACGGCGGGACTTGACCTCGAGGGTCGGCTTGATGTTCTCCAGTGCGCGCTTCAGCGTGATGACCGGGTCGTTGCCGGTCTTCTCGCGCAGGCCCTCCATGGCGCCGTACACGATGCGCTCGGCGGTGGAGCGCTTGCCGTTCAGCAGCACCTTGTTGATGAGGGAGGTCACCAGAGGGGAACCGTAGACCGGGTCGATGATGACCGGGCGCTTCGGGGCGGGGCCCTTACGAGGCATTTCTACTTCTCCTTCTTGGCGCCGTAGCGGCTGCGGGCCTGCTTGCGGTTCTTGACACCCTGGGTGTCCAGAGAACCTCGGATGATCTTGTAGCGAACACCCGGCAGGTCCTTCACACGGCCGCCGCGCACGAGCACGATGGAGTGCTCCTGCAGGTTGTGTCCCTCACCCGGAATGTAAGCGGTGACTTCGATCCCGCTGGTCAGACGCACACGCGCGACCTTGCGCAGGGCCGAGTTCGGCTTCTTGGGGGTGGTCGTGAACACACGCGTGCAGACGCCACGGCGCTGGGGCGAACCCTCGAGCGCGGGCGTCATGTTCTTCTTGACCTTGTCTTGCCGGCCATTCCGGACCAGCTGCTGGATCGTAGGCACTACTTCTCCGGTTTCTGTGTGCCGAATGGTGAAGCTAACCTGGAACACCGCCGACCCACGCGGTCGGGTGTGTCGAACACTGCGGATTCCCGCCGCGAGGCGGTAGGGGCGCAGATTGCGGTGGCCGGTGACGACTCCCTTAGTACGGTTGAAGGCACGCACGGGAGCCAGGGCACACCCCAGGCACAAGGTCTGAGCGTACCTACCTCATGAGCTGCGGTCAAAACAAATGGACTGCACCGGCCTCGCTGAGCGGACCATGCCAACGCAACGCCCCCGTGGCGGTCTGCGCCAGGACACCGTCAGGACGCCGACCGTGCCTCGTCAGGACGCCGTCGCGCCACGCTCAGGACACCAACGCCGCTGCTCAGGACACCAGCGCCGCCGCGAACAGCAGGGTCAGCAGCAACGCCCAGCCCGCGGTGGACAGCCAGCCGAGGACCAGCCCGGTGAGCGCGAGACCTTCGCCACCCTCGCCCGTGCGCCGCATCTCCGCGCGGGCGGCGTGCCCCAGGATCACCGCCGGAACCCCGGTCAGCCCGGCCGTCACCAGACAGAGCACCCCGCAGATCGCCGAGCCGACCGCCTTCTCGTTCGTCTTCGGCGGGGCCGCGGGCAGGAACGTCCGCGGCACGGGCCCGGACATGGGCCCAGGGACCGCAGAAAGCGGTACGGGGCCCTGCGGCAGGTCGGACACCAGCAGGGCGAGCTCGCCCACCGTACGGGCCGCGTACGCCCGCGCCACCCGCTTCTCGAACTCGGGCTGCTGCATCCGCCCCTCGCCGAACCCGGCTCTGAGCACGTCCACGGCACGCTCCCGGTCGGCGGTCGAGGCGAGCATCGACTGGCCGGCCTGCTCGGGCCAGGGGCGCGGTTGGTTCCACCCCTGCCCCGGCTGCCACGGTGACGGGTACGACACGGAAGCACCTCCCCCGGACGGACTTGCCTCTCCATCATGCTTCAACGCGGCATTACGGGCACGGGTTCCCGCAGCACCCATGTCAGGAATTCCCGGCGCCGCGGCGGCGGGACGCCGGCCCGCCGCGGAACGCCGAAGGGCGGCCACCCCCGAGGGGATGACCGCCCTTCAGTCGATCAAGCGACCCGCTTACTGGTTGTACGGACCGTAGTCGTAGTCCTCCAGCGGAACGGCCTGGCCGGAGCCCGTACCGAACGGCGAGTAGTCGATGTCGTCGTAGCCGACGGCCGAGTACATCGCGGCCTTGGCCTCCTCGGTCGGCTCGACCCGGATGTTGCGGTAGCGGGACAGACCCGTACCGGCCGGGATGAGCTTACCGATGATGACGTTCTCCTTGAGGCCGATCAGGGAGTCGGACTTGGCGTTGATCGCCGCGTCCGTCAGAACCCTGGTCGTCTCCTGGAAGGACGCCGCCGACAGCCACGACTCGGTGGCGAGCGAGGCCTTGGTGATACCCATCAGCTGCGGACGGCCGGAGGCCGGGTGGCCGCCTTCCTGGACCACACGACGGTTCTCGGTCTCGAACTTCGACCGCTCGACGAGCTCGCCGGGCAGCAGCTCCGCGTCGCCCGACTCGATGATCGTCACACGGCGCAGCATCTGCCGGATGATGATCTCGATGTGCTTGTCGTGGATCGACACGCCCTGCGAGTTGTAGACCCGCTGGACTTCGCCGACCAGGTGGACCTGGACCGCGCGCTGACCCAGGATGCGCAGCACGTCGTGCGGGTTGGTGGCACCCACGGTGAGCTTCTGGCCCACCTCGACGTGCTCGCCCTCGCTGACCAGGAGACGGGCACGCTTGGAGATCGGGAACGCCGTCTCGTCGCTGCCGTCGTCCGGGGTGACGACGAGCTTCTTGGTCTTCTCGGTCTCCTCGATCCGCACGCGGCCGGAGGCCTCGGAGATCGGGGCGACACCCTTGGGCGTACGAGCCTCGAAGAGCTCGACGACACGGGGCAGACCCTGGGTGATGTCGTCACCGGCCACACCACCGGTGTGGAAGGTACGCATCGTCAGCTGCGTGCCGGGCTCACCGATGGACTGGGCGGCGATGATGCCGACCGCCTCACCGATGTCGACCAGCTTGCCGGTGGCCAGCGAACGGCCGTAGCACATGGCGCAGGTGCCGACGGCGGACTCGCAGGTCAGGACCGAACGGGTCTTGACCTCCTTGATGCCGTGCTTGACGAGCTCGTCGATGAGGACGTCGCCGAGGTCGGTGTTGGCCGGGGCCAGCACCCGCCCGTCGACGGTGATGTCCTCGGCCAGCGCACGTGCGTACACGCTGGTCTCGACGTTCTCCGCCTTGCGCAGGACGCCGTCGGCGCCGAGCTCGGCGATCTCCAGGCGCAGACCGCGGTCGGTGCCGCAGTCCTCCTCGCGGATGATGACGTCCTGCGAGACGTCCACCAGACGACGGGTGAGGTAACCCGAGTCGGCGGTACGCAGGGCGGTGTCCGCCAGACCCTTACGGGCACCGTGCGTGGAGATGAAGTACTCCAGCACGGACAGGCCCTCACGGAAGGACGCCTTGATGGGACGGGGGATCGTCTCGTTCTTGGCGTTCGACACCAGACCACGCATACCCGCGATCTGACGCATCTGCATCATGTTTCCGCGAGCGCCGGAGTTCACCATCATGGAGACCGGGTTGGTCTTCGGGAAGTTCGCGTTCATCGCCTCGGCGACCTCGTTGGTCGCCTTGGTCCAGATCGCGATGAGCTCCTGCGTGCGCTCGTCCTTGGTGATCAGACCGCGCTCGTACTGCTTCTGGACCTTCTCGTCCTGGTCCTCGTAGCCCTTGACGATCGCGCGCTTCGCGTCGGGAACGACGATGTCGGAGATGGCCACGGTGACGCCGGAACGGGTCGCCCAGAAGAAGCCGGAGGCCTTCAGGTTGTCGAGCGTCGCCGCCACGATGACCTTGGGGTACCGCTCGGCGAGGTCGTTGACGATCTCGGAGAGCTGCTTCTTGCCGACCTCGTAGTCGACGAACGGGTAGTCCTCGGGCAGCAGCTCGTTGAAGAGCGCGCGGCCCAGGGTGGTGTTCAGGCGGAAGGTGTCACCCTGCTGCCACTCCGGGTCGCCCTCCTCGCGGGCCGGCGGGGTCCAGCCGCGCGGCGGGATGGTGCCCACCGGGAAGCGGATGTCCACGCGCGACTGCAGCGAGAGCTCGCCGGCGTCGAACGCCATGATCGCCTCGGCCGTGGAGCCGAACGACCGGCCCTCGCCCTTGACGTCCCGCAGCTCGCCGTCGGTGGTGAGGAAGAACAGACCGAGGACCATGTCCTGGGTCGGCATCGTCACCGGACGGCCGTCGGCGGGCTTGAGGATGTTGTTCGAGGACAGCATCAGGATGCGGGCCTCGGCCTGCGCCTCCGCGGAGAGCGGCAGGTGCACGGCCATCTGGTCACCGTCGAAGTCCGCGTTGAACGCGGTGCAGACGAGCGGGTGGATCTGGATGGCCTTGCCCTCGACCAGCTGGGGCTCGAAGGCCTGGATGCCGAGGCGGTGCAGGGTGGGCGCACGGTTCAGCAGAACCGGGTGCTCGGCGATGACCTCTTCGAGGACGTCGTACACGACCGTGCGGCCGCGCTCCACCATGCGCTTGGCGCTCTTGATGTTCTGCGCGTGGTTCAGGTCCACCAGGCGCTTCATCACGAACGGCTTGAAGAGCTCCAGCGCCATCGCCTTCGGCAGACCGCACTGGTGCAGCTTGAGCTGCGGACCGACGACGATCACGGAACGCGCGGAGTAGTCCACGCGCTTGCCGAGCAGGTTCTGACGGAAACGACCCTGCTTGCCCTTGAGCATGTCGCTCAGGGACTTCAGCGGGCGGTTGCCGGGACCGGTGACCGGGCGACCACGACGACCGTTGTCGAAGAGGGCGTCCACGGCCTCCTGGAGCATGCGCTTCTCGTTGTTCACGATGATCTCGGGCGCGCCGAGGTCGAGAAGCCGCTTCAGGCGGTTGTTGCGGTTGATCACACGGCGGTACAGGTCGTTCAGGTCGGAGGTCGCGAAGCGGCCACCGTCCAGCTGCACCATCGGGCGGAGGTCCGGCGGGATGACCGGGACGCAGTCGAGGACCATGCCCTTGGGGCTGTTGGAGGTCTGCAGGAAGGCAGACACGACCTTCAGCCGCTTCAGCGCACGGGTCTTCTTCTGGCCCTTACCGGTACGGATGATCTCGCGAAGCCGCTCGGCTTCCTCGTCCAGGTCGAAGGACTCCAGGCGCTTCTGCAGCGCCGCGGCACCCATCGAGCCGTCGAAGTACGTGCCGAAGCGGTCACGCAGCTCGCGGTAGAGCAGCTCGTCACCCTCCAGGTCCTGGACCTTGAGGTTCTTGAAGCGGGTCCACACCTCGTCGAGACGGTCGATCTCGCGCTGCGCACGGTCGCGCAGCTGCTTCATCTCACGCTCGGCGCCTTCGCGCACCTTGCGGCGCACGTCGGCCTTGGCGCCCTCGGCCTCGAGCTCGGCCAGGTCGGTCTCGAGCTTCTTGGCGCGGGCCTCCAGGTCGGAGTCGCGGCGGTTCTCGACCTGCTGGCGCTCGACGGAGACGTGCGCCTCCAGCGAGGGCAGGTCACGCGTACGACGCTCGTCGTCGACGTACGTGATCATGTACGCGGCGAAGTAGATGACCTTCTCGAGGTCCTTCGGGGCGAGGTCGAGCAGGTAGCCCAGCCGCGACGGAACGCCCTTGAAGTACCAGATGTGGGTGACGGGAGCGGCCAGCTCGATGTGACCCATCCGCTCACGACGCACCTTGGCGCGAGTGACCTCGACGCCGCAGCGCTCGCAGATGATGCCCTTGAAGCGGACGCGCTTGTACTTACCGCAGTAGCACTCCCAGTCCCGGGTCGGACCGAAGATCTTCTCGCAGAAGAGTCCGTCCTTTTCGGGCTTGAGGGTGCGGTAGTTGATGGTCTCCGGCTTCTTGACCTCGCCGTGGGACCACTGACGAATGTCGTCAGCGGTAGCAAGGCCGATCCGCAGCTCGTCGAAGAAGTTGACGTCGAGCACTTGTCGTCAATCCCTCTTTCGGGGGTCGATTCTTCACTGGTCTGACTGGGGTCCGGGGTTGGTTAGCCGGGGCTCTTGTTCAGGGAGCCCCGGCCAGACCCGTCAGACCTCTTCGACGCTGCTCGGCTCACGCCGGGACAGGTCGATACCGAGCTCTTCCGCGGCGCGGAAGACGTCCTCGTCCGTGTCGCGCATCTCGATGGACATGCCGTCCGAGGACAGCACCTCCACGTTGAGGCAGAGCGACTGCATCTCCTTGATGAGCACCTTGAAGGACTCGGGGATGCCGGGCTCAGGAATGTTCTCGCCCTTGACGATGGCCTCGTAGACCTTCACGCGGCCGGTCACGTCGTCGGACTTGATGGTCAGCAGTTCCTGGAGGGCGTAAGCGGCGCCGTAAGCCTCCAGCGCCCACACCTCCATCTCACCGAATCGCTGGCCACCGAACTGGGCCTTACCACCCAGCGGCTGCTGGGTGATCATCGAGTACGGACCGGTCGACCGGGCGTGCAGCTTGTCGTCGACCAGGTGGTGGAGCTTGAGGATGTACATGTAGCCGACCGAGACCGGCTCCGGGAACGGCTCGCCGGAGCGGCCGTCGAACAGCGGCGCCTTGCCGGTCGGGAGCACCATGCGTGATCCGTCGCGGTTCGGGACCGTGTGCTGCAGCAGACCGGCCAGCTCGTCCTCACGCGCACCGTCGAAGACGGGGGTGGCGACGTTCGTACCCGGGTCGACCTTGTCGGCCCCGATGCTCTGCAGTCGCTGCGCCCACTCCTCGCCGAGCCCGGAGACGTCCCAGCCGCGGCTGGCGAGCCAGCCGAGGTGGATCTCCAGGACCTGTCCCGGGTTCATTCGGGACGGGACACCCAGCGGGTTGAGGATGATGTCGACCGGCGTGCCGTCCTCGAGGAAGGGCATGTCCTCGATCGGGAGGATCTTGGAGATGACACCCTTGTTGCCGTGCCGGCCGGCCAGCTTGTCGCCGTCCGTGATCTTGCGCTTCTGCGCCACGTAGACCCGAACCAGCTGGTTCACGCCCGGCGGCAGCTCGTCGCCCTCTTCACGGTCGAAGACGCGGACGCCGATGACCTTGCCGATCTCGCCGTGCGGCACCTTCAGCGAGGTGTCGCGCACCTCGCGCGCCTTCTCACCGAAGATCGCGCGCAGCAGGCGCTCCTCCGGGGTCAGCTCGGTCTCGCCCTTGGGCGTGACCTTGCCGACCAGGATGTCACCGGCGACGACCTCGGCACCGATGCGGATGATCCCGCGCTCGTCGAGGTCGGCGAGGACCTCCTCGGAGACGTTCGGGATGTCCCGGGTGATCTCCTCGGGGCCGAGCTTGGTGTCACGGGCGTCGACCTCGTGCTCCTCGATGTGGATCGAGGAGAGGACGTCGTCCTGCACGAGGCGCTGCGACAGGATGATCGCGTCCTCGTAGTTGTGACCCTCCCACGGCATGAAGGCGACGAGCAGGTTCTTGCCCAGCGCCATCTCGCCTTCCTGGGTGGCCGGACCGTCGGCGAGGACCTGGTCCTCGACGACCCGGTCGCCCTCGTCCACGACGACCTTCTGGTTGACCGAGGTCCCCTGGTTGGAGCGGGAGAACTTGGCCACCCGGTAGGTGTTGTACGTGCCGTCGTCGTTGGCGATGGTCACGTAGTCCGCGGAGACCTCCTGGACGACACCGGCCTTCTCGGCCTTGATGACGTCACCGGCGTCGACGGCGCAGCGGTACTCCATGCCCGTACCGACGAGGGGGGCCTCGGCGGTGATCAGCGGCACGGCCTGGCGCATCATGTTCGCGCCCATGAGGGCACGGTTGGCGTCGTCGTGCTCGAGGAACGGGATCATGGCGGTCGCGACCGACACCATCTGGCGCGGCGAGACGTCCATGTAGTCGACGTCGTCACCGGGGACGTAGTCGACCTCTCCGCCACGACGGCGGACCAGGACGCGAGCCTCCTCGAACCGGAAGTCGTCGCCCAGCAGCGCGTTGGCCTGGGCGATGACGAAGCGGTCCTCCTCGTCGGCGGTCAGATAGTCGACCTCGTCGGTGACGACACCGGCGGTGACCCGGCGGTACGGCGTCTCGACGAAACCGAAGGCGTTGACCCGGCCGTAGGAGGCGAGCGAGCCGATCAGGCCGATGTTCGGGCCTTCAGGAGTCTCGATCGGGCACATGCGGCCGTAGTGCGAGGGGTGCACGTCACGGACCTCGAAGCCGGCCCGCTCACGGGAGAGACCACCCGGGCCAAGAGCCGACAGACGGCGCTTGTGGGTGAGACCCGACAGCGGGTTGTTCTGGTCCATGAACTGCGAGAGCTGGCTGGTGCCGAAGAACTCCTTGATGGAGGCGACGACCGGCCGGATGTTGATCAGGGTCTGCGGCGTGATCGCCTCGACGTCCTGGGTCGTCATCCGCTCGCGGACGACGCGCTCCATACGAGCCAGACCCGTGCGGACCTGGTTCTGGATGAGCTCGCCGACGTTGCGCAGACGACGGTTGCCGAAGTGGTCGATGTCGTCGGTCTCGACGACGATCGAGTTGCCGTTGTCGCCAACGGTCTCGGTCTCACCGGCGTGCAGCTTCACCAGGTACTTGATCGTCGCGATGATGTCCTCGACGGTCAGGATCCCGGCGTCCAGCGGGGCGGTACCGGCCAGCTTCTTGTTGACCTTGTACCGGCCGACCTTCGCGAGGTCGTAGCGCTTCGGGTTGAAGTAGAGGTTCTCGAGCAGCGTCTGCGCGGCCTCACGGGTCGGGGGCTCGCCCGGACGCAGCTTGCGGTAGATGTCGAGCAGCGCGTCGTCCTGGCCCTGGGTGTGGTCCTTCTCCAGGGTGGCGCGCATGGACTCGTACTCGCCGAACTCCTCCAGGATCTGCTCGGTCGTCCAACCGAGAGCCTTGAGCAGGACGGTGACGGACTGCTTGCGCTTGCGGTCGATGCGGACACCGACCATGTCGCGCTTGTCGATCTCCATCTCCAGCCAGGCACCCCGGGACGGGATCACCTTGGAGGAGAAGATGTCCTTGTCGGACGTCTTGTCGATGGAGGAGTCGAAGTAGACACCCGGCGAACGGACCAGCTGCGACACCACGACACGCTCGGTGCCGTTGATGACGAAGGTGCCCTTGTTCGTCATGAGCGGGAAATCACCCATGAAGACGGTCTGGGACTTGATCTCGCCGGTCTCGTTGTTGGTGAACTCGGCGGTGACGAAGAGCGGGGCGGCGAACGTGAAGTCGCGCTCCTTGCACTCGTCGATGGAGTTCTTCGGAGGCTCGAAGCGGTGGTCGCGGAACGTCAGGGACATCGACCCTGAGAAGTCCTCGATCGGAGAGATCTCCTCGAAGATCTCTTCGAGACCGGACTTGGTGGGGACGTCCTGTCCACTGTCCAGAGCCGCCTCGACACGAGCCTTCCACGCGTCGTTGCCGAGCAGCCAGTCAAAACTTTCGGTCTGCAGCGCAAGAAGGTTCGGAACCTCGAGGGGCTCCTTGATCTTTGCAAAGGAGATGCGCAGCGGGGCGGTGCTGGCGCCGTTGTTCGTATTCGCGGAGGCAGTGCGCGAGGCGGCCAAGAGGGGGTCCTTCCGAGGGCTCGGACTCACTACGCGCGTACCGGTCCCAAGCGGGGCACAGGGACGGACGTTTCCCGGACCGGTCGCGTACGACCAGGTCAGAGTCGGTTCCATCCGCGGTGCTCGAGCGAGGGTATGCCCCTGGTGACGGGCAGGAGGCAGCTAACAGGCAGCGCAAAGGGTCAGTGTAGCCACTAGGCCCACTGATGTCCAGTGCGGGTTTTTGAAGACCCTCGTTGTTCTCAACCCCTGCTGCAAGCCACGCCCTCGATGCACATCGATACTGCCCTCTTCGCCGCCGATCCATGCCTCGGATCCGGATCGTTGTGACGACGCGTCCTGAGAATTGCGCGCTGCGTGCGGTTCGTCAAGGCCCCCCAAGCCCGAACCGGGTGCTGCCATCGTCACGTGCACCCGTCCTGCAACCTGCCTCGCACCCCGTACTGCAGCCCGTCACGGGCGGCCGGAGGCACGGACGAAGATCACCATACTCGCCGCGACCGGCACTGCAAGGCTGTCGCCGCACGGCCCCCTCGAACGCCGAAGAGCGACCACCCAGTTGGGTGATCGCTCTTCGGTGCGTCAGCGTTACAGCGCTAGTTCAGCCGCCGCAGCGAACCGCAGGAGTCCTCGCGGACTCGTCGGGTCACTTGACCTCGACGGAGGCGCCGGCGCCCTTGAGGGACTCGGCGGCCTTCTCGGCGGCGGCCTTGTCGACCTTCTCGAGGACGGGCTTCGGGGCGCCGTCCACGAGGTCCTTGGCCTCCTTGAGGCCCAGGGAGGTCAGCTCACGCACGACCTTGATGACCTGGATCTTCTTCTCACCGGCGCCCGTGAGGACGACGTCGAACTCGTCCTGCTCGGCCTCGGCCTCGACCGGGGCGGCAGCGGTGGCGGGGCCGGCGGCGACCGCGGCGGCGGCGGTGACGTCGAACTTCTCCTCGAAGGCCTTCACGAACTCGGAGAGCTCGATGAGGGTGAGGTTCTCGAACTGCGCGAGCAGCTCTTCCTGGGACAGCTTCGCCATGATGGCGTCCTTCCACTAATTCGGCAGGTGCCGGATGTACTGGTGAGGCGGGCGTACGTTCGGCCCGCTACGACCGTCGCCCCGGGCGGCGGTCAACAAGCGAGCCGAGTTACTCGGCACCGCCCTGCTCGTCGAGCTTGACGCGAAGCGCCTCCGCGGTGCGGACGAACTTCGACGGAAGCGCCTGGAAGAGCTGCGCAGCCTGAGTCTGCTTGCCCTTCATGGCACCCGCCAGCTTGGCGAGCAGAACCTCGCGGGACTCGAGGTCCGCGAGCTTCTTGATCTCGTCGGCGGACAGCGCCTTGCCGTCAAGGACACCGCCCTTGATGACGAGGTTCGGGTTGTCCTTGGCGAAGTCACGAAGACCCTTCGCCGACGTCACCGGGTCACCGGAGATGAAGGCAACCGCTGTCGGACCGTTGAACAGGTCGTCGAGCGTGGAGATCCCGGCCTCGTTGGCCGCGATCTTGGTCAGCGTGTTCTTCACCACGGCGTACTGGGCGTCTTCACCGAGCGAACGGCGCAGCGTCTTGAGCTGCGCCACGGTGAGACCCCGGTACTCGGTCAGCACAGCGGCGTTCGAGCTACGGAACTGGTCCGCGAGCTCGGCTACCGCGGCAGCCTTGTCGGGCCTTGCCATAAGCGTGGCCTCCTTCCGGGTGATGAGGACCGCTCAGAAGGAGACTGGGAAAACGAAACGCCCCGGCGCAGGCGCACGGGGCGTGGCTCTACCGGACGGATTCCGTACGAGGTACGGGACTGTCTGGGAGCTCATCCACAGTCACCTACGCGGGTCGTCCGCAATTCAGCGGATCCTTCGGTCACCGGGTCCTCTTGCGAGAGCACGGCAACGACCAGCGGTCTTTGGCTTCTGTGGAAGATTACGTGAACGGGGCGCTGTCAAGCAAATCCGTGCCCCGGGAAGGGTCAGCCCTCCAGGTCACCCATCATCTCGGCCAGGTCCATGACGTCCTTGGCCGGCGGGGCCTCGACCGTCACGGGCTTGTTGTAGTCGAGGAAGGTGATGGTCGTGTCGAGCTTGCCCTTGTCGGCGGCGCCGCGCATGCGGAACTGCTTGGTGCGGTCCTCGCCGTCGACCCACATGTCCATCGTGAGCGTGTCCACGCCCAGCTTCTCGTACTGCTCCAGGCCCTTCTCCCGCTTCTCACGGGTGGCCTTGCTCTCGTCCTTCAGGGAGGCGCGGAACTCGTCGAGGGTGACCGTGCCCTTGTAATGGGTGGTCTCGACGCCCTCGACCTTCTCCGTGCCGACCTTCTCCACGTTCTTGGAGCCGGTGAGGAGGGTGGACTCCTGCGCCGGGTTCTTGTCGGCCGCTCCGGCCCCCGGGGCCTCGGAGCCCAGCGCGTCGGCGCCCAGCGCGGACATGTCGAACTTGATCCAGCGCTTGCCGTCCATCTCCTTGGCGGCCGCGGCGCTCCCGCCTATGTACATCGCCTTGTCGACCAGGCGGATCTCGGCGGTGCCGTCCGCACCCTGGTCGAGGGCGGTCATCTTCATGCTCATCGCGAGGTCGGGCTTCATGCGCATGTGGGCCTCGGCCTTCACGCGCCCCTCCTCGGGGGTCCGGCCCGTCATCCGGTAGCTGAGGGAGGTGATCTCCTCCGTCTTCTTCGCCGCCTTCGCGACGGCTGCGGCGGGCGTCATCTCCGGCGACTCGCTCCCGGAGTCCTTCGAACAGCCGACGGCACCCCCGGCGAGGACGAGTGCGGCGAGCGCCGCGCCCGTCGCCCGGTGACGTACAGACCCGCGCACAGAAAACTTCACGGTTCCCCCCAAGGAACATACAAGCGATTCACAGGTGAAGCGCGAGCGTATCCCAGGGGGGATCAGGCGGTCCTGCGAGTTCTCACGGCACCCGTGTGACGCCTGTGACCGTCCCGGCCGCTCAGCCCGCCGGCGGGGTCTGCATGAGGTCCTTGAAGTCGGCGGTGTCCCCCGCCGCGGGCTCCTCGACGGAGACGTCCACCCCGTAGTTGCTGTAGTACGCCGTGGAGGACATCGAGCCGGTCGCCAGCTCGCCCTTCTCGGTCTTCTTGACCAGCAGGTCCTCGTCGTTCACCCAGATGTCGATCGTCTCGGTGGTCACCCCGGCCTGCTCCAGCTGGCGCTTGAGGTCGGCCTGCTGGTCCGCGGAGAGGTTCGAGCTCTGGTCCGCGAGGTCCGCCACGTCGACCGTGCCCGAGTAGTGCGTGGTGTGCTCGCCGCGCACCTTCTCCTCGCCGGCCTTCTCGACGTCCCCGGAGGCCAGCAGGAGCTTCACCGACTGGTTCGGCGTGGTGTTCTGCATCTGGTCCTTCATGTACGCGCCCGATCCGCCGCCCAGCTGCGCCAGGTCGTCGTACGCGTACTTGATCCAGTGCTTGCCGCCGGACTGCTCGGCGAACGTGTCGCCCATCTTCGCGTAGTAGGCGTCGGGCAGGTAGCGGGCCTCCATGGAGGTGGCGCCCAGCTGCCGCATCTGGTCGGCCATCGTGCCACCGGTGTACGTGATCGTCAGGTTGCCGGTGAGGCCGTCGGCCCAGCCGAGGGAGCCGTCCGCCTTCATCGACATCATCGTGCCCATGGTCGTGGTGGACTCGACCTCGGCGGAGTCCGCCCCGCCGGTGCTCTTCTCCACGGAACGCAGGGCCGCGACCGGGTTCGCCCCGCCGGCTCCCTTGCCGCCGTCCGCCGCGTCCGGGTCCGGCCCCCCGCCGGAGCCCGAACCGCTGCAGGCCGCCGCTCCGGTCAGGACGGCGGCCACCGCTGTCGAGACGGCCACCCGACGCACGTACGTGCTCATCATTCGTCCCCCTATGCGATTCCTGTGCCCCGCACGCTAGCGCAGGGCACCGACACCGGGCCCGGAAAACGAGCACCGGACACCGGACACAGAGACGGGCCCCGCACCTCGAAAGGTTGCGGGGCCCGTCCTGAAATCGCGTCTGCGACGCGGCTGCCGGGTGAGCGTCAGGCTCAGACGGCGGCCGGGTCCTCCTCGACGAGGAGGTTGCGGGTGCGGTTCGGGTCGACCGGAACGCCGGGGCCGATCGTCGTGCTGATCGCGGCCTTCTTGATGTAGCGACCCTTGGCGGCCGACGGCTTCAGACGGAGGATCTCGTCGAGCGCGGCGCCGTAGTTCTCCACCAGCTGGGTGTCGTCGAACGACGCCTTGCCGATGATGAAGTGCAGGTTCGAGTGCTTGTCGACGCGGAACTCGATCTTGCCGCCCTTGATCTCGGTCACGGCCTTGGCCACGTCCGGGGTCACGGTGCCCGTCTTCGGGTTCGGCATCAGACCACGCGGGCCGAGGACACGGCCCAGGCGGCCGACCTTGCCCATGAGGTCGGGGGTGGCGACGACGGCGTCGAAGTCCAGACGCCCCTTCGCCACCTCGTCGATGAGTTCGTCGGAGCCGACGATGTCGGCGCCCGCGGCGGTCGCGGCCTCGGCACGGTCACCGGTCGCGAAGACCAGGACCCGGGCGGTCTTGCCGGTGCCGTGCGGGAGGTTCACGGTGCCGCGGACCATCTGGTCGGCCTTGCGCGGGTCGACACCCAGACGGAAGGCCACCTCGACGGTGCCGTCGAACTTGGAGGTGGAGGTCTCCTTGGCGAGACGGACGGCCTCGAGCGGGGCGTACTGCTTCTCCCGGTCGATCTTGGCGTCCGCAGCGCGGAGAGACTTGCTGCGCTTGCTCACTACTGCTCCTGTGTGTTCTGAGGAGTCGTGGTAGGGGCCGAGCAGGCCCTGCCACGGTTCTACAAGGGTGGAGGTCAGCCCTCGACCGTGATGCCCATGGAACGGGCGGTGCCAGCGATGATCTTCGACGCGGCGTCCAGGTCGTTGGCGTTCAGGTCGGCCAGCTTGGTCGTGGCGATCTCGCGGACCTGCGCCTGCGTGATCTTGGCGACCTTGGTCTTGTGCGGCTCGCCCGAGCCCTTCTCGACACCGGCGGCCTTGAGGATCATCTTCGCGGCCGGCGGGGTCTTGGTGATGAAGGTGAAGGAGCGGTCCTCGTAGACCGTGATCTCCACCGGGATGACCCAGCCGCGCTGCGACTCGGTCGCGGCGTTGTAGGCCTTGCAGAACTCCATGATGTTGACGCCGTGCTGGCCCAGTGCGGGGCCGACCGGCGGAGCCGGGTTGGCCGCACCGGCCTGGATCTGGAGCTTGATGAGCCCCGTGACCTTCTTCTTCTTGGGAGGCATTGCTCTCTCCGGGTCCTAGTGAGAGTTTCCAGCCATCCATTCCGGATCTCCGGATGGAGGCATACCGCACCACGATAACGGGTATCGGTGTGCGGCCAAAAACCGAGCAGGTCAGGCAGGCTGCGAGAGCCTGTCTGACCTGGTCGGAGGCATACGGTCCGGAAGGACGTCAGTTCTTCTGGATCTGGTCGAAGCTCAGCTCGACCGGGGTCTCGCGGCCGAAGATCTCGACGAGGCCCTTGACCTTCTTCGAGTCGGCGTTGATCTCGTTGATCGTCGCCTGCAGCGTCGCGAACGGGCCGTCGGTGACGGTGACCGAGTCGCCGACCTCGAAGTCCAGCACCTGGACCTCGAGCTTGCGGGACGGAGCCGGCTTGCCCTCGGCCTCGGCGGCCTCGCGGGCGGCCTTCTCCTCGGCCTCGGGGGCGAGCATCTTGACGATCTCGTCGAGCGTCAGCGGGTACGGGTCGTAGGCGTTGCCGACGAAGCCGGTGACGCCGGGGGTGTTGCGGACGACGCCCCAGGACTCGTTCGTCAGGTCCATGCGCACCAGCACGTAGCCGGGGAGCTTGTTCTGCCTGACGGTCTTGCGCTCGCCGTTCTTGATCTGCGCGACCTCTTCTTGCGGCACCTCGGCCGCGAAGATGAAGTCCTCGACGTTCAGCGAGACCGCCCGCTGTTCGAGGTTGGTCTTCACGCGGTTCTCGTAACCGGCGTACGTGTGGATGACGTACCACTCGCCGGGCAGCGCACGGAGCTCGTCGCGCAGGGCGGTGACGGGGTCGACCGGCTCGGCCTCCTCCGCCTCCTCTTCGCCGGTCCCGTCGGAGACGGCACCGTCCTCGTCGGAGTCGGCGGCCTCGGCGTCGTCCTCGTCGGCGACAGCGGCTTCGGCGTCGTCCTCGACAGCGGCTTCGGCGTCGTCCTCGAGGTCCTCGCCGGACTCGTCCTCGACGTTCACCGCGGCTTCCTCGGCGGGCTCGCCCGCGGCGGCATCGGCAGCCTCGACCTCGTCCTCGACATCCGCGCCCTCGACGATGTCGAGCTCGTCCTCGACGGACTCGACCGACTCGACGGCATCGTTCAGGTTCGGGTCAGACACGGTGGCTGCTTCTTCCTGGATCATGGGGGTGGAACACGCGAAAGCGGGCGCCGGGTACGGCGCCCTTCGCGCTAGGCTCAGCCGAAGACGTACTTGGCGGCCTTGTCGAGTCCGAAGTCAATCACAGTCACCAGACCGATCATGATGACGACGAACACAATCACCACTGTGGTGTACGTCGTCAGCTGATTGCGGGTCGGCCAGACGACCTTCCGGAGCTCCGCGACGATCTGGCGGTAGAAGAGGGCGAGGCGCTTCAGCGGGCCCTTCTTGGCACGCTTGCCGCCCTTACGGCCCTTCTTGGACTCCGGCGCCTCATCCTGGGCATCAGGCATGTCGATGGAGCCCACGGCGTCCGTCACTCGTCCTCACCTGATTCCGGGTCGTGGCCGTGCCGCGTCCGGCATGAGCCGCGCGGCGGTGCAATGCAGTACGTACGTGTGCACACATCCCGGTGAAAGGAGTGTGTAGCAGGGCCGGAGGGACTTGAACCCCCAACCGCTGGTTTTGGAGACCAGTGCTCTACCAATTGAGCTACGACCCTCTGCTTCCCTCACAACGTACCGCATCCGCCCGGGTGCTCGGTGTGCACCGGAAGAGTGCGGCCGGTGAAGGCCAACGAGGTGAGAGTGTACGTGGTCGGCGGCCGGTCGTCGAACAGAAAGTGCCCGCAGGGACTTCGAACGCGCCCCGCCGACAACCCGGCCGGCGTTGCCCAGTCTGTGAAACCGGTGTGCCGGGGACGTTTCCGGTCTGAAACGATGGGCCCATGAGCGCTGCAACCCCTCCCACCGAGCGCCGGGTCTCCGCCCGCGTCGGCGCGATCTCCGAGTCCGCAACCCTCGCCGTGGACGCCAAGGCGAAGGCCCTCAAGGCCGCCGGGCGTCCGGTGATCGGCTTCGGTGCCGGCGAGCCCGACTTCCCGACCCCGGACTACATCGTCGAGGCCGCCGTCGAGGCGTGCAAGAACCCGAAGTACCACCGCTACACGCCGGCCGGCGGCCTTCCCGAGCTGAAGGCGGCGATCGTCGCCAAGACGCTGCGCGACTCCCACTACGAGGTGGACGCCTCCCAGGTCCTGGTGACCAACGGCGGCAAGCAGGCCATCTACGAGGCGTTCGCCGCGATCCTCGACCCGGGCGACGAGGTCATCGTCCCGGCCCCCTACTGGACGACGTACCCCGAGTCGATCCGGCTGGCCGGCGGCGTCCCGGTCGAGGTGGTCGCGGACGAGACCACCGGCTACCGCGTCTCGGTCGAGCAGTTGGAGGCGGCCCGTACGGAGCGGACCAAGGTCGTCCTCTTCGTGTCGCCGTCCAACCCGACGGGCGCCGTCTACGGCCCCGAGGACACCGAGGCGATCGGCCGCTGGGCCGTCGAGCACGGCCTGTGGGTCCTGACGGACGAGATCTACGAGCACCTCGTCTACGGCGACACGAAGTTCACCTCGCTGCCCGCGGCCGTCCCGGAGCTGCGCGACAAGTGCATCGTGGTCAACGGCGTCGCCAAGACGTACGCGATGACCGGCTGGCGGGTCGGGTGGGTCATCGGCCCCAAGGACGTGGTGAAGGCCGCGACGAACCTCCAGTCGCACGCCACGTCGAACGTGTCGAACGTCGCCCAGGTCGCGGCGATCGCCGCCGTCTCGGGCGACCTGACGGCCGTCGCCGAGATGCGCGAGGCCTTCGACCGGCGCCGCCGGACCATCGTGCGGATGCTCAACGAGATCGACGGCGTGGTCTGCCCGGAGCCCGAGGGCGCCTTCTACGTGTACCCGTCGGTGAAGGCCCTCGTCGGCAAGGAGATCCGCGGCAGGCGCCCGCAGGACTCCGTCGAGCTGGCCGCGCTGATCCTGGACGAGGTCGAGGTGGCGGTCGTCCCGGGCGAGGCCTTCGGCACGCCGGGCTACCTGCGGCTGTCGTACGCGCTCGGTGACGAGGATCTCGTCGAGGGCGTCTCGCGGCTCCAGAAGCTGCTGGCGGAGGCCAAGGACTGAACCGCGCGCACGACAGTGCACGACAGTGAGTGATGCGGGCCGTTTCCCTCCGGGGAGGCGGCCCGCTTCTTCGTGACCCCGCCCTCCTTCGTGGCCCCGCGCTCCTCGTTTCTTCGTGCGAGCAAGACCACGTTCAGGGAAAGCGCTACCGGTACGGCGCCGGCGTGCGGCAGGATCCTTGAATGGAGCACGTACGTAAGGTCTCTGAGCTGCCCAAGGCTCATCTGCACCTGCACTTCACAGGTTCGATGCGGCACACCACCCTGCTGGAACTGGCCGACAGGCACGGGATTCACCTGCCCGACGCGCTGACGAGCGGCGAGCCGCCCAAGCTGCGGGCCACGGACGAGCGGGGCTGGTTCCGCTTCCAGCGCCTGTACGACGCGGCGCGGTCGTGCCTCAGGGACCCCGAGGACATCCGGCGGCTCGTGCGCGAGGCCGCCGAGGAGGACCTCAAGGACGGCTCGGGATGGCTGGAGATCCAGGTCGACCCGACGTCGTACGCGCCGCGCCTGGGCGGTCTGATCCCGGCCCTGGAGATCATCCTGGACGCGGTGGACGCGACCATGCGCGAGACCGGGCTCGGTATGCGGGTCCTGGTGGCCGCGAACCGGATGAAGCACCCCCTGGACGCCCGCACGCTGGCCCGCCTGGCCGTGCGGTACGCGGACCGCGGCATCGTCGGTTTCGGGCTCTCCAACGACGAGCGGCGGGGCATGGCGCGGGACTTCGACCGGGCCTTCGCGATCGCCCGGGAGGGGGGTCTGCTGGCGGCGCCGCACGGTGGCGAGCTCGCGGGTCCCACCTCGGTGCGCGACTGCCTGGACGACCTGCACGCCTCGCGGATCGGGCACGGGGTGCGGGCCGCCGAGGACCCCCGCCTGATGAAGCGGCTCGCGGACCGGGGCATCACCTGCGAGGTCTGCCCGGCCTCGAACGTCGCCCTGGGCGTCTACGAGAAGCCGGAGGACGTCCCCCTGCGCACGCTCTTCGAGGCGGGGGTGCCCCTGGCGCTGGGCGCGGACGACCCGCTGCTGTTCGGCTCGCGGCTGGCCGACCAGTACGAGATCGCGCGCCGCCACCACGGTTTCAGCGACGCCGAACTGGCCGAGCTGGCACGGCAGTCGGTACGGGGTTCGGCGGCCCCGCACGACATCAAGGAGAAGCTGCTGTCCGGGGTCGACGACTGGCTGGCCGCCCCGGCCGCCTGAAGTGCGGGCAGGGCGGGCAGGGCGGGTACGCCTGGCAGCCGATGTCCGGCTCGGGCCCCGCCCCCTTGGGCGGCCCCCCTTGCCGCGGGGCCGGAACCGGCCGCCGGTTCCAGGTGCACGGAGGCGGAGGCGGAGGTGTCCCGGGCGCCGAGGAGGAACAGGGTCCGGCCGTGCACGGCGGCCCGGGCCGGGCGGTCCCACCGCCGGTCCCGGCGGGCCTGCCGGTCGGCGGCGTGGTGTGCCGCAGGGCGGGGCGCGGCCGGACGACCCGGAACGCGGAGCGCCGTGCCCTACAGGCTGACGCCCACCGTGACCGGCTCGTTGACGAGTGTGATCCCGAAGGCGGCGTGGACTCCGGCGACGACCTCGCGGGCGAGCGCGAGGAGGTCCTCCGTGGTGGCCCCGCCGCGGTTGGTGAGGGCCAGGGTGTGCTTGGTGGAGATACGGGCGGGCCCGGTGCCGTACCCCTTGGTGAAGCCGGACCTGTCGATCAGCCAGGCCGCGGAGGTCTTGGTGTGCCGGTCGCCCGCGGGGTAGGCGGGCGGGACCACGCCCTCGCCCAGCCGCTCGGCCACGCGCGCGTGGAACACGGCGAACTCCTCGTGCGTGAGGATCGGGTTGGTGAAGAACGAGCCGGCGGACCAGGTGTCGTGGTCCTCGGGGTCGAGCACCATGCCCTTCCCCGCGCGCAGCTTCAGGACGGTCTCACGGGCCGCGTCCACCGGGACGCGGTCGCCGGGTCCGACACCGAGCGCGCGGGCCGTCTCGGCGTACTTGATCGGTGAGGACAGTCCGGAGGCGTTCTCCAGTTCGAAGCGGACGCGCAGTACGACGAAGCGTTCCGGATCGTCCTTGAAACGACTGTGCCGGTACGAGAAGGCGCACTCGGCGTTCGGAATGGTGACCGTCTCGCGGTCCTTCCGGTCGTAGGCGACCACTTCGGTGATCGTCGACGACACTTCCTGGCCGTACGCGCCCACGTTCTGGATCGGTGTCGCGCCCGCGGAGCCCGGGATCCCGGCGAGGCACTCGATACCCGCCAGCCGCGCCTCCACGGTGCGGGCGACCGCGTCGGTCCACACCTCGCCTGCGGCCAGTTCCAGCTTCGTGCCGTCCAGGTCGAAGCCGCGCGTGGCGATGCGCAGGGCGGTCCCCGGGAAGCCCTCGTCACCGATGACCAGGTTGGATCCGCCGCCGATCAGCAGCAGCGGCGTACCGGAGTCGTCGGCCTCACGGACGGCGTCGACCACCTCGGCGTCGGTCGTGGCGGTGATCAGCCGGGCGGCGGGACCACCGAGGCGGAAGGTGGTCAGCGGGGCGAGGGCGGTGTCGCGGAGTTCCTGCACGTGCCCAGAGTACGAGAACGGCCCCGCCGGTTCGGGCGGGGCCGTTCCCAAGGGGCGTGCCGGAGGCTGTGCAGTCCGTGCGGGCCGGTGGGGGCCGAGCGCGCAGTTCCCCGCGCCCCTGAAAGGCGGAAGCCGGGGCGCAGCCCCGCTTCCGGCGGCGCGGGGAACCGCGTGACGAGCCCCCACCGGCCCGCACGGACTCGGTGCTACGCCGTCTCCGGTACGGGCACGGGCGCCCCCGCCTCCACACCCTCCGGCGTCCCGGCGGCACCCCGGCGGCCCGGTATGTACAGCGCCGCCAGGCCCGCCACGGCGACCGCCGCCGAGCCGGCCCACAGGGCGGGCCGGATGCCGTCCACGAAGGTCTGCGCGCTCTCGTAACCGCCCTGGGAGGAGAAGATCGACGCCATCACCGCGATGCCGAGCGCCCCGCCGACCTCGCGCAGGGCGTTGTTGGCGCCGGACGCGATGCCCTGCTCCTGCGGGCGGACGCTGGACATGACCAGGCTGGAGGCGGGGGCGAAGTACAGGGACATCCCGATGCCGCTGATGATCAGGGCGGGCAGCTGTGTGACGTACGACGTGTCGGCCTCGACCACGAGTGCGAACCAGCCGAGCCCGACGGCCTGCAGGAACAGGCCCGTCGCGACGACGGGGCGGCCGCCGATCCGGTCGGACAGATAGCCCGCGACGGGCGCGATCAGCATCGGCATGCCGGTCCACGGCAGCATGCGCAGCCCCGCCTCGGTGGGCGAGTAACCGAGGACGCCCTGCATGTACTGGCTGAGCAGGAAGATCGAGCCGAACATCCCGAGGAACATCAGCAGGCTCGCCGCGTTGATCCCGGCGAAGGCGCGGCTGCGGAAGAGCCGCATCGGCAGCATCGGGTTCTTCGCCCGCATGCCGTGGAGGACGAAGCCGGCGAGCAGGGCCGTGCCCGCGGACAGGGCCAGCAGGACGACACCGTCGCTCCAGCCGACGACCGGCGCGCGGACCAGCCCGTACACGATTCCGAAGAGGCCGCCGCTGGCGAGCAGGGTGCCGCGGATGTCCAGCGGGGCGCCGGAGCCGTACGACTCCGCGAGGCGCAGCCGGGCGAGCGGCAGCAGGGCGAGGCCCAGCGGGACGTTCAGCCAGAAGATCCACTGCCAGGACAGGTGTTCGGTGAGGCTGCCTCCGATGAGCGGTCCCGAGGCGACCGCGAGACCGTTGACGGCGCCCCAGATCCCGTACGCCATACCGCGCCTGGCGGCCGGAACGGCGGCTGTGAGCAGGGTCAGCGTCAGCGGCATCATGATGGCCGCGCCGACGCCCTGGACCGCGCGGGCGGCGATCAGCGAGTCGATGCCGGGTGCGAGGGCCGCCGCGGCGGACGCTCCGGTGAAGACGGTGATGCCGACGAGGAAGAGCCGGCGGCGGCCGAACCGGTCTCCCAGGGCCGCGCCGAACATCAGCAGTACGGCGAAGGTGAGCGTGTAGGCGCTCACGGTCCATTCCAGGTCGTCGAGCGCACCACCGAAGTCCTCGCGGATCGAGGGCAGGGCGGTGGTGACGACAAGGTTGTCGAGAGCCGCCATGAATCCGGCGACACCGGTGATGACGAGGGCCCAGACGGCTCCCCCTCGCCGTTCGGCCGGCTGTGACATCTGTGGTGACGTCTGCTGTGACATCGCTCCCCCAGCGGGTGGTCTCTGGCTTTCGGTTACGGTTACGGCCGTGATTACGGTTAGTTATTGCTGACTAACTTTTGACGCCATGGAAAGGCGGTGATTTCCATGTCTCCATGCTCTCCCCACCCTCACTCCGCCGTCCCGCTTCGGTGTTCGAGCCGCCCCTTGGCGCGGGCCGAGGGGTAGAGCCCCTCCCACACCCGGTGCTGGGGCGGGAAGCCCATGGCGACCAGGCAGTTGATGAGCATCCCGTAGGCCAGGAAGGTCGTGGTCTCGTCCATGTCGGCACCGAGCGGCAGGTGGACGGTGTCCCACAGCCGCATCCAGCCGGCCCGTACCGCCTCGCCCAGCTCGTGGTCGCCGGCCTGCTCGGCCGCGGCCACCGCGACGTACATCTGCATCTGCATGAGCAGCCGCTCCGGCTCCTCGGCGATGACCCTGGTGTACGCGTCCGCCATGGAGTGCAGGGCTTCCTCGCCCTCCAGCCCCCTGGAAGCCTCCTCGAACGTGCGCACGGTGTCGTCCAGGCACCGTTCGGCGGCCGCGAGGAAGATCGCCTTCTTGCCGGGGAAGAGCCGGAAGAGGTACGGCTGCGAGACCCCCACGCGCTTGGCGATCGCCTCGGTGGACGTGCCGTGGTAGCCGCCCCGCGCGAACTCGCTCATCGCCGCGCGAATCACGCTCTCACGCCTTTCCTCTGCGCTCATCCTGACCATGCAGCGAAGTTAGTACTCAATCACTAACCAAGTCAAGAGGGTGGGCCGTGATGGCAGGAGTAAGGGGCGTCCGCCATGGCGGACGCCCCTTACTCCTGCACTTCTGCCGTCTGCCGTCTGCCGTCTGCCGGTCAGGCCAGTCGTACGACGGCACGGGACATGCCCAGCACCTTCTGGCCCGCGCTCATCGCGACGAGGTCGACGCGGACGGTGCGGTCGTCGAGCTTGGCGGCGACCTTGCCGCTGACCTCGATCAGGGCGCCCTTGTCGTCGTTCGGGACAACGACCGGCTTGGTGAAGCGGACGCCGTACTCGACGACCGCCCCCGGGTCGCCGGTCCAGTCGGTGACGACCCGGATCGCCTCGGCCATGGTGAACATGCCGTGCGCGATGACGTCCGGGAGGCCGACCTCCTTGGCGAACTTCTCGTTCCAGTGGATCGGGTTGAAGTCCCCGGAGGCGCCCGCGTACTGGACAAGCGTGGCGCGGGTCACGCCGAAGGACCCGGCGGGCAGCTCGGTGCCGACCTCGACGTCGTCGTAGGAGATCTTCGCGGTCATCTGTTCACGCCCCTTCGGCCGCGCGGGACACGAGCTTGGTCCAGGCGGTCACCACGTGCTCGCCCGTCTCGTCGTGGACCTCGCCGCGGATGTCCACGATGTCGTTGCCCGCCATGGACTTGATCGCCTCGATGGTGGACGTGACCGTGAGCCGGTCCCCCGCGCGCACCGGGCGCCGGTGGACGAACTTCTGGTCGCCGTGCACGACGCGGCTGTAGTCGAGGCCCAGCTGGGGGTCCCTGACGACCTCTCCCGCGGCCTTGAAGGTGATCGCGAACACGAACGTCGGCGGGGCGATCACATCCGGGTGGCCGAGGGCCCTGGCGGCCTCGGGGTCCGTGTACGCGGGATTGGGGTCTCCCACCGCCTCCGCGAACTCGCGGATCTTCTCCCGGCCGACCTCGTACGGGTCGGTGGGCGGGTAGGACCGCCCCACGAAGGACTGGTCGAGCGGCATCGGCTCGGCACCTCCTGATTTCGCAGCTCTGAAGGGCAGCCCTGGTTCGCAGCTGCTGTCAACGACGCGAGGCCGCCCCCCGTGAAGGGGACGGCCTCGTGAACGAGCCTGGTGTTATCGCGTTTCGCGGTGCGCAGTGTGCGCGTTGCAACGCGGGCAGTGCTTCTTCATCTCCAGTCGGTCCGGGTTGTTACGCCGGTTCTTCTTGGTGATGTAGTTCCGCTCCTTGCACTCCACGCAGGCCAGCGTGATCTTCGGGCGGACGTCGGTGGCAGCCACGTGAGTGCTCCTTGCCGGACGGATGGGACATGGATTAACGCATAAAAGAGTAACCGATTGAAGGACCGACCCCGCAATCGGCTACCGTCAGTAGCGGTGACCGGACTTGAACCGGTGACACAGCGATTATGAGCCGCTTGCTCTACCGACTGAGCTACACCGCTGAGATGTGATCGGTTCCCGCCCTGCGACGGGAACGTCTCACACCAGAGCCCCAATACGGAATCGAACCGTAGACCTTCTCCTTACCATGGAGACGCTCTACCGACTGAGCTATTGGGGCGAGCGATGAAGACATTACACGCTCGGCCGCCGATCGCCCAAATCCGTTTCGCGGCACCTGCCCCGGCCCGTTCCCGGGCCCTCACGGGCCTTTCCCCACGCCCCTCACGGGCCCCTCGGGCACGACGGGCCACACCGGTACGACTATTTCGCTCCTCCTCGATGTGCGCCGATCGTCACCCTAGGCTCGTCTCACGCTGCGTGACCGTGTACCTCCTCCTGCGCAGTCGTCGTCCAGCACAGGAGCGCGATGCCCGACAGCCAGCCGCAGCCGCACCACTCGTCGTCCTCGTCGTCCTCGTCGGGCTTCTCCGGCTCGTCCGGTTCGTCCGCCGGCCGGGGCAACGGCTCCGAACTGCTGCTCTGCGGCGCGCGGCTCACCGACGGCCGGACCGTGGACGTGCGGCTGGCCGGCGGGCGGATCGAGGCCGTCGGCACGGCGGGCAGCCTCACCGCGCACACCGCGCGCGTGGATCTCTCCGGCCATCTGCTGCTGCCGGCCCCGGCCGAGCCCCACGCCCATGGCGACACGGCCCTGTCGGCCGACGGCGAGGGTCCGGCCTCGTACGAGGCCGACGAGGTCCAGCGCCGGACGACCGAGGCCGCTCTCCTGCAGCTCGGGCACGGGGCGACGGCGCTCCGCTCGCACGTGCGCGTGGGCGACGTGCAGGGGCTGGGGTCGCTGGCGGCGGTGCTCCAGGCGCGACGCGCGCTGCGGGGGCTGGTCGAGCTGACGGTCGTGGCGGTGCCCCGGGTGCTGACCGGGCTCGCCGGGGCCGAGGGGCTGGCGATGCTGCGGGACGCGGTGAAGATGGGCGCCTGCGTGGTGGGCGGTTGTCCGGACCTGGATCCCGATCCGACGGGCTACGTGGAGACGGTCCTGGAGGTCGCCTCGGAACAGGGCTGCCCGATCGACCTGCACACGGACGGTGACGATCCGGCGCGGCTGGCGCGGCTCGCGGCGATGGCGGGCGGATTGCGGCCCGGGGTGACGCTCGGCCCTTGCGGTGGGCTGAGCCGGCTGCCCGCGGAGGTGGCCGCGCGCTCGGCGGACCAGCTCGCCGCGGCCGGGGTGAGCGTCGTCTGCCTGCCGCAGGGCGGCTGCTCGGGCGTGGACCGCCGCGGAACGGCTCCGGTACGGCTGCTGCGGGCGGCCGGGGTGCGCGTCGCGGCCGGGAGCGGCGCCCTCAGGGACGTGTCGAACCCGGTGGGACGCGGGGATCCGCTGGAGGCGGCGTACCTGCTGGCCTCGCGGTACGGGCTGCGGACCACCGACGCGTACGACGCGGTGAGTTCGTCGGCGCGGGCGGTACTCGGGCTGCCCGAGGTGCGCGTGGAGGCGGGATTCCCGGCGGAGTTGCTCGCGGTGCGCGGCGACCGGCTCGACGGCGCGCTGTCGCTGGCGTACAGCCGGATCGTGGTGCACCGGGGACGGGTGGTGGCGCGGACGAGCGCGGTGCGGGAGTACTGCGGGTCGGCGGCGGCCGTGGAGATGGGTCTGCCGCGGCAGGGGCGGACGGGCGGATCGCCGTGAGACCGGACCGACACTGAGGGGCTGTCAGCCCTCCACCACTGCCAACTCGTAACTCCCACGCGCGCGTGGGAGGCGTCGGTCTCCGTCGGGAGGCGTCGGCCTCCACACGCGCGTGGGCGGGTGGCGGGGGTCGCAGGCCGTCAGAAGCCGCCCAGCAGGCCGCCGGTGAGCGGGTTGCCCGGGACGCGGAACCTGCTCGTGGGCATCTTCGTGGCACCGGACGGGGCACTGACGTCACCGGCTGTGCCGAACGTGACGACCAGCGGGAGTTCGACGCCCTTCGCGTCCTCCGCCAGGACGGCGAGGTCGACCGAGACGCGGGTCAGATCGCCGTTCCTGAGCGAGAATTCGACGGCGACCTTGCGGTCCGGAGCGTCCTTCAGGACCTCGTCGGTGGGCAGTTCGACACCCGCGGGGAGTTCGCCGGCCAGCGGCCGCAGCCTGTCGAGGACACCGGTGAGCAGGTCGCGGAACGATGCCTTGGCGACGACCCGTTCGACGCCGTCACCGCCTCCCCCGTCGCTGAAGGTGACCTCACGGGCCACGACCGACCGCACGGCCTTGAGGATCTTCTGCTGGGTCCTGCTGTCGATCTCGTCGGCGCCGCCGGCTCCATCGCCCGCATCCGCATCCGCATCCGCGTCCGCGTCCCTGTCCGAGGCGTCCTGCGCGGCGCGTTCGAGTTCGCGGTTGTCGACCTTGATCCACTTGCCTTCGAGTACCGGTTCGAGCGCCTTCTCGCTCTCCGGGAGGTCGTCGGCGGTCGGCACCGGGAAGCCCATCGCCTCACCGGCCGCCTTCATGTCGGCGCGGTAGTACGTGTGGTGGCCGACGACGCGGTACTCGACCAGGACGCCGTCGGGCCCCGAGAGCTCCACACCCGTACCGACGAGATCCTTCTCACCGGAGTCGGCGATCGGCTTGCGCGACTCGACGGACACCTTGACCCGTATCCCGGCGAAGAACTCCGCGAACTCGGGCGGCATTTCCTCGCCGGGCCCGGCCTCCCCGGCCAGCTTCGCGAGCGCGGAGGGCTCGGCGTCGAGGCTCAGCTCGAAGGCGAGCGACTTCTTGTCGCCGAGCCCCTCGACGGCCCGGTCCACCCGCTGACCGGCGGTGAGGTTCTCGACCGTGCCGCACGCGGCCACGGCGGCGAGCAGGACGGTGGCGCAGCCGACGGCGGTGGCGGTCCTGCGTACGACGGGACGCCTGCCCGTGACAGGGCGACTGCGGGTGGCGGGGCTCGTGCTGATGGCGGTGATGACGGTCTCCTTATGACGCCTCACGGCGTCCCCCTGGTACAGCGGTACAGCGTGATCATGGGTGAGACCCACGAGTTGTCCACAGGGTTGTGCGGCGAGTGGGGTCCTGTGGGCGTACGGTCGGAAACATGCGCATTGTCATCGCTGGAGGTCATGGTCAGATCGCGCTGCGGCTGGAGCGGTTGCTCTCCGCGCGCGGTGACGAGGTGGCGGGGATCATCCGCCGAGCCGAGCAGGGCGACGATCTGCGGGCGGCCGGCGCCGAGCCGGTGCTGTGCGATCTGGAGTCGGCCACGGAGGAGGAGGTCGCCGCCCGTCTACGGGGCGCGGACGCCGCGGTCTTCGCGGCGGGCGCGGGTCCGGGCAGCGGGGTGGACCGCAAGGACACCGTCGACCGGGGCGCCGCCGTACTGTTCGCGGACGCGGCGGCCCGTGCGGGAGTACGGCGCCATGTGGTGGTGTCGTCGATGGGCGCGGACCCGGAGCACCCCGGGGACGACGTCTTCGACGCGTACCAGCGCGCCAAGGGCGAGGCCGACGCGTACGTGCGGGCCCACCGGGGTCTGGACTGGACGATCCTGCGCCCCGGCATGCTGACGGACGACGCGGGCACGGGCCTGATCCGTCTGGAGGCCGCCACGGGCCGCGGGCCCGTCCCCCGCGACGACGTGGCCGCGGTCCTCGCCGAACTGGTGGACACCCCGGCGACGGCCGGGCTGACCCTCGAACTGATCAGCGGTTCGACACCGGTGTCGGTGGCGGTGAAGTCGGTGGCGGGCAACTGAGGAGGACGTCGGGGTCTGCGGCGACAGCGGAGGCAGCACCGGCGGAGGCCGGGCAGGGGCACTCCGGTATGTCCGGAAGAGCTGGCAGAACCCGAAGAGCCGCCTAGAAGAGCGGAAGCTGTCCGGGGAACTCGGCCACGGCGTACCCGTCCAGCGCGGGCTGCGCCGCACCGAGTTCCGCCTGCCTGCGCGACCCCGGGCAGGACACGAGTTCCCCGCTCCCCCGCGCGCCCGCCGGATCGTGCCGGGCGAACCGGCCGGCGACGACAGCGATCTCGCGGCGGCACTCGGGGCAGTTGCGGCGACGTGAGGACATGGGGTTCAGCGTACGAACAAAACGCCGTGCTCCGGAGTCGGCGTACTCGCGTCCCGCGCGGCCCCGGGCCCACGGACCGCCTTTGCGGTCGCCCCCTTACGGACCGACAACCGCCCGAACACGAAGAAACCCTCTCCGAACTGCATTTACGCAGTTCGGAGAGGGTGTCTTCTCTTACTGTGGCGGCGCCAGGATTCGAACCTGGGAAGGCTAAGCCGGCAGATTTACAGTCTGCTCCCTTTGGCCGCTCGGGCACACCGCCGGGGTGGCTACCATTCGAACCGTCTTTCGGCGGCGCTCTGTGGCAACGACGTAAACGATACCCGATGCCCGGGGGTGCTTCGCCACTCGATTGATCGGTGCTCGGAGGGGAGGGGGTGGCTAGGCTTATGCGGATGCGGCCCGGGACCGACGCGGGCTCGACGGCCGCCACTACGCACCCCGATACAAGGAGCCACAGGACATGGCCGACTCCAGTTTCGACATCGTCTCGAAGGTCGAGCGGCAGGAGGTCGACAACGCCCTCAACCAGGCCGCCAAGGAGATCTCGCAGCGCTACGACTTCAAGAACGTGGGCGCCTCCATCTCCTGGTCCGGCGAGAAGATCCTCATGGAGGCGAACTCCGAGGAGCGGGTGAAGGCCATCCTCGACGTGTTCGAGACCAAGCTGGTCAAGCGCGGCATCTCGCTGAAGGCGCTGGATGCCGGTGAGCCGCAGCTCTCCGGCAAGGAGTACAAGATCTTCGCCTCGATCGAGGAGGGCATCTCCCAGGACAACGCGAAGAAGGTCGCGAAGATCATTCGTGACGAGGGCCCCAAGGGCGTGAAGGCGCAGGTGCAGGGCGACGAGCTGCGCGTCAGCTCGAAGAGCCGTGACGACCTGCAGGCCGTGCAGGCCCTGCTCAAGGGCAAGGACTTCGACTTCGCACTGCAGTACGTCAACTACCGGTGACAAGCCGGTCGCTCCGCGGGCGGCGGCCGCGTGTACGGGAAAGGGCGGGCATCTCGGGTGCCCGCCCTTTCCCGTCCGCCGGCCGGTGCCCCGGGAGCTCACGGCGTGGCGTACGCGGCTCGGCGCACGCCACGCACGCCCCGCACGCCCCGCACGCTCAGTCGCGCGAGTTGCCGAACAGGATGCGGTAGGCGATCAGCAGCACCAGCGAGCCGCCGACCGCGGCGGCCCAGGTGGCTCCGTCGTAGAAGTCCTTGGTGACCGGGTGGTCCAGCCAGCGGGCGGATATCCAGCCGCCGATGAACGCGCCCGCGACACCGATCAGCGTCGTCCCTATGAAGCCGCCGGGGTCGCGTCCCGGCAGCAGGACCTTGGCGATGGCGCCGGCGAGCAGCCCCAGAATGATCCAGCTGATGATGCCCATGCCCTGAACCTGCCCCTTCGTGCTGTGCCCGTGCTGTGATCTTGCTCGCACCGGGCTGTGGTCATGCCGTTCGCGCGCGTCTCGTCGTGCGCGTACGTCTCGTCGTTCTTTCGCCCGGCGTTTGTGTTCGTCCGTTGTTGTTGTGGAGGACGTCGGCGCGACGGCGGGCGGTTGCGCAGGTCAGTAGGGTGCGGCGCATGACACAGGAGCTGCGCCGGACGCTCGGCGTCGGGGATGCCGTCGTGATCGGTCTCGGCTCGATGATCGGGGCCGGCATCTTCGCCGCGCTGGGGCCCGCGGCGCGGGCCGCCGGATCGGGGCTGCTCCTCGGTCTCGGCATCGCCGCCGCCGTCGCCTACTGCAACGCGACCGCTTCGGCACGGCTCGCCGCCCGCTACCCCGCGTCGGGCGGGACGTACGTGTACGGCCGGGAGCGGCTCGGCGAGTTCTGGGGATATCTGGCGGGCTGGTCGTTCGTCGTGGGCAAGACCTCCTCGTGTGCGGCGATGGCACTGACGGTGGGGACGTACGTCTGGCCGGGGCAGGCACCCGCGGTGGCCGTCGGGGCCGTGGTGGCACTGACGGCGGTGAACTACGGCGGTGTGCGGAAGTCCGCGTGGCTGACACGGGTGATCGTGGCGGTGGTCCTCGCGGTCCTCGCTTCCGTGGTGGTCGCCTGTCTGACCTCAGGGAACGCCGACGCCGGGCGGCTCGGCAGCGGCGTCTTCGAGGGAGCGGGCGGGGTGCTGCAGGCGGCCGGGCTGCTGTTCTTCGCCTTCGCCGGGTACGCGCGGATCGCGACCCTGGGCGAGGAGGTACGGGATCCGGCGCGCACCATTGCCCGCGCGATCCCGCTCGCGCTGGGCATCGCGCTCGTCGTGTACGCGGGTGTGGCGGTGTCCGTCGTCTCGGTGATGGGGGTGGGGGGACTGGGACGGGCGACGGCGCCGCTCGCCGACGCCGTGCGCGCCGCCGGGGCTCCGGAACTCGTCCCCGTCGTACGGGTGGGTGCCGCGGTGGCGGCGCTCGGCTCCCTTCTCGCGCTGATCCTGGGGGTGTCGCGGACGACGCTGGCCATGGCCCGCGACCGGCACCTGCCGGGTGGACTGGCCGCCGTGCACCCGCGCTACCGGGTGCCCCACCGGGCGGAACTCGCCGTGGGAGCCGTGGTCGCGGTACTGGCCGCGACGGTGGATGTGCGGGGTGCGATCGGCTTCTCCTCCTTCGGGGTGCTGGTGTACTACGCGATCGCCAACGCTTCGGCCTGGACGTTGGGTTCGTCGGTCGTGTCGCGCGTCGTGCCGGCGGCGGGGCTGGCGGGGTGCCTGACGCTGGCCTTCGCCCTGCCGTGGCGGTCGGTGGCCGTGGGCGCCGCGGTGCTGGGGCTGGGGGCGGTCGCGTACGGGGTTCGGCGACGGCTCGCCCCGCCACGGTGATCGTTCTCGTTCGCGGGGACGCCGTGGAGTGCCGGTGGGTGAGCGGGCCGGCGGGTGAGCAGGTGCGGGGCGGGGGCGGGTCCGGTGGGGGCCGGCCGCGCAGTTCCCCGCGCCCCTGAGTCGTGCCGCCGGGGCCGGCGTCGGGCCTGTCCGTCCCGGTTCCGTCCGCGCTGGTTCTGTCGTCCCCGTGGCGGTCCGGCCCCGTGGTCAGCCGCGCACAGGGCCCGGATGTCAGCGTCCTCGGCGTCGATGTCGTACGCGGTCAGGGCGTACGTCGGCTGCCGTACCGCCGGCGTCCGCCTACCGGACCGACGACGTGAACGGCTGGTCCGTGCGTACGATCTCGCGGCCCAGGGGGAACAGGGAGACCGGGATCAGCTTGAAGTTGGCGATGCCCAGGGGGATGCCGATGATCGTGACGCACTGGATGAGGCCCGTGACGATGTGGGCGAGGGCCAGCCACCAGCCGGCCAGGATCAGCCACAGGACGTTGGCGACGAAGGACGGCGCGCCCGCGTCACGGCGCTCCACCGTCGTGCGGCCGAACGGCCACAGCGCGTAGGTGCCGATACGGAACGACGCCACGCCGAACGGGATGCCGATGATCGTGACGCACAGCAGCAGGCCTGCGAAAACGTAGCCGAGGAAGAGCCAGAAGCCGCTCAGGACCAGCCATATGACGTTCAGGATCGTCTTCATCGGTGCGGACCTGCCATCTGTTCGAGCCGGGCGATGCGCTCCGCCATCGGCGGGTGTGTGGAGAACATCTTGGACAGTCCCTGGCCCGGGCGGAAGGGGTTGGCGATCATCATGTGGCTCGCGGTCTCGATGCGCGGCTCGGGGGGCAGCGGGAGCTGTTTCGTGCCCGCCTCCAGCTTGCGCAGGGCGCTCGCGAGGGCCAGCGGGTCGCCGGTGAGCTGGGCGCCGGACGCGTCCGCCTCGTACTCCCTGGAGCGGCTGATGGCGAGCTGGATGAGGGACGCGGCGAGCGGGCCGAGGATCATGACCATCAGCATGCCGAGGAGGCCGGGGCCGTCGTCGTCGTTGGAGCGGCCGATCGGGATCAGCCAGGCGAAGTTGACCAGGAACATGATGACGGAGGCCAGGGCACCCGCGACGGACGAGATGAGGATGTCGCGGTTGTAGACGTGGCTCAGCTCGTGGCCGATGACGCCGCGCAGCTCCCTTTCGTCCAGGATCCGCAGGATGCCCTCGGTGCAGCACACCGCGGCGTTGCGCGGGTTGCGGCCCGTCGCGAACGCGTTCGGCGCCTCCGTCGGGGAGATGTACAGGCGGGGCATGGGCTGGCGGGCCTGGGTGGAGAGGTCGCGGACCATCCGGTAGAGGGCCGGGGCCTCGAATTCGCTCACCGGGCGCGCGCGCATCGCGCGTAGAGCCAGTTTGTCGCTGTTCCAGTACGCGTACGCGTTGGTGCCGATCGCGATGAACAGGGCGACGACGAGGCCCGTACGGCCGAAGAAGCTGCCGATGACGATGATGAGTGCGGACAGTCCCCCGAGGAGGACGGCGGTCCTGAGCCCGTTGTGCCGGCGGTGCACGGTACGCCCTCCAAATGGTGCCGCAGGGGAACCTCTGCTTGTCGATCTCTGACGTCACTGGTTCCGTGACTCCACGGTCCAGTGGACCCTCCCTCACTGGTCAACGCCAGGCGGGAAGCACTAGTTCCCTTGTGCGCGCGGCGTCGGGCGTCGGCCGTCCGGGTGATACGGAGCCGCCCCGCACGTATGCGTGCGGGGCGGTGGGCGCGGGTGCGGAGCGTCGGGCACGCGCGCGTGCGGCCGGTTCGGGACGGCGTCAGAAGAGGCCGGTGTCCGAGAAGCGCAGGATGAGCTGCGGTGCCCCGGAGAGCGCGACCGCCAGGACGGCGGTCAGGGCGATCGCCGCGGTGAGGGGGGCGGGGACGCGGTGCGACACGGTCTCGCCCTCGGGGGCGCGGAACAGCAGGGCCGTCCACCGGAGGTAGTAGAAGAGCGCGATCACGACGTTGACGGCCATGACCACGGCGAGCCAGCCGAGGCCCGCGTCGACGGCGGCCGAGAAGACGGTGACCTTCGCGAAGAGTCCGATGACGCCCGGCGGCAGACCGGCCAGGCAGAGCAGGAAGAAGCCGAGGACGAGCGCGGTGAGGGGGCGGGAGGCGTGCAGGCCCCGGTAGTCGCTGATCCGGTTCAGCGGCTTCGAGCGGGCCACGAGTGCGGCGACCGCGAAGGCGCCGAGGTTCACGGCGGCGTACATGAGGGCGTACGCGACGGTGGAGCCGACGGCCTTCTCGGTGTCCTTCGCGTACGCGGCGGCGGCGATCGGCACCAGGAGGTAGCCGGCCTGCCCGACGGAGGACCAGGCAAGGAGCCGTACCGCGCTGTACGCGCGCGTGGCCCGCTGCCGCAGGGCGCCGACGTTGCCGACCGTCATGGTGAGGGCGGCCAGGGCTGCGAGGGCCGGGCCCCAGACGTCCGCGTACGACGGGAGGGCGATCACGGTGACGAGGATCAGGCCGGAGAAGCCGACCGCCTTGCCGACGACCGACAGGTAGGCGGCGACCGGGAGGGGGGCTCCCACATAGGTGTCGGGCACCCAGAAGTGGAAGGGCACCGCCGCCGTCTTGAAGGCGAAGCCGACGAGGGTCAGGACGACGCCCGCCTGGGTGAGCGTGTGCAGTTGCCCGTCGACGTCCTCGATCCCGGTGGCGATCTCGGTGAGGTACAGGGTGCCTGTCGACGCGTAGACGAAGCTGATGCCCATGAGGCTCACGGCGGTCGCGGTGACCGAGGACAGGAAGAACTTGAGGGCCGCCTCGGAGGACTTGCGGTCGCCGTGCCGGATGCCGACGAGGGCGAAGGCGGGCAGGGACGCGACCTCCAGGGCGACGATCAGGGTGGCGAGGTCGCGTGAGGCGGGCAGCAGGGCGGCGCCCGCGGCCGAGGAGAGCAGCAGGAACCAGTACTCCCCTTGCGGCAGTTCCCTGTCCGAGTCCTTCAGGGCGGTCATCGACAGGAGGGCCGTGAGGAGTGCCCCGCCGAGGACGAGGAACTGGACGGCCAGTGCGAAACGGTCCGCCGTGTAACTGCACACGTCCGCGTCGCCGGTCAGGCAGAACGTGGAGCGGTCGCCGTCCAGGAGGGGCAGCAGGGCCAGCGCGGCGACGGCGAGTCCCGCCACGGAGACCCAACCGAGCAGGGCCTTCCTCTTGTCGCCCACGAAGAGGTCGGCCACGAGCACCACGAGTCCGACGACCGCCGCGATGGTGGGCGGAGCGATCGCGAGCCAGTCGACGGACTGGACCAGGGACTGGGCCTGGACCTGTGCCTGAGGGCTCATCGGGTGCCTCCTGCGAGGAGCTGCTGCACGGCCGGGTCGGTCAGGCCGAGGAGGGTCTTCGGCCAGAGCCCGGCGACGACGGTGAGGACGACGAGCGGGGTCCAGGCGGCGAACTCGTACGCCCGGACGTCGGTGAGCCGCGGGCTCTCCTCCTGCGGGGCGGCGCCCATGCAGACGCGGCGGACCACGACGAGCAGGTACGCGGCGGTGAGCAGGGTGCCGAACGCGGCGATCGCCGTGAACGTCAGGAAGGCAGGGCGGCTGAGGCCGTCGGCGGGGTCGAACGCGCCGAACAGCGCGAGCATCTCGCCCCAGAACCCGGCGAGGCCCGGCAGCCCGAGCGAGGCGACGGCGGCGAAGGCCAGCAGGCCCCCGAGGTGCGGGGCCCGGCCGTAGAGCGCGGCGCCGGTCGCCCGGGCGAGGGTGTCGAGGTCGGTCGTGCCGGTGCGGTCCTTGAGCGCGCCGACCAGGAAGAAGAGCAGGCCGGTGATGAGGCCGTGGGCGATGTTCGCGAACAGCGCGCCGTTCACGCCGGTCGGGGTCATCGACGCGATACCGAGGAGCACGAAGCCCATGTGGCCGATCGAGGAGTACGCGATGAGGCGCTTGAGGTCGCCCTTCGCACCCTGCCTGGCGAGCGCCAGGCAGGCCAGCGAGCCGTAGATGATCCCGACGACCGCGAAGGCCGCGAGGTACGGGGCGAAGGTGCTCATGCCGTCCGGCGTGACGGGCAGCAGGATCCGGACGAACCCGTACGTGCCCATCTTCAGCAGGACCCCGGCCAGCAGGACCGAGCCGACGGTCGGGGCGGCGGTGTGCGCGTCCGGCAGCCAGCTGTGCAGCGGCCACATCGGTGTCTTGACCGCGAGCCCGATCCCGATCGCCAGAACGGCGACGACCTGCACCGATGTGGTCAGCCCGGGGTGATTGTCAGTGGCGAGTGCCACCATGTCGAACGTGCCCGCCTTGATTCCGATCAGGAGCAGGCCCAGCAGCATGACGACAGAGCCGAGCAGCGTGTACAGGATGAACTTCCAGGCCGCCCGGGTCCGTTGCTCACCGCCCCAGCGGGCGATGAGGAAGTACATCGGGATGAGCACCGTCTCGAAGGCCAGGAAGAACAGCAGCAGGTCGAGGACGGCGAAGGTCGCGAGGGTGCCGGACTCGAGGACCAGGACGAGCGCCACGAATGCCTTCGGGGACGGGCCCGACGGCATCTTGAAGTAGGCGTGGAGCGCGCACAGGAAGGTCAGCAGCGCGGTCAGCACGAGGAGGGGGAGGGAGATGCCGTCGATGCCGAGGTGGATCCGCACGTCGAGTGCGGGGATCCAGCTGATGTCCGTCGTGGCCTGCATCTTCGACGGGTGGCCGTGGTCGAAGCCGAGCGTGAGGACGATCGCGGCCACGAGTACGGCGCCGGTGACGGTCACGCCGTGCCGCAGCACGGCCTGCTCGGGCGACTTCCCCTTCAGCCCGGGCGGGGCCGGCAGAAGAGCCGAGACGGCCCCGACGAGCGGGACGACGACGATGAATCCGAGAAGGACCTGCATCACGGACTCGCTGATATCGATCACGCCTGCTCACGCTCCCGCGGTGGCGACGAGGAGGACGGCGACCACCAGGACGACGGTGCCGGCGAACAGCGCGCTCACATAGGTCTGCACATTGCCGGTCTGGGTGCGCCGGACGGCCGCGCCGAGCCAGCGGGGCAGAGCGCCCGCCCCGCGTACGTAGGTGTCGACGACCTCGCGGTCGAGGAACCGGACGACTTCGGCCGCGGCCTGGACCGGGCGGACGAACAGCGCCGCGTACACCGCGTCGAGGTGGAAGCCGGCGGCCGCGTGGCGGTGCAGCGGGCCGAGCAGGAGGCGGCCGGGATCCGCGGGGTCGGACGCGGAGGCCACGTTCCCGTACGCGGGTCGGTGGCTGGCGATGGCCTCGGCCTCCACCAGGCCGCCGTCGGCGTCCGGGTGGGCCGCGACCGCGCCGAGGGGGAAGCGGCCGGCCATGGCGGTGGTGTGCCGCCACGCGCCGTACGTGACGATGCCGCCGACCAGGGCGACACCCGTACCGAGGACGGCGGTGGTGAGGGTCGGGGTGAGGTCCCGGCTGTCGAACCAGTCGGGCAGCACACCGGTGGTGAGTCCGTAGGCGAGGGACGGGACGGCGAGCACCCACAGCACGGAGTTCATGACGGCGGGCTGCCTGCCGTGGTCGGGGGCTTCGGCGCCGTGGCCGCGGAAGGCGAGCAGCCACAGGCGCATCGCGTAGGCGGCGGTGAGCAGGGCCGTCACCAGACCGGAGACGAGGACGACCCATCCCGCGGCGCCGGGGATGTGCTCGGCGTGGCCGGTGGCGGCGTGCTCGGCGGCGCCGAGGACGGCTTCCTTGGAGAAGAAGCCGCTAAAGGGCGGGATCGCGGCGAGGGCGAGGAGCGCCACGGACATCGTCCAGTAGGCGTCGGGGACGCGGGCGCGCAGGTCCTTCATCCGGGACATGGCGGCCAGCGAGTTGGTGCCGGCGGCGTGGATGATCACGCCCGCCGCGAGGAACAGCAGCGCCTTGAAGGCGCCGTGCGCGAGGAGGTGGAAGACGGCGGCACCGCGGTCGCCGACGGCGAGGGCGCCGGTCATGTAGCCGAGCTGGCCGATCGTCGAGTAGGCGAGGACCCGTTTGATGTCGTCCTGGGCGAGCGCGGCGAGGGCCGAGCCGACCATCGTCACGGCGGCCATCACGGCGAGGACGACCAGTGCGGCCGCGGAGGCGGCGAAGACCGGGAGGAGCCGGGCGATGAAGTAGACACCGGCGGCGACCATCGTCGCGGCGTGGATCAGCGCGGAGACGGGGGTGGGGCCCGCCATGGCGTCGGGGAGCCAGGTGTGGAGCGGGAACTGCGCCGACTTGCCCGCCACGCCGGCGAGGAGGAGCAGGGCGATCAGGGTCGGGTGGTCGAGTCCGCCGCTCGCGACGTCGGCGAGGACCTTCGTGATGCGGAACGAACCGGTGTCGACGGCGAGCGCGAACAGGCCGATCAGGAAGGGGACGTCACCGAGCTTGGTGACGAGGAAGGCCTTGATGGAGGCGGCGCGGGCCTCCGGGGTCTCCCAGTAGTGGCCGACGAGGAAGTACGAGCAGATGCCCATGATCTCCCAGCCGACCAGCAGCACCATCAGGTCGCCGGAGTAGACGACGAGCAGCATGGCGGAGGTGAAGAGGGAGACGAGAGCGGCGTACGAGGAGTAGCGCGGATCGTGGCGCAGGTAGCCGGTCGAGTAGATCTGCACACAGGTCGCGACCAGGCCGACGAGGACGGCGACGAGGGCGGCGAAGCCGTCGATGTGCAGGGCCAGTTCGACGGGGACCGAGCCGGTGGGGGTGAGTTCGGTCGCGGCGTCCACCGCTTGTCCGCCGCCCTGGCGCCCGGCGACGACCACGGCGAGGGCGAGGGCGGCGAGGGAGGGCAGGACGGCGAGGGGGCGTACGAAGCCGGGGGCGGCGCGGCCCAGGAACAGTGCGGCCGCCGCGCCCAGGAACGGGAGGAGGGGGACGAGGACGGCGAGGGTGGTCGTGGTCACGCGGTGGCCTCAGCCTTCTCGGCAGCCTTGCCGGCCGACTCGCCGCGGGCGGGTCCGGAGCCGTCCGTGTCCTCGTCGTCCTGGGCGGGCTCGGCGGTGTCGCGGAGCCTGTCGATGTCCGCGGTGCCGCGGTTGCGGTGGACGGCGAGGACGATCGCCAGGCCGATGCCGATCTCGGCGGCGGCGACGGCGATGGTGAACAGGGTCAGGGCCTGGCCGGAGTGCAGGGCGTCCTGGGCGGTCTTGCCGAGCCAGACGTCGAAGGCGACGAGGTTGAGGTTGACGGCGTTGAGCATGAGCTCGACGGACATCAGGACCAGGATCGCGTTGCGGCGGGCGAGGACTCCGTAGAGGCCGGTGCAGAAGAGGAGGGCGGAGAGTACGGCCGGGTAGGCGAGGTGCATCAGCGGGCACCTTCCTTGTCGCTCCGGGTGGCCTCGCTCCGGGTGGCGTCGCCGCGGGGGGCCGGAGGGCTGAGGGGGCCGGGCGGGCTCGCGGTGGTCGCGGCCTCGGCCGTCGCCTTCGCCCGGCGGGAGAGGACGATCGCGCCGACCAGGGCGGCGAGCAGCAGGACCGAGAGGGCCTCGAAGGGGAGCACCCAGCTCTGGAAGAGGCTGGCGCCGGTAACGGCGGTGGAGCCGGCGGCGGCGCCGTCCAGGTCGATCCAGGTCGTCCGGAAGGCGTCGACGACGACCCAGACGAGGGCGGCGGCCGCGGCGGTCGCGACGGTGAGGGCGGCCCAGCGATTGCCGGAGTCGGCGTCCGGGGAGCGCCCGATGGGGGCCCTGGTGAGCATCAGGCCGAAGAGGAGGAGGACGACGACGGAACCGACGTAGATGAGGACCTGCACCCAGGCGATGAACTCGGCCGTGAGCAGGAGGTACTCGACGGCGAGGCCACCGAGGGCGACGACCAGCCACAGGGCGGCGTGCACCAGCTGCTTCGTGGTGACCGTGACGATCGCGGCGCCGAAGGTGACCAGTCCGACGAGGAGGAAGGCGATCTCGACGCCGGTCGGCGAGAGGAAGCCGTGCGTGCCGGCGGCGGTGGTCGTGGCCTGTGCCGCCGTGACGGCGGTCGCGGCGGGAGTCACGACGCGCCTCCCTGCGGGTCGGTGGGGTCGGTCTGGACCTGGGCCGTGGCGAGTTTCTCGGCGGTCTTGCGGGCGGCGGCGATCTCCTTGGGCTCCTCGGCACCGGGGTCGAGGGCCGGCGGGGCCGGGACGGTCCACATCCAGTCGCGGAGCTTGTCGCGCTCGTGGGTGAGTTCGTGGATGTCGGTCTCGGCGTACTCGAACTCGGGGGACCAGAAGAGGGCGTCGAACGGGCAGACCTCGATGCAGATACCGCAGTACATGCACAGGGAGAAGTCGATGGCGAAGCGGTCGAGGACGTTGCGGCTGCGTTCGCGGCCACCGGGTGCGGCGGCCGGGACCGTCTCCTTGTGGGAGTCGATGTAGATGCACCAGTCCGGGCACTCGCGGGCGCACAGCATGCAGACCGTGCAGTTCTCCTCGAAGAGACCGATGACGCCGCGGGAGCGGGGCGGTAGTTCGGGCTGGACGTCCGGGTACTGCGCGGTGACGGTCTTCTTCGTCATCGTGCGCAGGGTGACGGCCAGGCCCTTGGCCAGGCCTGAACCGGGGATCGACGGGCGGGACATGGTTACGCGATCACCACCTTGACGATGCCGGTGAGGGCGATCTGGGCGAGGGAGAGAGGGACGAGGAGGGTCCAGGCGAGCTTCTGCAGCTGGTCCTCGCGCAGGCGGGGGTAGGTGACGCGGAGCCAGATGACGACGAAGGCGAGGACGGCCGCCTTCAGCAGGGTCCAGACCCAGCCGAGGCCGTCGGCGCCCCAGGGGCCGTGCCAGCCGCCCAGGAAGAGCACGGTGGTCAGGCCGCACAGGACGACGATCCCGGCGTACTCGGCGAGGAGGAACAGAGCGAAGCGCAGGCCCGTGTACTCGGTGTACGCGCCGAAGATGATCTCCGAGTCGGCGACCGGCATGTCGAAGGGCGGGCGCTGGAGTTCGGCGAGGCCCGCCACGAAGAAGACGATCGCGCCGATGAGCTGCCAGGGCAGCCACCACCACTCGAAGGCGTCGACGATGCCGGGGAGGGAGACCGTGCCGGCCGCCATGGCGACCGAGGCGGCGGTCAGCAGCATGGGGAGTTCGTACGCGAGGAGCTGGGCGGCGGTGCGCAGGCCGCCGAGCAGGGAGAACTTGTTGGCCGAGGCCCAGCCGGCCATCAGCGAGCCGAGGACGCTGACGCCCATCACGGCGAGGACGAAGAAGACGCCCGCGTCCACGACCTGGCCGACCGCGCCCTCGCCCGGGCCGACCGGGATGACGAGGAGGACCATGAGGTACGGGAGGAGGGCCACGGCGGGGGCCAGCTGGAAGACACGACGGTCCGCGCCCGCCGGGACCACGTCTTCCTTCTGGGCGAACTTCACGCCGTCCGCGACGAGTTGGGCCCAGCCGTGGAAGCCGCCCGCGTACATGGGTCCCAGGCGGCCCTGCATGTGGGCCATCACCTTGTGCTCGGCCTGACCGACGAGCAGGGGGAAGGTCAGGAACACGACGAACACGACGAGGAGTCGCAGGGCGACGTCCAGGGCGTCGTTCACTGCGTGCCTCCTGTGGGGGTGCCGGGAGTGGCGGGGCCGTCGGGGTCGGCGGGGTCGGGGTCGGGGTCGTCCGAAGGCTTCTGGGGTTTTTCGGGTGCCGGTGACGCGGGTTCGTCGTCGTAGGCGGGGCGGGCCTGGTGCCAGGGGGCGTCCGAACCGCCCGGGGCAGGACGTGCCTTCGGTCCGGCGGACGGTTCCGGCTCGGACGAGGCGTCGGGCTCGGCCGGGGTTCCGGGCTCCGCCGGAGCCGCGGGCTCGGTCGTTGGCGCGGGCTCGGCCGTTGGCGAGGGCTCGGTCGTCGGCGCGGGCTCGGTCGTCGGCGCGGGTTGTGCGGAGTCCTCGGGTCCCGGGGGTCCCGGGGGCCCCGCAGGCTCGGCAGAGGCCGGCGGGTCCGCGGCGGCATCGGGCTGCTGGGCCTGCGGTCGTTGACTCGCCGAGCCCCCGCCCGCGCTTCGCGCGCGCCGCGCCGGACGGGGCGCCGCCGGCTCGGCCGCCGTGGAAGCGGGCTCCGCCGAAGCGGGCCCCGCCGGGGTGGGCGCCCCGGACACAGGCGCCGCAGAAGCCGGTGTCGCGGAAGCCGACGCCCCAGGAGCCGGCACCCCGGAAGCAGGCGTCGCAGAAGCCGAAGCCCCAGGGGCCGGTGGCGTCGATTGGCTGGCCGAGCCCTCTCCCGCCGTGCGGGCCCGCCGTACCGGGCGGTCGCCGGACGCGCGGGGCGGACCCGCCGCTCTCCCCGCGCCTGCGGCACCCGCGGCGCCCGCCGTCCGGGCGCCCCGTGCCGGGCGGGCCGGGGCCGGGGGGAGCTGGCCCTTCAGAGGGCCCCATTCGTTGGGGTCGGGGACGCCGGGGGGCAGCATCTGGCGGCGTTTGGGGCCGCCGTGCTCCGACTCGCCCGGTTCCTTCGCGCCCGGCCAGGCCTTCGCCACGCGGGCGGCGAGGACGAAGTCCTTGCGGAGGGGGTGGCCCTCGAAGCCCTCGGGGAGGAGGAGCGGGTCCAGACCGGGGTGGCCCTCGAAGGTCACGCCGAACATCTCGTGCGTCTCGCGCTCATGCCAGGCGGCGCCCGCGTAGACCTCGACGGCGGACGGCAGGACCGGCGCCGAGTGCGGGACCGTCGTACGGATGAGCAGGCGGCGTACCGGAGCCAGCGCCACGACGTGCGCCGAGACGCGGAAGCCGGTGCCGGGCTCCGTGCCGGGCTCGTCGACCGCGCTCAGCCAGTCGAAGTACGTGCAGCCGAGCGTGTCCCGCGCGCTCTCCAGGGAGGCGAGCCAGGTCTGCGGCGGCACGTCGACCGTCAGGACCTCGTACGACTCCTCGGCCGTGGCGTCCGGGCCGAAGAGCTCCTCCACCGGAGCGGGGAGCCAGCCGGTCGTCGTCATCGGGCGTCCCCTGTGGCCGGCGCCGCACCGGGCGGAGCGGCCGGCGGCCGGACGAGCCCGCTCTGCAGCGCGGCCGCGGAGGGACGGTCGGCGCCCGCGGACCCGTACCGCTCCTTCAGCGACTCCCTGGCGATCTTCTCCTGGAGCTTGAGGATGCCCTGGAGCAGCGCCTCCGGGCGGGGCGGGCAGCCCGGGACGTACACGTCGACCGGGATGATCTGGTCGACGCCCTTCGTCACCGAGTACGAGTCCCAGTACGGGCCGCCGCAGTTCGCGCAGGCGCCGAAGGAGATGACGTACTTGGGCTCGGGCATCTGTTCGTACAGGCGCTTCACGGCCGGGGCCATCTTGTCCGTGACCGTGCCGGAGACGACCATCAGGTCGGCCTGGCGCGGACCCGGTGCGAACGGGATGACGCCGAGGCGGATGAAGTCGTGCCGGGCCATCGACGCCGCGATGAACTCGATCGCGCAGCAGGCGAGGCCGAAGTTGAAGACCCAGAGCGAGTAGCGGCGGCCCCAGTTCAGGACCACCTTCATCGGTTCGGGAGCCAGTCGGGCGAGCGCGCCCAGCCGCTTGGGCTCCGGCAGGAACACCGGTTCGGGAGCCGCGGGGGTCTCGTCCGGGTGCGGACGCGTCACGTCCATGTGAGGACGCCCTTCTTGTATGCGTACAGCAGACCGACGGCCAGGAAGCCGAGGAAGATGAACATCTCCACGAGCGTCGCCGCTCCGTAGCCCGGCGCGGCGAAGACCGTCGCCCAGGGGAAGAGGAAGATCGAGTCGACCGCGAAGATCACGTACAGGAACGCGTAGACGTAGTAGCGGACCTGGGTGTGGGCCCAGCCCTCCCCGACGGGATCGACCCCGCACTCGTACGTCATGAGCTTCTCGGGGGTGGGGACCACGGGCCGCAGCAGGCGGCCCGCCCCGAAGGCGACGGCGACGAACAGCACGCCGACGACGGCGAGCAGCCCGACGACCGAGTAGGACTGGAAGTAGTCCGCCGCGAGCGGGGTACCGGTGGCCGCGGTACCGGCCCCGGTTCCCGTGGTTCCGGTCGCCGCGACCATGGTCGGTTCCGGCACGTCCGCCCTCACTCCCTGACCTCGGATGAACCCGCACTGCCCGTACCGCTCACACCACTCACACCACTCGCGCACTCGCACGGTTCGCAGCACGCGTGCGCCGTCGCGCGCGCCGTGCGGAGCCCGGCGTTCGACGATCTGTACGCACCGGAGTCTAGGGCCTGCTAAAGAGACCGTAAGCAACCCGTCACGGCAGAGATCGTGCGATCTTCCGCCGGCCCCGCCGGGGTGGTGCCAGGGACGGGGCCGGGGTGGGGTTTTCCCCCGGGCACGGAGGCGGCCCACCTCATGGCGTCGCGGGCCCCGGCCCGGCAAGGTTGCGCCTATGACGGAACGCATCCTGGCCGCCGGCCCCCTGGACGGCGGCACCGACCGGCCGCCCCCCGCACGCTTCGCCTACGACCGGCACACCTGGAAGGAGATCGCGCATCTCCTGGCCAACCTGCTGTCCTCGCTCGTCGGATTCACCTACGTCGTCACCATCCTGTTCCTGGGAGCCGGGCTGACGGTGACGGTGATCGGGCTGCCGGTACTGGCGTTCGGACTGCTGGGCGCGCGCCAGCTGGGAAAGTTCGAGCGGCTCCGCGCCAGGGGCCTGCTCGGGGTACGGGTGGACGAGCCGAGTCCGCTGCCGTTCCGCGGGCGGGGCGGGTTCTTCGGGTGGCTGTGGATGGCGCTGAAGGATCCGGTCGGCTGGCGGACGGTGCTGTACGAACTCATGCGGCTGCCCTGGGCGATCGTCACCTTCACCGTCACGCTGACGTCGCTGTTCGTGCTGTGGCCGGTGCTGCCGTTCCTGGCCCGCGGCCTCGCCAACGCCGACCGTGCGATGGTGCGCGCCCTGCTGTCGCCCTCCGACGAGCTGGAGCGGCGGATCGCCGAACTGGAGTCGGACCGGGGAGTGGTCGTCGACACGGCCGCGGCCGACCTGCGGCGCATCGAGCGGGATCTGCACGACGGCGCGCAGGCCCGGCTGGTGAACCTCGCCATGGGGCTCGGTCTGGCGAAGGAGAAGCTGCTGGAGGGCCAGGCCGACGAGACCGTCGCCGCCATGGTCGACGAGGCGCACGGCGAGGTGAAACTGGCGCTGCAGGAACTGCGGGACCTGGCGCGGGGCATCCACCCCGCAGTGCTCACCGACCGCGGTCTGGACGCCGCGCTGTCCTCGGTCGGCGCCCGCTGCACGGTGCCGGTGAAGGTGACGGCCGACCTGCCGGCCCGCCCGGCGGCGGCCATCGAGGGCATCGCGTACTTCACGGTCTCCGAGCTCCTGCAGAACGTCAGCAAGCACAGCGGTGCGCGGTCGGCCTCGGTCGACGTGTGGCGTTCGGAGAACCGCCTGCTCATACAGGTCTGGGACGACGGCCGCGGGGGCGCCTCCCTCGACGGCGGTACGGGGATGTCGGGGCTCGCCGACCGGCTCGGCGCGGTGGACGGGCTGTTCGTCATCGACTCGCCGGTGGGCGGGCCGACGACGATCACGGCGGAGCTGCCGTGGCGGGACCGCACGGAGGAAGCGCAGCCCGTGGGTGGTGACCTCAGGAGGAAGTGAGTCGGGGGAGGCGGGGCGGGTGCGCCCCCTCCCGGTCGACGCCCTCGACCGCCCCGGCAGGGGCGCGGTCGAGGGCGTACGTGTGCAGGGCGTACGCCCGAGCGTGTGGGCGGGCCGGCGGGGTGGCGGGGTGGGGAAAACCCCCCGGTCAAGACGCCGACGCGCTCCATGTTCCCGGGGCGCCCCGCGGAGGACAGTGGAGTCATACCCAGCGGACCAGCAGGAACGGACGGCGGCCATGGCCACGGAGTACGGACAGGGATACGGGTGGGACGACGGCCCCGGGTTCCGGGGCGAGGGTGCCGGGGAGCGGTGGCACCGGCTGCCCGCCGCGCTGCGGGCCCCCATCGAGGGCCGCAGCCTGCGCGAGTTCGCCTACCTGATGCTGAGTCTGCCGATCAGCATCGTCACCTTCGTCTTCGCCGTGACGACGATGTCGCTCGGCGCGGGCCTGCTGATCACCTTCCTCGGCGTCCCGGTGCTGGCCGCGGGGCTCGCCGGCTGCCGCGGGCTGGGCGCCCTGGAGCGCGCGCGGGCCCGCGGCCTGCTCGGGTTCGACGTCGCCGCCCCGGAACCCCTGCGCAGGCGCAAGCAGGGCCCCATGGGCTGGATGGGCGCGACCCTGAAGAGCGGGGCGTCCTGGCGGCACCTCCTCTACACCGTGCTGCACTTCCCCTGGGCCGTGTTCGCCTTCTGCGTGGCCCTCACCCTGTGGACGACCGGATGGACGCTGCTGACGTACCCGGTGTGGTTCTGGATCTTCCCGATGTCCGGTGGACAGGACGGACTGCAGCTGTACGGGGACGAGACGCACCGGATCTACCTGGACAACCCCTTCGAGATCACCGTGACCGCGCTGGTCGGGCTGCTGCTCACCCTGGCGACGCCGTGGATCGTGCGGGCCCTGACCCTGGTGGACCGGCTCCTCGTGGGCGGTCTGCTGGGACCTTCGAAGCTGGTCACGCGCGTGGTGGAGCTGGAGTCCGACCGCGGTGTCGTGGTCGACACGGCGGCGGCCGACCTGCGGCGCATCGAGCGGGACCTGCACGACGGCGCGCAGGCCCGGCTCGTGGCGCTGGCCATGGACCTGGGACTGGCCAAGGAGAAGCTCACGGAGGATCCGCAGGAGGCGGCGCGGATGGTGGGTGAGGCGCACGGCGAGGTGAAGACGGCGCTGCAGGAGTTGCGGGACCTGGCCCGCGGGATCCATCCGGCCGTACTGACCGACCGCGGGCTGGACGCGGCGCTGTCGTCGGTCGCCTCCCGGTGCACCGTGCCCGTGCGGGTCGAGGTCGATCTGCCGGCCCGGCCGGCGCCGGCCATCGAGGGGATCGCCTACTTCACCGTGTCCGAGCTGCTGCAGAACATCAGCAAGCACGCGCGGGCCACCCGGGCGACGGTCGACGTGTGGCGGATCGAGAACCGGCTGCTGATCCAGGTCGTCGACAACGGGGTCGGCGGGGCCGACGCCTCCGCGGGGTCCGGGCTGGCGGGGCTTGCCGGGCGGCTGGACGCGGTGGACGGGATCCTGGTCGTCGACTCGCCGGTGGCCGGGCCCACCCGGGTCACCGCGGAGCTGCCCTGGCGGGCGGCCTGAGCCGTTCGCCCCGGGCGGGGCCCCGACCGGGCCCCGCCCCTGCCCGTATCCGGCTTCCGGCTTCCGGCTCCCGGCTCCCGGCTCCCGGCTCCCGGCTTTCGGCTCCCGGCTCCCGGCTTCCGGCCTCGGATCCGTGCGTCGGGTGCGGGCCGTCGTGGCTGAGCGCGCGGTTCCCCGCGCCCCTGAAAGGGCGGGTGCGCCGTCCCCGTGCCCCTAAAGGGCGGGGTGCGCCGTCGTCCGCGCCCCTATAGGGGGCGCGCCTGTTTCACGGGCGTGGAAACATGCCGCGTACGCGCCCCGATGCTGGGATGCTGGGTTCCGACCTGCGCGGGGCGTGGGCGGGATGCGCTGGGGGGCCGGTAATCGTGGAGGACAGAGTGCGCGTGGTCATCGCCGAGGATTCAGTGCTGCTGCGGGAGGGCCTGACCCGGTTGCTGACCGACCGCGGGCACGAGGTGATCGCGGGGGTGGGTGACGGGGAAGCGCTGATCAAGACGATCACGGAGTTCGCGGCGCAGGACGCGCTGCCCGACGTCGTCGTCGCGGACGTCCGGATGCCGCCGACCCACACCGACGAAGGCGTCAAGGCGGCCGTGCAGTTGCGCAAGCAGCATCCGGGGCTCGGCGTCCTGGTGCTGTCGCAGTACGTGGAGGAGCAGTACGCCACCGAACTGCTCGCCGGTTCCAGCACCGGGGTCGGCTATCTCCTCAAGGACCGGGTAGCCGAAGTGCGGGAGTTCGTGGACGCGGTCGTCCGCGTGGCCCGCGGCGGCACCGCTCTCGACCCGGAGGTCGTCGCGCAGCTGCTCGGACGCAGCCGGAAACAGGACGTTCTCGCGGGACTCACCCCGCGTGAGCGGGAGGTGCTGGGACTCATGGCCGAGGGACGGACGAACTCCGCGGTCGCCCGGCAGCTCGTCGTCAGCGACGGCGCGGTCGAGAAGCACGTGAGCAATATCTTCATGAAACTGGGCCTGTCCCCGAGCGACGGTGATCACCGGCGCGTTCTCGCCGTCCTCACCTACCTGAAATCGTGAAGAGCCACAAGAATCACAGGCGCCACGAGAACCACAGAGCTGACGATGTGTCACGATTTCGGCGCGACCCCTGTACGAGAACCGAGGGAAGAACACGGAGCGTCTGCAGAGGTAACGCCGGGGGCGGGGCAATCGTGGCAAAACAGGGTGTAAGGCAGTCTCGGAACGACATCCATGGTGCGAACGTCCCAGAGCGGTCGCCCCTTGCCGACGTAGTGTTGGGCCCGGGTAGGCCTGCGGGAGGGCCGCACCCGGACAGCCGCCTTGAAGGAGGTCCACTTCAGTGACCAGTCAGGTCAGCAGTCCGGCTGAGCAGGCCGACGGTGCCGTCGTAGGAGAGCAGCGCAAACCGGCACGCGAGAAGGACGTACGCCGACTCGATCGGGTGATCATCCGCTTCGCGGGGGACTCCGGTGACGGCATGCAGCTCACCGGGGACCGGTTCACCTCCGAGACGGCATCGTTCGGCAACGACCTTTCGACACTGCCGAACTTCCCCGCCGAGATCCGCGCGCCCGCAGGAACCCTGCCGGGCGTTTCTTCTTTCCAGCTGCATTTCGCCGACCACGACATCCTCACCCCGGGCGACGCGCCGAACGTGCTGGTGGCGATGAACCCGGCCGCGCTGAAGGCGAACATCGCCGACGTGCCGCGCGGCGCCGAGATCATCGTCAACACGGACGAGTTCACCAAACGGGCGATGGCGAAGGTCGGCTGGTCCGCGAACCCGCTGGAGGACGGCACCCTCGACGGGTACAGCGTCCACCCGGTGCCCCTGACCACGCTGACCGTCGAGGCGCTCAAGTCCTTCGACCTGTCCCGCAAGGAGGCGGAGCGCAGCAAGAACATGTTCGCGCTCGGCCTGCTGAGCTGGATGTACCACCGGCCCACCGAGGGCACGGAGAAGTTCCTGACCGCCAAGTTCGCCAGGAAGCCCGAGATCATGAAGGCGAACCTGGCGGCGTTCCGGGCGGGCTGGAACTTCGGCGAGACCACCGAGGACTTCGCCGTCTCCTACGAGATCGCGCCCGCCACGCAGGCCTTCCCCACCGGCACGTACCGCAACATCTCCGGGAACCTGGCGCTGTCGTACGGGCTGATCGCCGCGTCCCGGCAGGCGGACCTGCCGCTCTACCTGGGCTCCTACCCGATCACGCCGGCCTCCGACATCCTGCACGAGCTGAGCAGGCACAAGAACTTCGGTGTCCGCACCTTCCAGGCCGAGGACGAGATCGCGGGCATCGGGGCGGCACTGGGCGCGGCCTTCGGCGGCTCGCTCGCGGTGACCACGACCTCCGGTCCGGGGGTGGCCCTCAAGAGCGAGACGATCGGGCTCGCCGTCTCGCTGGAGCTGCCGCTGCTGGTCATCGACATCCAGCGCGGCGGCCCCTCGACCGGGCTGCCGACCAAGACCGAGCAGGCCGACTTGCTGCAGGCGATGTACGGGCGCAACGGCGAGGCACCGGTGCCGATCGTGGCGCCGCGCACGCCCGCCGACTGCTTCGACGCGGCCATGGAGGCGGCCCGGATCGCGCTCGCGTACCGTACGCCGGTGCTGCTGCTCTCGGACGGCTACCTGGCCAACGGCTCCGAGCCGTGGCGCATCCCCGAGATCGACGAACTGCCGGACCTGCGGGTGCAGTTCGCCCAGGGGCCCAACCACACGCTGGAGGACGGCACCGAGGTCTTCTGGCCGTACAAGCGCGATCCGCAGACCCTGGCCCGCCCGTGGGCGGTGCCGGGCACGCCGGGGCTGGAGCACCGGATCGGCGGCATCGAGAAGCAGGACGGCACGGGCAACATCAGCTACGACCCGGCCAACCACGACTTCATGGTCCGTACCCGGCAGGCCAAGATCGACGGCATCGACGTACCCGACGTGGAGGTCGACGACCCCACCGGGAGCGCCGGCACGCTGGTGCTCGGCTGGGGCTCGACGTACGGACCGATCACCGCTGCGGTACGGCGGCTGCGCACGGCCGGGGAGAGCATCGCGCAGGCCCATCTGCGCCATCTCAACCCCTTCCCGCGGAATCTGGGCACGGTGCTGAAGCGTTACGACACAGTGGTCGTCCCGGAGATGAACCTCGGTCAGCTGGCCACGCTGGTCAGGGCGAAGTACCTGGTGGACGCCCACTCGTACAACCAGGTGAACGGTATGCCGTTCAAGGCTGAGCAACTCGCCACGGCTCTCAAGGAGGCCATCGATGGCTGAGACGACCACGGAAGGCTCGGGCACGATCGAGGCGCTCACTCTGGTGCCCAAAGCCGAGGCCAGGCAGTCCATGAAGGACTTCAAGTCCGATCAGGAAGTGCGCTGGTGCCCCGGCTGCGGTGACTACGCGATCCTCGCCGCCGTACAGGGCTTCATGCCCGAACTCGGCCTGGCGAAGGAGAACATCGTCTTCGTCTCGGGCATCGGCTGCTCCTCCCGCTTCCCGTACTACATGAACACCTACGGGATGCACTCCATCCACGGGCGCGCGCCGGCCATCGCGACCGGGCTCGCCTCCTCGCGCCGGGACCTGTCGGTGTGGGTGGTCACCGGGGACGGGGACGCGCTGTCCATCGGCGGCAACCACCTCATCCACGCCCTGCGCCGGAACGTGAACCTGAAGATCCTGCTGTTCAACAACCGGATCTACGGGCTGACCAAGGGCCAGTACTCGCCGACCTCCGAGGTCGGGAAGATCACGAAGTCGACGCCGATGGGTTCGCTGGACGCGCCCTTCAACCCGGTGTCGCTGGCGATCGGTGCCGAGGCGTCGTTCGTGGCGCGGACGGTGGACTCCGACCGCAAGCACCTCACCGAGGTCCTGCGGCAGGCCGCCGCCCACCCGGGCACGGCGCTGGTGGAGATCTACCAGAACTGCAACATCTTCAACGACGGCGCCTTTGAGGCCATCAAGGACAAGCAGCAGGCCGAGGAGGCGGTGATCCGCCTGGAGCACGGGCGGCAGATCCGTTTCGGCACGCCGCTGGAGGACGGTTCCGGTTCGAAGGGGGTCGTGCGCGACGCGCTGACCGGGGACCTGAAGGTCGTCGCCGTCACCCCGGAGAACGAGTCGCTGATCCTGGTCCACGACGCGCACTGCGCGTCCCCGACGACGGCGTTCGCGCTCTCCCGCCTCGCCGACCCGGACACCCTGCACCACACCCCGATCGGCGTCCTACGGTCCGTGGACCGGCCGGTCTACGACACGCAGATGGCCGACCAGCTCGACACGGCCATCGAGCAGAACGGCAAGGGCGACCTGTCGGCGCTCCTCACGGGAGGGGACGCCTGGACGGTCGTCGGCTGAGCGCCGGCGCCCGTCGCGGGCGCGCCCCGGAGAGCGCGGCCCGGTCCCTCAGGACCGGGCCTCGTCGTATGCCCGGCGGGCCTTCTCCACGTCGCCCATCCGGGTCTCCGTCCACATCGCCAGGGCGCGGACCTGTTCGCCGGCCTCGCGGCCCAGTTCGGTGAGGGAGTAGTCGACGCGCGGCGGGATGACCGGCTTGGCGTCGCGGTGGACGATGCCGTCGCGTTCCAGGGTCTGCAGGGTCTGGGTGAGCATCTTCTCGCTGACCCTGCCGATCGCCCGGCGCAGCTCACTGAAGCGGTACGGGCGCTCCATGAGCTCGATCAGGACGAGGACGCCCCAGCGGCTGGTGACGTGCTCCAGGACGAGGCGGTACGGACACATCCCCTCGCCGGCGGTGTACCTGCCCACCAGCGCGTCGGCTGCCGCGTTCGACGTCACGCCCTGCGCCGCGTCCGGCGTCACGCCTGACGTCACGCCTGACGTGACGCCCGAGGTCGCGCTCGCCGCCGTGTTCACTGCCGAGGTGCTTACTGTCATGTATGTACCTTACTTCAAAGTGGGTACTTTCCCAGAGTTAGTGCAGCTCCTATGGTGAGTGAGTACCCACCCCACAAGGAGTTGCTTCCACCATGAGCATCGTCGTCACCGGAGCCACCGGACACCTCGGCAGGCACGTCATCGAGGGACTGCTGGAGAAGGTCCCGGCCGACCAGGTCACCGCCGTCGTCCGCAGCGAGGAGAAGGCCGCGGGCTTCGCCGCCCGCGGCGTGCGGATCGCGGTCGCCGACTACAACGCTCCCGAGACCTTCGACGGCGTCTTCTCCGCCGGCGACAAGGTGCTGCTCATCTCGGGCAACGAGTTCGACAAGGGCCGGGTCGCCCAGCACCAGGTCGTCCTCGGCGCCGCCAAGGCCGCCGGTGTCGCGCTCTTCGCCTACACCAGCGCCTCCGGCAGCCTCACCGCCGCGCTGGCCGACGACCACCGGGGCACCGAGGCCGCCGTCCTGGAGTCGGGCGTGCCCTACACCCTGCTGCGCAACGGCTGGTACAACGAGAACTACACCGAGAACCTGGCCCCGGTCCTCGAGCACGGCGCCGTCGTCCAGGCGGCCGGCGAGGGCAGGATCTCCGCCGCCGCCCGCGCGGACTACGCCGCCGCCGCCGTGGCCGTACTGACCGGCGAGGGCCACGAGAACAAGACGTACGAGCTGGGCGGCGACACCGCCTTCGACTTCACCGAGTACGCCGCCGCGGTGTCGGAGGCCTCCGGCAAGGAGATCGCGTACAACGCCGTCCCCGCCGAGACGTACAAGGGCATCCTGACCGGCGCCGGGCTGCCCGAGCCGTTCGCCGCGATCCTGGCCGGCGTGGACGAGTCCATCGCCAAGGGCGAGCTGCTCGTCACCAGCGGCGACCTGTCCCGGCTGACCGGACGCCCGACCACGCCGATCACGGAGTCGATCGCGGCGGCGCTCAAGGGCTGACCCCGGAGGCCGGGCTCCGGGCCCCCGCCCGGAACGGGCTCGCTCTCTGCACCTCCGCCTGTCATGACCGTATGCCGATACGGGCATGACGTGCGGGGGTGCTTGGCGCTACCTTCTTGGAGGCTGCGCGTGGCTCGGACGCCGCGGGACCGGCAGCCGGGTGAGCAGAAGGAGGGGCCGTGCCGGTGGAGTCCAAGGGCGAGCAGCGCACAGGGCCGGAGTCCAGGGGTGAACAGCGGATCGGCCTGCTGAACGGTTTCGCCGCGTACGGCATGTGGGGGCTCGTGCCCCTGTTCTGGCCGTTCCTCGAACCGGCGGGCGCCGGCGAGATCCTCGCCCACCGCATGGTCTGGTCGCTCGGCTTCGTGCTGATCGCCCTCGTGGTGACGCGGCGCTGGGCCTGGGTGGTCCCGTTGCTGCGCCGGCCGCGCAAACTGGGTCTGATCACCGTCGCGGCGGCCGTCATCACCGTCAACTGGGGCGTCTACATCTGGGCCGTGAACAGCGGCCACGTGGTGGAGGCGTCGCTCGGTTACTTCATCAACCCGCTCGTCACCATCGCCATGGGCGTCCTGCTCCTGAAGGAACGGCTGCGCCCCGCGCAGTGGGCCGCGGTGGGCACCGGCTTCGTCGCGGTGCTCGTACTGGCCTTCGGGTACGGCCAGCCGCCGTGGATCTCCCTCTGCCTCGCCTTCTCCTTCGCCACGTACGGACTCGTGAAGAAGAAGCTCAACCTCGGCGGGCTGGAGTCGCTCGCCGCGGAGACCGCGATCCAGTTCCTGCCCGCGCTCGGCTACCTGCTGTGGCTCTCCGCCCGGGGCGACGCGACCTTCGGCGGCGAGGGCGCCGGGCACGCGGTCCTGCTGGCCCTGACCGGTGTCGTGACCGCCCTGCCGCTCGTGTGCTTCGGCGCGGCGGCGATCCGGGTGCCGCTGTCCACGCTGGGACTGCTGCAGTACCTGGCGCCCGTGCTGCAGTTCCTGCTGGGCATCCTGTACTTCCACGAGGAGATGCCGCCCGAGCGGTGGGCCGGGTTCGCTCTGGTGTGGGCCGCGCTGTCGGTGCTGACCTGGGACGCGCTGCGGACGGCCCGCCGGTCGAGGATGGTCCTGCGCGACGCGACGATCGCGGCGGCGTCGGCGACCGCGGAGGCGGCGGAGACGACGAAGACGGCCGAGGCGGCCGAGGCGGAAGCCGGCCGTCAGTAGGCCGTGTCCGTCAGTAGGCCGTGTCCGTGTGCGTCAGTAGTCCGTGTCCTTGCCCATGAACAGTTCGGCGAAGGCCGCCGCGGCGACCGGTGAGCCGAGCGTCCGCCGCAGCCGTGCCCTCGCGACGCCCGCGCGGAACGGATCGCCGGACGAGACGCCGTGGTACACCTCGGAGAGCCACTGCGAGAACTCCTGGTACTGCCACACCCGTCGCAGACACGCCTGCGAATAACCGCTCAGCGCGCTGTCGTCGCCCTCGGCGTAGTGGGCGACGAGCGCGTCGGCGAGCAGCAGGGAGTCGTGGATCGCGAGGTTCATGCCCTTGGCGCCGATCGGCGCGAGCAGGTGGGCCGCGTCCCCCGCCAGGTACAGCCGCCCGTACGCCATCGGCTCGACCACGTAGTTGTGCAGGTCCAGGACGCGCTTCTCGATCAGCCTGCCCTCGACGAGCGGCCGGGCCCCGTCCGCCGCGAGCCGTTCGTGCAGCTCGGACCAGACGCGTTCGTGCGGCCAGTTCTCCGGGTCGTCGCCCGGCGGGCATTCGAGGTAGTAGCGGGTGACCTGCGGGCTGCGGGCCATGTGCCCGGCGAAGCCGCGCGGATGGATGCCGAAGACGACACAGTCGCAGGACGGCGGCGCCTCGGCGAGCAGCGCCAGCCAGCCGGCCCCGAGGCCGTGCCGGGCGACCGTGACGTGCTCCGCCGGCATACGGTCCCGGGTCACCCCGCGCGCGCCGTCGCAGCCCGCGACGAAATCGCAGTCGAGCCGGACGTGCTCACCCGTGTCCGGATCCGTGTACGCCACCGAGGGCCGGTCCGTGTCGATCCCGGCCGGGTCGAGATCGCGGACGCCGAAGCGGATGTCACCGCCCCGGACGTCCGCGTACTCGCGCACCAGGTCCGTCACCAGGAGCGGCTGCGGATAGACGTAGTGCCGCTGCCCCGACACCTGGGTGTACGAGAACCGGTGGCTCTCCCCCTCGAACCGGAACTCGCACTCGGTGTGCACCTCGGTGTCTCGCAGCAGCCGGTCCGCGAGGCCCCGGCCGTCCAGCGCGCGGACCGCCCACTCCTCCAGGAAGCCCGCCCGCGGTCGCCGCTCGACGAACTCCCTGCTCTCGTTCTCCAGCACCACGCAGTCCACGGAGGCGGCCCGCAGGATGTTGGCCAGGGTGAGACCGGCGGGTCCGGCGCCCACGACGACCACCCGGGTGCGCTGCGAGGAGGCGGGAAGGGGCGTGGCGGACGGTGCGCAGACGTCTGCGGTCATGCGGGCAGTATGGCGAACTCGGCGCCAACTCGCCTTTCGGCGAGCGGGGTTGATCGCGGGTGCGGGTGCGGGTGCGGGTGCGGTGGGGGCTGGTCGCGCAGTTCCCCGCGCCCCTGAAAGGCGGGACGGCGGGGCGAAAATCCCTCTCCGGTATCCCGCCTCATTGTCTGTCGTCTGTCCAGCCACTATGAGTAATTGCCATGACAGAAGCCTCCGCATTCCGGTCCACACCCGCTCCCGCTCCCCTGCACTGGAAACTCGTCGTCGACAGCGCCGACCCGCACGCCCAGGCCGACTTCTGGGGCGCCGCCCTCGGCTACCTGGTCGAGGACCACAGCGCGCTGATCGAGCGCCTGTTGAGCGCCGGCGCCGTACCGCCCGAGATCGTCGTCGCGTCGCACGGCCGCCACGCGTGGCGGGACGCCACCGGCGTACGGCACCCGCAGGACCCGTACGAGAAGGAGAGCGGGACGGGGCTCGGGCGGCGGCTGCTCTTCCAGCGGGTGCCGGAGCCGAAGTCCGTGAAGAACCGGCTGCACATCGACCTGCACACCGAGGGCGGTCGGCGGGACGCTGAGGTCGTGCGGCTGACCGGACTGGGGGCGACGGTCGTGCGGAAGGTGAAGGAGCCGTCCGGCGAGTGGGTGGTGATGGCGGACCCGGAGGGCAACGAGTTCTGCCTCCACTGACCCGGCCGGCCCGGCCGGCCCGGTCAGTCCGGTCAGCCCGTTCGGCCCGGTGAACGCCAGGCATCCGCTATGCGAACGCGGCTGACCGGATTGCGCTCTTGACGGAACGTCAGCCTCAGCTTCACCATCAGGCACCCATTTCCGCAAGGAATCCAAGGATCCACAGGAATTCGGAGCCCCCCACATGAAGCTCTCTGTTCCCGGACGTGCCACGGGTGCCGCCGCCCTGGCGGTCGCCGCGCTGCTCACGACGAGCGCGATGGCCGACGCCGCGCCCGCGCGCGTGGCCGCCGCACCGGACATACCCGTGGCCAGCGTCAAGGCCCACCTCACCCAGCTGCAGTCCATAGCCACCGCCAACGGCGGCAACCGCGCCCACGGCCGTACCGGCTACAAGGCGTCCCTCGACTACGTGAAGGCCAAGCTGGACGCGGCCGGGTTCACCACCGCCATCCAGCAGTTCACCTCTTCCGGCAGCACCGGCTACAACCTGATCGCCGACTGGCCCGGCGGTGACGCCAACCAGGTCGTCATGTCGGGCTCCCACCTCGACAGCGTGACCGCCGGAGCCGGCATCAACGACAACGGCTCCGGGTCGGCGGCCGTCCTGGAGACCGCGCTCGCCGTGTCGCGGGCGCAGTACCACCCCACCAAGCATCTGCGGTTCGCCTGGTGGGGCGCGGAGGAGCTGGGCATGGTCGGCTCGCGCTACTACGTCAACAGCCTCAGCACCGCCAACCGCGCGAAGATCAGCGGCTACCTGAACTTCGACATGATCGGGTCGCCGAACCCCGGCTACTTCGTCTACGACGACGATCCGGTCATCGAGAAGACCTTCAAGGACTACTTCACCGGCCTCGGCGTCGCGACCGAGATCGAGACCGAGGGCGACGGCCGCTCGGACCACGCCTACTTCAAGAGCGCGGGCATCCCCGTCGGCGGCCTCTTCACCGGCGCCAGCACCCGTAAGACAGCGGCGCAGGTGACCAAGTGGGGTGGCACGGCGGGTGTGGCGTTCGACCGCTGCTACCACTCCTCGTGCGACACGACGGCGAACATCAACGACACCGCCCTGAACCGCAACAGCGACGCCCTCGCGTACGCGGTGTGGGAGCTGTCGGAGTAGACCGGCCCGTTCCCGGAGCAGACCGGCCCGCCGCCGGGGCGGCCGACGACTACATGCGTGTGCATATACTGCATACGCGTGTAGTCGTCGTACGCCCTACATGACGGAGCCCTCATGACCCGCCACTTCCTTTTCCTGCTGGGCAGCAGCCGCGACCACGGCAACACGGAGCTGCTGGCCCGCAAGGCAGCCGAACAACTGCCGGCCGACGTCACCCGGCAATGGATCGCTCTGGCCGAACACCCGCTGCCCGACTTCGAGGACCTGCGCCACGACAGCGACCATGTCCGGCCGTCCGGCGACCACGCCGCGACACTGCTCGACGCGACGCTCGCGGCGACGGACCTCGTCATCGCCTCGCCGCTGTACTGGTACTCCGTGTCCGCGTCCACCAAGCGCTACCTCGACCACTGGTCGGGCTGGCTGCGCACCCCCGGCATCGACTTCAAGGAGACGATGGGCGGGCGCACCCTGTGGGGTGTCACCGCGCTCGCGCACGAGGAGGAAGAGGTCGCGGACCCACTCGTCGGCACCCTCAACAACTCGGCCGCCTACCTGGGGATGCGCTTCGGCGGGGTCCTCCTCGGCAACGGCAGCAAGCCCGGGGACGTACTGTCCGACTCCGCCGCCCTGACCAGGGCCAAGACCTTCTTCGCCCAAGAGCCCCCGCTCGCCCGCTTCCCCTACGGGAGCTGAGCCGCGGGAGGACTTTCCGGGCTCTAGGCGGTGACGTCCTTCGCCGTGAAGCGCGCCCAGGCAGCCGAGCCGAACACCGCCGCGTACAGCGCCTGGAGTTCGAGGTTGCGGATCAGGTCGTCCCAGTAGAGGGGATCGCGCATCAGGTCGGCGAAGGACAGCCAGTAGTGCGAGAAGAAGTACGGCTGGAGCGCGTGGAGCTGGGGTATCTGGTCGAGGATCTGCACGGTGATGAGCAGGCCGACGGTCGTGGCCATCGCCGCGATCCCGCTGTTCGTCAGGGTCGAGACGAACAGCCCCAGTGCCGCGATCCCGGTCAGTGACGCGGCGACGACCAGCGCGATCAGCAGGGCCCGGAGCAGTCCCTCGCCGAAGCTGATGCGGGTGCCGGAGATCGTGGTCAGCTCGCCCAGCGGGAACAGGAGCGCGCCGACGACGAGCGCCGAGGTCGCCACGACGAGCGTCGCGACGAGGCAGAAGGCCAGCGTGGTCGCGTACTTGGTGAGCAGCAGGCGGGTACGTCCCGCCGGGGCGACCAGCAGGTAGCGCAGGGTCCCCGCGTTGGCCTCGCCCGCTATCGCGTCGCCCGCGACGACGCCGACCGCCATGGGCAGGAAGAACGGCAGCGTGGCGGCGAGCGCGGTGAACACCAGGAAGAGTCCGTTGTTGGTGATCTGCGCGATGAACGCCGGCCCCTCTCCCCCGCCGCCTCCGGGGGACGACCCGTCGCTCGTCTCGATCCTGATCGCGATGCCGACCAGCACCGGCACCGCGGCCAGCACCCCGAGCAGCGCGATCGTCCGCCAGCGGCGCAGTGTGGTGCCGAGCTCGTTGCGCAGCAGGCCGAGCGTCCACAACGGGCTCGGCGCCCGCCCCGCCCGTCCTGTCCGCCCCGCCCGTCCTGCTCGTCCCGCGAGCGCGTCGTCCTGCGCGGCGGGCGTGTCGGTGGCGTCAGCCCGCGACATCGAATCCCTCCCCCGTGAGCGCCACGAACGCGTCCTCCAGCGAGGCCCGCTCGACGCCGAAGCCGCGGACCCGGACGCCCGCCGCGACCAGGGCCGCGTTCACCTCGGCGAGGTCGCGTTCCGGTGGATCGGCGCTCACCCGGTCCTCGGTGACGACGACATCGTTCATGCCCTGCTCCTTCAGCACCCGGGCCGCGTCGCCCGGATCGGGCGTGGTCACGACGAGCCGGCCGCGCGCGCCCGCCGCCAGCTCGGCCACCGGGCCCTGCGTGATCAGGCGGCCCTGTGCCATCACCGCGACGTGCGTGCAGACCTGCTCGATCTCGTCGAGCAGGTGCGAGGAGAGGAACACGGTCGTACCGTCCGACGCCAGCTCGCGCACCAGGGAGCGGATCTCCCGCATCCCCTGCGGGTCGAGTCCGTTGGTCGGCTCGTCCAGTACGAGCAGTTCGCGGGGCTGCAGCAGCGCGGCCGCGAGTCCGAGCCGCTGCTTCATCCCGAGCGAGTAGGCCTTCGCCTTCTTGCCCGCGGCGGCCGTCAGCCCGACCCGGTCGAGCGCCGTCGCCACGCGGGCACGCCGGGTGCGCGGGTCGGCGACCGGATCCGCGCAGTCGTACCGCAGGAGGTTGTCCCGGCCGGAGAGGAAGCCGTAGAGCGCGGGGCCCTCGATGAGCGCGCCCACGTGCGGCAGCACGGTCCGGGTGGCGCGCGGCATGGGCCTGCCCAGTACGCGGGCCGTCCCGGAGGTCGGCTGGATCAGCCCCATCAGCATCCTGATGGTGGTCGTCTTGCCGGAGCCGTTCGGCCCGAGGAAGCCGAAGACGCTGCCCGCCGGGACGGACAGGTCGAGGCCGTCGACGGCGAGCTGTCCACCCCGGTAGCGCTTGGTCAGCCCACGGGTGGCGATCACGGTCTCACCCGTGCCGCCCCCATCCGCGCCCGCGCCCTCGGTGGACCGTTCCGCCATCGACTCCCTCATCCCGTCCTGCCCCCGGGGACACCTGACGGTTCCCTGCTCGGCCCCGCCGCCAGGACGGCGGCAGGGTGTCCGCGGGGCCCGGCAGGGCTACTTCGCCGCGTCGGCCGCCTTCACCAGCGCGTCCTTGGTGACCGCACCCACGTAGACCTTGCCGTCGTCCGTGATCAGCGCGTTCACCAGGCGTGTCGAGAAGACCGTGCCCGAGCCGAACCGGCCGCTCACCTGGTCACCCAGCGAGTCCAGGAACCGGCCCGCGTCGCCGCCGCCGGACCCCTGGGACGGCAGGCCCTCGCCGCCCGTGTCGAACCGGGCGATGGAGCCCCAGCCCTCGCCCAGGACGTTCAGGCCCTGGAACTCCCCGCCCAGGCCCCCGATGCCTCCGGCACCCTCGGGACGCGCCTCGTCACCCTTGTTGCCCTTGTTGCCCTTGTCGTGCTTGCCGTGCTTGTCGCCCTTGTCGGCGGAGCCGCCGGACGCCGGCTCGTCGCCCTCGGTGACCTTCGCGCCCTTGGGCGGGGTGAAGTCGAAGGTGGACGCGGCCGGTTTCGAGAAGGCGACCTCGGTGAAGCCCGCGTCGACGACGGCCGCGCCGCCGCTCGCCGGGGTGAGCGTGAACTTGAGCGGCAGACCGGTCTTCGCGTCCACGGCGACGGAGATCGCGCCGACCGTCGAACCGGACTGCTTCGGCTTGATCAGCAGCTTGTAGGCGTCACGGCCGGCGACCTGCGCCGTGCCGTCGACGGTCACGGACGTCGTGTCGTCGGCCGCCTTCAACGCTTCCTCGGCCAGTTCCCCGGGCGTGGCCGGCACGTCCTTCGCCCTGTCCCCGGCCCCCTTTCCGGAGGAGTCGGCGGATCCGGAGGAGGCGTCCCCGGTGTGGTAGACCTCGTTCGACGCACTGTCGTACGCCCACACCTCGTCGCCGTTGTGGATCACGCTGTACTCGGCGGCCTTGTCGAGGAGCGACAGCTTCTGCTTGTTCTCGCCGTCGGACGCGACCCGCAGCGTGTGCGTGCCGGACGCCAGTTCCAGCAGCTTGGACGACGGGTCCGCGGACGAGCCGGAGCCGCCGCCCCCGCCGGCCGTCGCACCGCCGAGGCTGCTCTCCAGGCCCCCGAGGTCCGGCAGGCCCAGGTCCGTACTGATCTTCACCGTGCCGGACAGCTGCTGCACGTCCGAGGCGGCTATCTTCTCGATGAGCTGCTGGGCGCTGACCTCCGGCAGGTCGGGATCGCCGGAGCCCGCGAACGCCGGGACCAGCCCGATGGTCGCCGCAGCCAGCCCCACCACCGTGACGGGAACGACGTACCGCGCGGCTTTGCGCCGGCCGGCGCGCATGTCGTCGGCCTCGTCCCCGGTCGTGCTGTCGTCGGATTCGTACGGTGCCATGTGTGCCCTACCTCCGTCGTCGGCGGCGGCTTACCGTCCTCGCACTCGTCCACCCCTGGCCGCCATTGTCACCCGAACTCCTGTGAAGTGGTGTGTCCCATTCGACCAGATCGACCGCCGTGGAGCGTCAGACCTCGGAGCCAACTCCGTGTACACCTGCGGTATGACACAGGCGGACCGCACCGCCCCGGACCCGTAGGGGTCGTACGGGCACAGGCGCAGGCACAGGCACCTCGCGCGGATCAGCCCGCGCGGTGCACCACCGCGTCGCACAGCTCCACCAGGGCCGACTTCGCGTCGCACTCCGGGAGCGGCGCCAGCGTGGCGCGGGCGTCCTCCGCGTACCGCACGGTGTCGCGGCGCGCCTGGTCCAGCGCGGGGTGGACGCGCAGCTTGGCGAGCGCCTCCGCGTGCCGGTCGTCGTCCGTCAGGTCGGAGGCGAGCAGCTCGGACAGGGCGATGTCCTCCGCGAGCCCCAGCCGCTCCACGCGCTCGCGCAGCCGCAGCACGGGCATCGTCGGGATGCCCTCGCGCAGATCGGTGCCCGGCGTCTTGCCGGACTCGCGCGAGTCGCTCGCGATGTCCAGCACGTCGTCGGCGAGCTGGAAGGCGACGCCGAGCCGCTCCCCGTACTGCGTCAGCACGTCGACCACCGTCTCGTCGGCGCCGGACATCATCGCGCCGAAGCGTCCGGCCACCGCGATCAGCGAGCCGGTCTTGCCGCCGAGCACGTCCATGTAGTGGTCGACCGGGTCGCGGCCGTCACGCGGTCCCGCCGTCTCGAGGATCTGGCCGGTGACCAGCCGCTCGAAGGCCTCCGCCTGGATGCGTACGGCCTCGGGGCCCAGGTCGGCCAGGATGTGCGAGGCGCGCGCGAAGAGGAAGTCGCCGGTGAGGACCGCCACCGAGTTGTCCCAGCGGCTGTTGGCGCTGGGCACCCCCCGGCGCACGTCCGCCTCGTCCATCACGTCGTCGTGGTACAGCGTGGCGAGGTGGGTCAGCTCGACCACGACCGCCGAGGGCACGATGCCCGGCGCGTACGGGTCACCGAACTGGGCGGCGAGCATCACGAGCAGCGGCCGGAACCGCTTGCCGCCCGCGCGCACGAGGTGCTGCGCGGCCTCCGTGATGAACGGGACCTCGCTCTTGGTGGCCTCGAGCAGTCCCTCCTCGACAGCCGTCAGTCCGGCCTGGACATCGGCTTCGAGAGCCTGGTCCCGCACGCTCAGCCCGAACGGCCCGACGACGGTCACGAGGGTCTCCTGTCTGCTGACGCTCTCAACGGCGGTCTCTGGATGCTCTGGGTGTGCTGGGTGCGCTCGGTGCTGTAGGCGTTTGTCGATGTGTCGCTGGTGGCACTCAAGTCAGCGTATCCGGTCGTCTTTCGATCACGATGAGCGCCCGCCCGTCACCTGCCGTCGCCCTGCCGGACACACTCCACCTGGTCCCTTTTGCCCCCATGGACCGGATCGGGCGCGGTCGGATCACCGGCGGTATGTTCCGGATCCACCGGTATGACGGATGCGATCCGGACAGCCGGCACGCCCCGGAACGGGCCCGTCACATCCGCACGCCCCCACACCCCCGCCCCGCACCCCTCGCCGCGAGGAGAACCCACGAGGTCTTCCGCGTTCCCCGCGACGGCGGAAACAAGCGCCACACGCGCGTGGCCGGGGCGGACCCGGCGGGCCTGTCCGCGAATAGCCGGATTCCGCACTTCGGAATGCCCCGAAGATACCTTCTTGACCGAATTGACCATACGCTTCCCCCACCCCCTTTCCGTGACCGTGAATTGAGTCACGTCTGTCCGAAGTGATCATTTTGTCCGGTCTCCCGACTTCCCTTTGCAGAAAGCAAGTTGAAGTTCATATTCCGAATAGATCAAGGAATACGCGGTCGACTTCGCTGGTCATTACCACCGGGGCGTGAATATGGGGCTTGTTAGCGGCATGTGCTCTCGCATACGTTCACGTCACTCCGGACGGACCGCCTAATCCTGCCGCCGCCCGGACATTCCAGTCACCCATTCACTCGCGTACGGCAGGAGCGGGGAACCCAGGTAAGTCGCCGGTCCGAATCCCGGAACGGCTCGGGGTGCAGTCGCGTACAGCACGCGGCCGGGCAGCTCCCGCCCGAACCCGACAGCTCACCTCGTAGGCGCCGGAGAGGAATGCGTCATGGCCTCACGAGGCAAGCACCGCCGTCCCCGAACGAGCACCCTCACCCGTGGCATCGTCGCCGCGGGGACCGGCGGTGCCGCGCTCGCGCTCCCCCTCGTGGGGGCCACCGGCGCCCACGCCGCACAGCCGACCCACGCGGCTCAGGCGGCCCAGACGGCTCAAGCGGCCACGGCCGTGGTTCCGCAGGTCTCGCTGGTCACGTACGAGGTGGCCGGGGGCGACACCCTGTCCAAGATCGCCAAGGCGCACACCACGGGCGACTGGAAGAAGCTGTACAAGGCCAACCGCGCGGTCATCGGCGACGACCCGGCGCTCATCCGTCCGGGCCTCGAGCTGACCGTGGGCACGAAGAACGCCGACGCCCCGGCCGGGACGGCCGCGGCGGCCGAAACGACCACGGCCTCCGCCGTCACCCCGGCCACCGCGAAGACCTACACGGACGACCTCGACGGCTGGATCCGGGAGTCGCTGGACGTCATGGCCCAGCAGGGCATCCCGGGCACCTACGACGGCATCCACCGCAACATCATCCGTGAGTCCTCGGGCAACCCGCAGGCCATGAACAACTGGGACTCCAACGCGGTCGCCGGTACGCCGTCCAAGGGGCTCCTCCAGGTCATCGACCCCACCTTCGCGGCGTACCACGTGTCCGGCACGTCGCTCGACCCCTTCGACCCGGTCGCCAACATCACGGCCGCGTGCAACTACGCCGCCGCCAGGTACGGCTCCATCGACAACGTCTTCGGGGCCTACTGACCGGAACCCGGACCCGCGCCCCGGCCGGTACCGGGGCCGGGGCCGGGGCGGGGGCGGTCGGAGAACATCCGCTCCAGGACCACCGCGATGCCGTCGTCCTCGTTCGAGAGGGTGATCTCGTCGGCGACCGCCTTCAGTTCGGGGTGCGCGTTGGCCATCGCGACCCCGCGCGCCGCCCAGTCGAACATGGGGATGTCGTTGGGCATGTCCCCGAAGGCGACGGTCTGCGCGGACGTCAGGCCCAGATGCTCGGCGGCCAACGCGAGCCCCGTCGCCTTCGTGGTGCCGCATGGCTGGAGTTCGACGGTACCGGGGCCGGACATCGTGACACTGGCGAGGGAACCCACCGCTCCGCGCGCGGCGGTCGCCAACTCGTCGTCGGACAGCAGGGGGTGGCGCAGCAGCACCTTGCTGATGGGCTGCGTCCAGAGGTCGTCGCGCCGCAGCACCCGTACCGCCGGGAGCGTCGGGTGCGGCATCTCGTAGCCCGGCTCGATGAGGGTGAGGCCGTCCACGCCGTCCTGGTCGACGGCCGCGTACACCTCGCCGACCTCCGCCTCGATCTTGCCGAGGGCCACCTCGGCCAGCTCGCGGTCGAGGGTGACGGACCACACCATGCGGTTCGCGCCGGCGTCGTACAACTGCGCACCCTGTCCGCACACCGCGAGTCCCCGGCTGCCCAGTTCCTCCAGCAGCGGGCGTACGCGCGGAGCGGGGCGCCCCGTCACCACGAGGTGCCGGGCACCTGCCCCGACCGCCATCGCCAGCGCGGTGCGTGACCGGTCCGAAAGGGTGTCGTCGCCGCGCAGCAGCGTCCCGTCCAGGTCAGTGGCGATGAGTGAATATGCATTCGGTGCGGCCATGATCAGAGAATACGGATCGAATGCTCCAGCGACTCGACGCGAACCGGACGTCGTCCGGCACCTCGACCGTCCCACGCGTCGCCGTACGCCCCCTCCGGCCCCGGCTGTTGGGGTCGATCCCATGACAAATCGGCCACCGCGCCGACCGGCCGCGCGCCCCTCCCCACGCCTCCCTTCCGCGGCCTTTCCCGGTCTCTCTCCGGTCCCTGTCCGGCCCCTCTCCGGTCCTCCCTCAGGCTCTTCTTCCATTCCTCCGCCGGTTCCCCTTAAGGTCGCCCCGGGCCGCCCCGGGCCGTCCCGGGCCGTCCCGGATGTTCAGCCGCGCTGTCCGGCGAGGTGGCGGACGAGGAAGTGCCGGGCCGCGGACGGCAGGTACCGGTACGGGTGCGGGCAGGAGGTGAGGGTCCACAACGACCAGGCCCGCCCGAAGAGTGACCCGGGCGCAGCCGCGGCTGCTGCCGGGGGCGCGCCGAACGCGGCAGACCCCTTTCCGCGCGCCACCGCACGCACCTGTGCGCCGGCCTGCGCGGCGAGCGCCGCCGCCTCCAGGGCGGACCGGCCCGCCCCGACGACGGCCCGTCGGGCACGACCGCGGCGAGTTCTGGGGGGGCAGGTCGAGGTGCGGGGCGCGGACGACGTCGATCCCCGGTCCGCCGGACGAAGGCGCGCCGCAGGTGGCGCGAGACCGCGGCGGGCGTGCACCTGTCCCCCACGTGTCCCGCACATCCCTGGACCCGAACCCACCCTTAATCGGACATTGCGAACTCTTCAGGCACTGCCCCCGCCCGGCCCCTCCCCGTAACGTGTGCTGCACCCACACGGAAAGCGAGGCAGCACCCCATGCCCCCCTTCGATGTCCCCGAGGGCGATCCCTTCGGCCCGCACAATCTTCCGTACGGCGTCTTCTCCCTGAACGGCTCTCCGGAGGGCTCCGATCAGCGGAGCGTGGGTGTCCGGTTGGGCGACCACGTCCTCGACGCGGGCGCCGCCGCGGTCGCGCTCGGCTCCCCGTACGCCTCCCTGCTCGCCCGGCCCTCGCTGAACCCGCTGCTCGCGGCCGGCCGCACGGCGTGGTCGGACGTCCGGCGGGCGCTCACCGCGTGGGTGACGGTGCCGGCCCACCGGGAGACCGTCGCGCCCCTGTTCCACCCCCTCTCCGAGGTGACCCTGCACCTCCCCTTCGAGGTCGCCGACTACGTCGACTTCTACGCCTCCGAGAACCACGCCCGGAACGTCGGCCGGATCTTCCGTCCTGACGCCGAGGACTCCCTCACCCCCAACTGGAAGCATCTGCCGATCGGTTACCACGGCCGGTCGGGCACCGTCGTGGTCTCCGGGACCGACGTCGTACGCCCCGCCGGGCAGCGCAAGGCCCCGGCCGACCCGGCGCCGGTCTTCGGCCCCTCCGTCCGGCTGGACATCGAGGCGGAGGTCGGTTTCGTCGTCGGCGCGCCCTCCGCGATGGGCAGGCCGGTGCCGCTCGCCGACTTCCGCGAGCACGTCTTCGGGCTCTGCCTCCTCAACGACTGGTCCGCCCGCGACCTCCAGGCCTGGGAGTACGTCCCCCTCGGGCCCTTCCTCGGCAAGTCCTTCGCCACGTCGGTGTCGGCGTGGATCACCCCGCTCGACGCGCTGGAGGACGCCCGGATCGCGCCGCCGGCGCGCACGCACCTCCTCCTCCCCTACCTGGACGACGCCGCCGAGGAGCCGGGCGGCTACGACCTGCGCATCCGCGTCGCCGTCAACGGTCATGTGGTGTCCGAGCCGCCGTTCTCCACCATGTACTGGACGGCCGCGCAGCAACTCGCCCACATGACGGTCAACGGGGCCTCGCTGCGCACCGGCGACCTGTACGGGTCGGGCACCGTGAGCGGGGTCTCGGAGCGTGAACGGGGCTCGCTCCTGGAGCTGAGCTGGAACGGCCGGGACGCGCTCGAACTGCCCTCCGGGAAGCGGACCTTCCTGGAGGACGGCGACGTCGTGACCCTGACCGCGTGGGCCCCCGGCCCGGACGGCACGCGGGTGGGGCTCGGCGAGGTGAGCGGACGCGTCACACCGGGCGTGTGACGGGCCGCCCCCTCCCCCGGGGGTGTGTTCACGGATGTGGGGTCGTGGGGATCCGCGGGCCGGTGGGGACCGGTCGCGCAGTTCCCCGCGCCCCTGAGGTGCGTGGGGCTCCCGGTCCTGTGTCGGGTCGGGTACGGGCGCGTCCGGACTGAGCGCGCCGTTCGTTCCCCGCCCCCGGGAGAGCGTCCCCCGGGGGAGCCGCGGCTAGGCCCAGTCCTCCGGTTCCGGTTCCGTGTCCATTTCCGGCCAGTGCAGGTCCGGGTCGCCGTCGCTGCGGCGCCGCGGTTCCGGTTCGGCGCCGGCATCGGTGCCCGAGGTCTTCGGAGCCGGGGTCTTCGGAGCCGGGGACGGGCGGTCCAGGGAGGCCAGTACGCCGACCACGCCCTCCCCGTACGTGGCGAGCTTCTTCTCGCCGATGCCGCTGATGCCGCCGAGCTCCGCGACGGAGGCCGGCCACAGGGCGGCGATCTCCCGCAGCGTGGCGTCGTGGAAGATGACGTACGCCGGGACGCCCTGCTCCTTGGCCTGTCCGGCACGCCAGGCGCGCAGGGCCTCGAAGGCGGGCAGCAGTTCCTGGGGCATCTCGGCCGCCGCGGCCGCCGCCTTGGCCTTGCGCTCGGCCCGGTCGGAACCGCCGGAGGAGCCCGACGAGCCGCGGGAGGACGCCGGCTTCGGCTGCTCCTTGCGCAGCGGTACCTCCCGCTCGCGCCGCAGCACGGTCCCGCTCGCCTCGGTCAGCACCAGCGTCCCGTACGCGCCCTCGACCGCGAGGAGGCCCTGGGCCAGCATCTGCCGTACGACACCGCGCCATTCGCCCTCGTCCAGCTCCGCGCCGATGCCGAACACGGACAGCTGGTCGTGGTCGAACTGGATGACCTTGGCCGTCTTCCTGCCGAGCAGGATGTCGACGATCTGGATCGCCCCGAACTTCTGCCCCCGCTCGCGCTGCAGCCGCACCACGGCGGACAGCACCTTCTGGGCGGCGACCGTGCCGTCCCAGGTCTCCGGCGGCACCAGGCACGTGTCGCAGTTCCCGCACGCCTCGGCCGTGGGGTCCTGGCCGAAGTAGGCGAGCAGCTGGCTGCGCCTGCACCGGGCGGTCTCGCACAGGGCGAGCATCGCTTCGAGGTGCGCGGCCGCCCGGCGGCGGAACGCCTCGTCGCCCTCGCTCGACTGGATCATCTTGCGCTGCTGTATGACGTCGTTCAGGCCGTAGGCCATCCAGGCCGTGGACGGCAGTCCGTCACGGCCCGCGCGGCCCGTCTCCTGGTAGTAGCCCTCGACGGACTTGGGCAGGTCGAGGTGGGCGACGAACCGGACGTCCGGCTTGTCGATGCCCATGCCGAAGGCGATGGTCGCGCACACCACCAGGCCGTCCTCGCGCAGGAACCGCGACTGGTGGGCGGCGCGGGTGCCCGCGTCGAGACCCGCGTGGTAGGGCACCGCCGCGATGCCGTTGCGGGCGAGGAACTCGGCCGTCTTCTCCACGGAGTTGCGCGAGAGGCAGTACACGATGCCCGCGTCGCCCGCGTGCTCCTCCTGGAGGAAGGCCAGCAGCTGCTTCTTGGGGTCGGCCTTCGGCACGATCCGGTACTGGATGTTGGGCCGGTCGAAGCTGGCCTCGAAGTGGCGGGCGTCCGGCATGCCCAGGCGCTCGGTGATCTCCCGGTGCGTCGCGTGCGTGGCCGTCGCGGTCAGCGCGATCCGCGGCACGTCCGGCCAGCGCTCGCCGAGCAGCGAGAGCGCCAGGTAGTCGGGGCGGAAGTCGTGGCCCCACTGGGACACGCAGTGCGCCTCGTCGATCGCGAAGACGGAGATCCTGCCGCGCTTGAGGAGGTCGAGGGTGGACTCCAGCCGCAGCCGCTCCGGCGCGAGGTAGATCAGGTCGAGCTCGCCCGCGAGGAACTCGGCCTCGACCGTGCGCCGCTCGTCGAAGTCCTGCGTGGAGTTCATGAACCCGGCGCGCACGCCGAGCGCCCGCAGCGCGTCCACCTGGTCCTGCATCAGGGCGATGAGGGGCGAGACCACCACGCCCGTACCCGGTCTGACCAGGGCCGGGATCTGGTAGCAGAGCGACTTGCCGCCGCCCGTGGGCATCAGGACGACCGCGTCCCCGCCGCTCACCACATGCTCGATGACGGCTTCCTGCTCGCCTCGGAAGGCCTCGTAACCGAAGACCCGGTGAAGCGTTGCGAGCGCCTCGCTCTCCGCCACCTCTGTCATCACACCCGTCCCGCCCATCGTCCCGTACCTCGTTGCTCGTACCTCGTGCCCCGACCGCTGCGTCCACGATAGGGGTCCGCACCGACAGCGTCGGAGTTGTCCACAGGCTGCGACGGAGTATCCGCGGAACGCGTATGCCGGACCGTCCCGCTGAACGGCGTGGGCCCCGGTTCCGTACGGAACCGGGGCCCACGACTCACCAGACCCTCAGCGGACGAAGACGCCCGCCTGTCCCGCCAGGTCGAGGAAGTACTGCGGCGCCACACCGAGCACCAGCGTGACCGCCACCCCGACCGCGATCGCCGTCATCGTCAGGGGCGACGGCACGGCGACCGTCGGTCCCTCCGGGCGCGGCTCGCTGAAGAACATCAGCACGATCACCCGGATGTAGAAGAACGCCGCGATGGCCGACGAGATCACGCCGACCACGACGAGCGCGCTCGCGCCGCCCTCGGCCGCCGCCTTGAACACGGCGAACTTGCCGGCGAAGCCGGAGGTCAGCGGGATGCCCGCGAAGGCCAGCAGGAAGACCGCGAACACGGCCGCCACCAGGGGTGACCTGCGTCCCAGTCCGGCCCATTTGGAGAGGTGGGTGGCCTCGCCCCCCGCGTCCCGGACGAGGGTGACGACCGCGAACGCACCGATCGTCACGAAGGAGTAGGCGCCCAGGTAGAACAGGACCGACGACACCCCGTCCGGGGTCATGGCGATGACACCGGAGAGGATGAATCCCGCGTGCGCGATGGACGAGTACGCGAGGAGCCGCTTGATGTCGGTCTGGGTGATCGCGACGATCGCGCCGCCCAGCATGGTGACGACCGCGACGCCCATCATCACCGGCCGCCAGTCCCAGCGCAGGCCCGGCAGGACGACGTACAGGAGCCGCAGCAGCGCGCCGAAGGCGGCCACCTTGGTCGCGGCGGCCATGAAGCCGGTCACCGGGGTCGGCGCACCCTGGTAGACGTCCGGGGTCCACATGTGGAACGGCACCGCGCCGACCTTGAACAGCAGGCCCATGACGACCATGGCGGCGCCGATGAGCAGCAGCGCGTCGTTGCCCATGGTGCCGGCGAGTGCCGGGTTCACCGTCTCCACCGTGCCGTCGACGACCTGTGCGATCGTCGCGTACGACACGGAGCCGGCGTAGCCGTAGAGCAGGGCGATGCCGAAGAGGGTGAACGCGGAGGCGAAGGCGCCGAGCAGGAAGTACTTGACCGCGGCCTCCTGCGACATGATCCGCTTGCGGCGGGCCACGGCGCACAGCAGGTAGAGCGGCAGCGAGAGGACCTCCAGCGCGATGAACAGCGTCAGCAGGTCGTTCGCCGCCGGGAAGACGAGCATGCCGCCGATGGCGAAGAGCAGCAGCGGGAACACCTCGGTGGTGGCGAACCCGGCCTTGACCGCGGCCTTCTCGCTGTCGCTGCCGGGCACGGACGCGGCCTGCGCGGCGAACGAGTCGACGCGGTTGCCGTGCGCCACGGGGTCCAGGCGCCGTTCGGCGAACGTGAACACGCCCAGCACACCGGCCAGCAGGATCGTGCCCTGCAGGAAGAGCGCCGGTCCGTCGACCGCGATGGCGCCCATCGCGGCGATGCCGGCCTTCGTACCGCTGTATCCGCTCGCCGCGAGCCCGACGACCGCGGCGAACGCGGCGGCGAGGGCGACGACGGACACGAACAGCTGGACGTGGTAGCGGGACCTGCGCGGCACGAAGGCCTCGACCAGGATGCCGACGACCGCCGCCCCGATGACGATCAGGGTGGGCGACAGCTGCCCGTACTCGATGTTCGGGGCGTCGATCTTCTGGATCGGATCGGCCGCCGTTGTCCACAGGCTGTGGACGGCTGTTGCGCTCACTTGGCGGCCTCCACCTCGGGCTGGGGGTCCTTCTTGTGTACGTCGGACATGGTCTGCTTGACCGCCGGGTTGACGATGTCGGTGAGGGGCTTCGGGTAGACCCCGAGGAAGATCAGCAGGGCGATCAGCGGGGCGACCACCGCGAGCTCCCGCACCCTGAGGTCGGGCATGGCCGAGACGCCGGGCTTCACCGGGCCCGTCATCGTCCGCTGGTAGAGGACGAGTGTGTAGAGCGCGGCGAGCACGATGCCGAAGGTGGCGATGATCCCGATCACCGGATAGCGCGCGAACGTGCCGACCAGGACCAGGAACTCACTGACGAACGGCGCGAGCCCGGGCAGCGACAGCGTCGCGAGGCTGCCGACCAGGAAGGTGCCCGCGAGCACCGGAGCGACTTTCTGCACCCCTCCGTAGTCGGCGATCAGGCGTGAGCCGCGCCGCGTGATCAGGAAGCCGGCCACCAGCATCAGCGCGGCCGTCGAGATCCCGTGGTTGACCATGTAGAGCGTCGCGCCCGACTGTCCCTGGCTGGTCATCGCGAAGATGCCCATGACGATGAAGCCGAAGTGGGAGATCGACGCGTACGCCACCAGGCGCTTGATGTCCCGCTGGCCGACCGCGAGCAGCGCCCCGTAGACGATGCTGATCAGGGCGAGCACGAGGATGACCGGCGTCGCCCACTTCGAGGCCTCCGGGAAGAGCTGGAGGCAGAAGCGGAGCATCGCGAAGGTGCCGACCTTGTCGACCACCGCCGTGATCAGGACGGCGACCGGGGCGGTGGACTCCCCCATCGCGTTGGGCAGCCAGGTGTGCAGCGGCCACAGGGGCGCCTTCACCGCGAAGGCGAAGAAGAAGCCCAGGAACAGCCACCGCTCGGTGTTGGTCGCCATGTCCAGCGAGCCGTTGGCCCGGGCCTCGGCGATCTGCTGGAGCGAGAAGTTCCCCGCCACCACGTAGAGGCCGATCACCGCGGCCAGCATGATCAGGCCGCCGGCCAGGTTGTAGAGGAGGAACTTCACGGCGGCGTAACTGCGCTGCGCCGCCGCGTGCTCGTCCGAACCGGCGTGGGCCCGGTCCCCGAAGCCGCCGATGAGGAAGTACATCGGGATGAGCATGGCTTCGAAGAAGATGTAGAAGAGGAAGACGTCGGTGGCCTCGAAGGAGATGATCACCATCGCCTCGACGCCGAGGATCAGGGCGAAGAAGCCCTGCGTCGGCCGCCAGCGGCTGCTGTGGGTCTCCAGCGGGTCGGCGTCGTGCCAGCCCGCGAGGATGATGAACGGGATCAGCAGGGCGGTCAGCGCGATCAGCGCCACCGCGATGCCGTCGACGCCCAGCTCGTACCGCACCCCGAAGTCCTTGATCCAGGAGTGCGACTCGGTGAGCTGGTAGCGGTCGCCGTCGGGGTCGAAGCGGACCAGGACGACGACGGCGAGGACCAGGGTGGCGAGCGAGACGAGCAGCGCCAGCCACTTGGCGGCGGTGCGGCGGGTGGCCGGCACGGCGGCCGTGGCGATCGCCCCGATCGCCGGGAGGGCCGCCGTCGCTGTCAGCAGAGGAAAGGACATCGGTATCAGACCGCCCTCATCAGCAGGGTCGCGGCGATGAGGATCGCCGCACCGCCGAACATCGAGACGGCGTACGAGCGCGCGTAGCCGTTCTGCAGCTTGCGGAGCCGTCCGGAGAGACCGCCCATGGAGGCCGCCGTGCCGTTGACGACCCCGTCGACCAGGGTGTGGTCGACGTACACCAGGGAGCGGGTGAGGTGCTCGCCGCCGCGCACCAGGACGACGTGGTTGAAGTCGTCCTGGAGGAGGTCGCGGCGGGCGGCCCGGGTGAGCAGCGAGCCGCGCGGGGCGACGACCGGGACGGGGCGGCGCCCGTACCGGAGGTAGGCGAGGCCGACGCCGACGACCATGACGGTCACCGTGGCGAGCGTGATCGTCGTCGCGCCGATCGGCGGGTGGCCGTGCGCGTGCTCGGTGACGGGCTCCAGCCAGTGCAGGAAGCGGTCGCCGATGCCGAAGAAACCGCCCGCGAAGACCGATCCGAAGGCCAGCACGATCATGGGGATCGTCATGGATTTCGGCGACTCGTGCGGGTGCGGTTCCGTGTGCTCGCCGTGGTGCTCGGCGGCCGGCTCCACGTCCGACTCGGCGGGTGACGGGGTCGGCCGGTTCCTCCAGCGCTCCTCTCCGAAGAACGTCATCAGCATCACGCGCGTCATGTAGAACGCGGTGATGGCCGCGCCCAGCAGGGCCACGCCGCCGAGGATCCAGCCCTCGGTGCCGCCCTTGGCGAAGGCGGCCTCGATGATCTTGTCCTTGGAGAAGAAGCCGGACAGGCCCGGGAAGCCGATGATGGCGAGGTAGCCGAGGCCGAACGTCACGAAGGTGACCGGCATGTGCTTGCGCAGGCCGCCGTACTTCCTCATGTCGACCTCGTCGTTCATGCCGTGCATGACCGAACCGGCGCCGAGGAAGAGCCCGGCCTTGAAGAAGCCGTGCGTCACCAGGTGCATGATCGCGAAGACGTAGCCGATCGGGCCGAGGCCCGCCGCGAGGATCATGTAGCCGATCTGCGACATGGTCGAACCGGCGAGCGCCTTCTTGATGTCGTCCTTGGCGCAACCGACGATCGCACCGAACAGCAGCGTGACCGCTCCGACGACGGTGGTGACCAGCTGGGCGTCCGGCGCGGCGTTGAAGATCTCCCCGGAGCGGACGATCAGGTACACGCCCGCGGTCACCATGGTCGCGGCGTGGATGAGGGCCGAGACCGGGGTCGGGCCCTCCATCGCGTCGCCGAGCCAGGACTGCAGCGGCACCTGGGCGGACTTGCCGCAGGCGGCGAGCAGCAGCATCAGGCCGATGGCGGTGAGCTTGCCCTCGCCCGTCTCACCGGTGGCCTCCAGGACCGGCCCGAAGGCGAAGGTGCCGAAGGTGGTGAACATCAGCATGATGGCGATCGACAGGCCCATGTCGCCGACGCGGTTGACCAGGAAGGCCTTCTTCGCGGCGGTGGCGGCGCTGGGCTTGTGCTGCCAGAAGCCGATGAGCAGGTACGAGGCGAGGCCCACGCCCTCCCAGCCGACGTACAGCAGGAGGTAGTTGTCGGCGAGGACGAGCACCAGCATCGCCGCGAGGAACAGGTTCAGATAGCCGAAGAAGCGGCGGCGGCGCTCGTCGTGCTCCATGTACCCGATCGAGTACACATGGATGAGCGAGCCGACGCCGGTGATCAGCAGCACGAACGTCATCGACAGCTGGTCGAGCTGGAAGGCGACGTCCGCCTGGAAGCCCTCGACGGGGATCCAGCTGAACAGGTGCTGGCCGACGGCCCGGTGCTCCTCGTCCTTGCCCAGCATGTCGGCGAAGAGGACCGCGCCGATCACGAAGGAGGCGGACGCGAGGACCGTGCCGATCCAGTGGCCGACGGCATCGAGCCGTCTGCCGCCGCACAGCAGTACGGCCGCTCCGAGCAGAGGCGCTGCCACCAGCAGCGCGATCAGATTCTCCACGATTGCAGCGACCCCTTACAGCTTCATCAGGCTGGCGTCGTCGACCGAGGCCGAGTGGCGGGAACGGAACAGCGACACGATGATCGCGAGCCCGACCACGACCTCCGCGGCGGCGACGACCATCGTGAAGAAGGCGATGATCTGGCCGTCGAGGTTGCCGTGCATGCGGGAGAAGGCGACGAACGCGAGGTTGCAGGCGTTGAGCATCAGCTCGACGCACATGAACACCACGATCGCGTTCCGCCTGATCAGGACGCCCGAGGCGCCGATCGTGAACAACAGGGCGGCCAGGTAGAGGTAGTTGACCGGATTCACTTCGCGGCCTCCTCTTCGCGCTCTTCGCGGCCGAGCCGCTCTCCGGAACGCTGCTCGAGTGCCTTGAGGTCCCTGATGGCCTCGTCCGACACGTCACGGATCTGGCCGCGCTCGCGCAGCGTGCTGATGACGGTCAGCTCGGACGGGGTGCCGTCCGGCAGGAGACCGGGGTTGTCCACCGCGTTGTGCCGGGCGTAGACGCCGGGGGCGGGCAGCGGCGGAAGCTGCACGTTCGCCCGTACGCGTTCCTGTGCCAGTTCGCGCTGGGTCTTGGCCCGCTCGGTGCGCTCGCGGTGGGTGAGCACCATGGCGCCGACGGCGGCCGTGATGAGCAGGGCGCCGGTGATCTCGAAGGCGAAGACGTACTTCGTGAAGATGAGGGCGGCCAGGCCCTCCACGTTGCCGCCGGCGTTGGCCTGCGCGAGGCCGTTGAACTCCGTCAGCGAGGCGTTGCCGATGCCCGCGCACAGCAGGATCCCGAAGCCCAGGCCGCACAGGAGGGCCAGCCAGCGCTGGCCCCTGATGGTCTCCGTGAGGGAGTCCGCCGCGGTGACACCGACGAGCATGACCACGAAGAGGAACAGCATCATGATCGCGCCGGTGTAGACGACGACCTGCACGATGCCCAGGAAGTACGCGCCGTTGGCGAGGTAGAACACCGCCAGGATGATCATGGTCCCGGCGAGGCAGAGCGCGCTGTGCACGGACTTCTTCATGAAGACGGTGCACAGGGCGCCGATCACGGCGACGGTGCCGAGGATCCAGAACTGGACGGCCTCACCGGTGGAGGTCGAGTAGGCCGCGAGGGAGGTGGTGGCGTCGACGGCCAGGGACCCGGAGGGCGCGGCGAGTTGCGCGGTCATCGGCCGATCACCTGCCCCGACGCGGGCTCGTCCTCGCCGAAGGTCGACGCGCCCTCCTGCGGGACCTCGCCCCTGGAGACGGCGACCTGGCGCTCCGTACCCGGCGCGGCCTCGGTGACCAGCCCGCGGTAGTAGTCCTGCTCGTCCGTGCCCGGGAAGATCGAGTGCGGCGACTCGACCATGCCCTCGTCCAGGCCGGCGAGGAGCTGCTCCTTGGTGTAGATGAGGTTGGCACGGCTGCTGTCGGCCAGCTCGAACTCGTTGGTCATCGTCAGCGCGCGCGTGGGGCACGCCTCGATGCACAGGCCGCACAGGATGCAGCGGGCGTAGTTGATCTGGTAGACCCGCCCGTACCGCTCGCCCGGGGAGTAGCGCTCCTCCTCGGTGTTCTCCGCGCCCTCCACGTAGATGGCGTCGGCGGGACAGGCCCAGGCGCACAGCTCGCAGCCGATGCACTTCTCCAGGCCGTCCGGATGCCGGTTGAGCTGGTGGCGGCCGTGGAAGCGCGGGGCTGTCGTCTTCTCCTGCTCCGGATACTGCTCGGTCAGCCGCTTCTTGAACATGGCCTTGAAGGTCACGCCGAAGCCTGCGACGGGATTCTGGAAACCGGTCTTGGTCTCCTTCTGCTCATCAGCCATCGGACGCCTCCTTTCCGTCACGAGTTCCATCGGATCCGTCACTGTCAGTATCCGGCCCGCCACTGACAACCAGCTCCCGCTCCCGGCGCGGACGGCGCCGGGGCACCGGCGGCAGCTCCTGTCCCGGCAGCGGCGGTACGGGGTATCCGCCCGCCATCGGGTCGAAGGCGACGGGCTCGTCCGGCGCCTCCTGGGCGTCCTTGCGTTCGCGGAACATGTCGGCGACGAAGGAGAGGATCAGCAGGACAAGGACGGCGGCGCCCACGTACAGGGCGATGTCGGCGAAGTCGTAGTTCTCGTTGCGCAGCGTCCGTACGGTCGCGACGAGCATCAGCCAGACCACGGAGACCGGGATCAGGACCTTCCAGCCGAGCTTCATCAGCTGGTCGTAGCGCACCCGGGGCAGGGTGCCGCGCAGCCAGATGAAGAAGAACAGCAGCAGCTGCACCTTGACGACGAACCAGAGCATCGGCCACCAGCCGTGGTTCGCGCCCTCCCAGAAGGTGCTGATGGGCCAGGGGGCCCGCCAGCCGCCCAGGAAGAGCGTCACGGAGACCGCCGAGACGGTCACCATGTTCACGTACTCGGCGAGCATGAACAGCGCGAACTTGATGGACGAGTACTCGGTGTTGAAGCCGCCGACGAGGTCGCCCTCGGACTCCGGCATGTCGAACGGGGCACGGTTGGTCTCGCCGACCATCGTCACGATGTAGATCAGGAACGACACCGGCAGCAGGATCACGAACCAGCGGTCCTCCTGCTGGGCCACGATCTCCGAGGTCGACATCGAGCCCGAGTAGAGGAACACCGACGCGAACGCGGCGCCCATGGCGATCTCGTACGAGATCATCTGCGCGCACGAGCGCAGGCCGCCGAGCAGCGGGTACGTCGATCCGGAGGACCAGCCCGCCAGGACGATGCCGTAGATGCCCACCGAGGCGACGGCGAGGATGTAGAGCATCGCGATCGGCAGGTCGGTGAGCTGCATCGTGGTGCGCTCGCCGAGGATCGAGATCTGGTTGTCGGCCGGCCCGAAGGGGATCACGGCGATCGCCATGAAGGCCGGGATGGCCGCCACGATCGGCGCGAGGACGTAGACCACCTTGTCCGCGCGCTTGACGATCAGGTCTTCCTTGAGCATCAGCTTGATGCCGTCGGCGAGCGACTGGAGCATGCCCCAGGGGCCGTGCCGGTTGGGGCCGATGCGCAGCTGCATCCAGGCGACGACCTTGCGCTCCCACACGATGGAGAAGAGCACGGTGATCATCAGGAAGGCGAAGCAGAACACCGCCTTGATGACGACCAGCCACCAGACGTCACGGCCGAACACGGAGAGGTCCTCCGCGGCCAGGTACGCCGGCGCGGCGAGGTTCGCCGTCATGCCTCCACCTCCTGGGGAGCCTCGGCGGCGAGCGTCGCCGGTCCGATGCGCACGAGTGCGCCGGGGGTCGCGCCCGTGTCCGAGGCGACGCCTCCGCCGGCGGAGTTCAGCGGGAGCCAGACCACGCGGTCGGGCATCTCGGTGATCCGCAGCGGGAGTTCGACCGCTCCGGAGGGCCCGGTCACGGCCAGCGTGTCGCCGTCCTCGACGCCCGCCTCGGCGGCCGTGGCGGCCGACACGCGCGCGTGGGCGGCGTGCCGGGTCCCGGCCAGCGCCTCGTCGCCCTCCTGCAGGCGCCCCTGGTCGAGCAGCAGCCGGTGTCCGGCGAGCACGGCCTCCCCGGCGGCGGGCCGGGGCTCCCCCTTGACCGCCGCCGCCACGGGTCCGGCGGCCCGCGGGCCGTCCCAGGCCCCGAGGCGGTCCAGCTCCAGGCGTGCGGTGTGCAGGTCGGGCAGTCCCAGGTGCACGTCCATGGCGTCGGCCAGCATCTGCAGGACGCGCGCGTCGGTGGGCGCCACCCGGCGGGTCATCTGGTCGGGCTTGAGGGCGGCTTCGAAGAGTCGCGCCCGGCCTTCCCAGTTGAGGAAGGTGCCCGCCTTCTCGGCGACCGCGGCGACGGGCAGAACGACGTCCGCGTGCCCGGTGACCTCGCTGGGCCGCAGTTCCAGCGACACCAGGAAGCCCACCTGGGAGAGGGCCGTACGCGCGCGTGCGGGGTCGGGGAGGTCGGCGACCTCGACGCCCGCCACGACGAGCGCGGAGAGTTCGCCGGTCGCGGCGGCCTCCACGATCTGTCCGGTGTCGCGACCGTGCCGGTGCGGGAGCGCGGCGATCCGCCAGGCCTGGGTGACCTCGTCCCGCGCGCGCGGGTCGGTGGCCGGGCGTCCGCCGGGCAGCAGCGAGGGGATCGCGCCCGCCTCGAGGGCGCCGCGCTCCCCGGCCCGGCGCGGGATCCACACCAGTCGGGCGCCGGTGGCGGTGGCGGCCCGTACGGCGGCGGTCAGACCGCCCGGCACGGCGGCCAGCCGTTCGCCGACGACGATCACGGCGCCCTCGGCGCGCAGTGCCTCGGCGGCCAGCGCCCCCTCGCCCTCCAGGCCGGCTCCGGAGGCGAGCGCGTCCAGCCACTCGGTCTCGGTGCCGGGGGCGGCCGACAGCAGCGTGCCTCCCGCCTTCTCCAGGCCGCGCGTCACGTGCGTGGCCAGCGAGAAGGTCCGCTGCCCGTGTCCGCGCCAGGCCTTGCGCAGCCGCAGGAAGACGCCGGGTGCCTCCTCCTCGGACTCGAACCCGGCGAGCAGGACCGCCGGTGCCTTCTCCAGCGCGGTGTACGTGACGCCCGTGCCGTCGAGGTCCCTGCCCCGGCCGGCGACGTGGGCGGCCAGGAAGTCGGCCTCCTCGGCGCTGTGCACGCGCGCGCGGAAGTCGATGTCGTTCGTGTCGAGGGCCACGCGCGCGAACTTGCTGTACGCGTAGGCGTCCTCGACGGTCAGCCGGCCGCCGGTGAGGACGGCGGCCCGGGAGCGGGCGGCCAGGAGACCCCGGGCGGCCGCCTCCAGTGCCTCGGGCCACGAGGCGGGCTCCAGCTCACCGGACGCGCCGCGCACCAGGGGCGTCGTCAGCCGGTCCCGCTGCTGGGCGTACCGGAAGCCGAACCGCCCCTTGTCGCACATCCACTCCTCGTTGACCTCGGGGTCGTCGGCCGCGAGGCGCCGCATGACCTTGCCGCGCCGGTGGTCGGTGCGGGTCGCGCAGCCGCCGGAGCAGTGCTCGCACACCGAGGGCGAGGAGACGAGGTCGAAGGGGCGCGAGCGGAAGCGGTACGCCGCCGAGGTGAGCGCGCCGACCGGGCAGATCTGGATGGTGTTCCCGGAGAAGTACGACTCGAAGGGGTCGCCCTCGCCGGTGCCGACCTGCTGGAGCGCGCCCCGCTCGATCAGCTCGATCATCGGGTCGCCCGCGACCTGGTTGGAGAACCGGGTGCAGCGGGCGCACAGCACGCACCGCTCACGGTCGAGCAGCACCTGGGTGGAGATCGGGACCGGCTTCTCGTACGTCCGCTTCTTTCCCTCGAAGCGGGACTCGGAGTGGCCGTGCGACATCGCCTGGTTCTGCAGTGGGCACTCGCCGCCCTTGTCGCAGACCGGGCAGTCCAGCGGGTGGTTGATGAGCAGGAGCTCCATCACACCCTTCTGGGCCTTCTCGGCGACCGGGGAGGTGAGGTGGGTCTTGACGACCATCCCGTCCGTGCAGGTGATCGTGCAGGACGCCATGGGCTTGCGCTGGCCCTCGACCTCGACGATGCACTGGCGGCAGGCGCCGGCCGGGTCGAGGAGGGGGTGGTCGCAGAAGCGGGGGATCTCGATGCCGAGCTGTTCGGCGGCGCGGATGACCAGGGTGCCCTTGGGCACGCTGATCTCGACGCCGTCGACGGTCAGCGAGACGAGATCCTCCGGCGGGACCGCCGCCTCGCCGCCTCCGGAGGGAGCGCTCGTGGTCACGGTCATGCGTTCACCTCCGTGTGCTTGTCCTGGTCCGCCCAGACCGTCGACCTCGCGGGGTCGAAGGGGCAGCCGCGGCCCGTGATGTGCTCCTCGTACTCCTCGCGGAAGTACTTGAGGGAGGAGAAGATCGGCGAGGCGGCGCCGTCGCCGAGGGCGCAGAAGGACTTGCCGTTGATGTTGTCGGCGATGTCGTTCAGCTTGTCGAGGTCGGACATGACGCCCTTGCCGGCCTCGATGTCGCGCAGCAGCTGCACGAGCCAGTACGTCCCCTCGCGGCAGGGTGTGCACTTGCCGCAGGACTCGTGGGCGTAGAACTCGGTCCACCGGGTGACGGCGCGCACGACACAGGTCGTCTCGTCGAAGCACTGGAGTGCCTTCGTGCCGAGCATGGAACCCGCGGCGCCCACTCCTTCGTAGTCGAGGGGGACGTCGAGGTGCTCGTCGGTGAACATCGGGGTGGAGGAGCCGCCCGGCGTCCAGAACTTGAGGCGGTGCCCGGCCCGGATGCCGCCGCTCATGTCGAGGAGCTGGCGGAGCGTGATGCCGAGCGGGGCCTCGTACTGGCCGGGGCTGGTGACGTGGCCGCTGAGCGAGTAGAGCGTGAAGCCGGGGGACTTCTCGCTGCCCATCGAGCGGAACCACTCGCTGCCCTTGTGGAGGATCGCGGGAACCGACGCGATCGACTCGACGTTGTTCACGACGGTGGGGCAGGCGTAGAGACCCGCGACCGCGGGGAAGGGGGGCCGCAGCCGCGGTTGTCCACGGCGGCCTTCGAGCGAGTCGAGCAGCGCGGTCTCCTCACCGCAGATGTACGCGCCCGCGCCCGCGTGCACGGTGAGCTGGAGGTCGAGTCCGCTGCCCAGGATGTCCTCGCCCAGGTAGCCCGCCGCGTAGGCCTCGCGCACGGCTTCGTGCAGGCGGCGCAGTACGGGGACGACCTCACCCCGCAGATAGATGAAGGCGTGCGACGACCGGATCGCGTAACAGGCGATCACGATGCCCTCGATGAGGCTGTGCGGGTTCGCGAAGAGGAGCGGGATGTCCTTGCAGGTCCCCGGCTCCGACTCGTCGGCGTTGACGACGAGGTAGTGGGGCTTGCCGTCGCCCTGCGGAATGAACTGCCACTTCATTCCCGTGGGGAAGCCGGCGCCGCCGCGACCGCGCAGCCCGGACCCCTTCACGTACGCGATGAGGTCGTCCGGTGACATGGCGAGCGCCTTGCGCAGGCCCTCGTACCCGTCGTGCCTGCGGTACACGTCCAGCGACCAGGACCGGTCCTCGTCCCAGAAGGCCGACAGCACCGGTGTGAGCAGCTTCTCGGGGCTGTTCTCCCCGCCGGTCCCCGACGGGGAGGCGTCCCCGTACTGAGTGGACAACGTCATCACTCCCCCTCCTCGGCGGCGGGCCCGGCCGGATGGGCCGGGTCGGAGGCCGCCGTGTCCTGCGGCGCGTCGTGCGAACTGAGGTGCTCGGTCGGGGACGGGTCGTGCGGCGCCCCGCCCCGGGAGTCCTCGGGGGCCCCGGAACCGCGCGGGTGCACCACGCGCGCGGGACCCGTCTCCCCCTTGGCCAGCCGCAGGCCGGTCAGCGAGGCGTGGCCCGCCGCGCCGCTCGCCTCGACCGCGCCGGGGCGCTCGTCGGGGAAGCCCGCCAGGATGCGGGCCGTGTCCTTGAACGTGCACAGGGGCGCGCCGCGGGTCGGCCGGACCTGGGTCCCCGCGCGCAGGTCGTCGACGAGGCCCTTCGCGCTCTCCACGGTCTGGTTGTCGAAGAACTCCCAGTTGACCATCACGACCGGCGCGAAGTCGCAGGCCGCGTTGCACTCGATGTGCTCCAGGGTGACCTTGCCGTCGCCGGTGGTCTCCCCGTTGCCGACGCCCAGGTGCTCCTGGAGGGCTTCGAAGATCGCGTCGCCGCCCATGACGGCGCACAGCGTGTTGGTGCAGACGCCCACCTGGTAGTCGCCGCTCGGCCCGCGGCGGTACATGGAGTAGAAGGTCGCGACCGCGGTCACCTCGGCCGTGGTGAGGCCGAGCATCTGCGCGCAGAACCGCTGCCCGGTGCGCGTGACGTGGCCTTCCTCGGACTGCACGAGGTGCAGCAGCGGCAGGAGCGCGGAGCGGGAGTCCGGGTAGCGGGCGATGACCTCGCGCGCGTCCGCCTCCAGCCGGGCGCGTACGTCGTCCGGGTAGTCGGGCGCGGGCAGCTGGGGCATCCCCAAGCTGATGCCCTGTGGCTGTACGCCCTGTTCGGAAGGGGTGGTGGTCACCGGTCGACGCCTCCCATCACGGGGTCGATGGAGGCGACGGCCACGATGACGTCGGCGACCTGGCCGCCCTCGCACATCGCCGCCATGGCCTGCAGGTTGGTGAAGGACGGGTCCCGGTAGTGGACCCGGTAGGGGCGGGTGCCTCCGTCGGACACGGCGTGCACCCCGAGTTCCCCCTTGGGTGACTCGACGGCCGCGTACGCCTGTCCCGGCGGGACGCGGAAGCCCTCGGTCACCAGCTTGAAGTGGTGGATCAGGGCCTCCATGGAGGTGCCCATGATCTTCTTGATGTGGTCGAGCGAGTTGCCGAGGCCGTCGGGGCCGAGCGCGAGCTGGGCGGGCCAGGCGATCTTCTTGTCGGTGACCATGACCGGTCCCGGCTGCAGCCGGTCCAGACACTGCTCGACGATCGCGAGCGACTGGCGCATCTCCTCAAGCCGGATGAGGAAGCGCCCGTACGCGTCGGCGGTGTCGGTGGTCGGGACGTCGAAGTCGTACGTCTCGTAGCCGCAGTACGGCTGGGCCTTGCGCAGGTCGTGCGGGAGGCCGGCGGAGCGCAGGATCGGCCCCGTGGCGCCGAGGGCCATGCACCCGGTCAGGTCGAGGTGGCCGACGTCCTGCATACGGGCCTTGAAGATGGGGTTCCCGGTGGCGAGCTTGTCGTACTCGGGGAGGTTCTTGCGCATCTTCTTCACGAACTCGCGGATGTGGTCCACCGCGCCCGGGGGCAGGTCCTGGGCGAGGCCGCCGGGCCGGATGAACGCGTGGTTCATGCGCAGGCCGGTGATGAGTTCGTAGAGGTCGAGGATCAGTTCACGGTCGCGGAAGCCGTAGATCATGATCGTGGTGGCGCCGAGCTCCATGCCGCCGGTGGCGATGCACACCAGGTGCGAGGAGAGCCGGTTCAGCTCCATCAGGAGGACCCGGACGATCGTCGCGCGGTCCGGGACCTGGTCCTCGATGCCGAGCAGCTTCTCGACGGCGAGGCAGTACGCGGTCTCGTTGAAGAAGGACGTCAGGTAGTCCATGCGCGTCACGAAGGTGGTTCCCTGGGTCCACGTCCGGTACTCGAGGTTCTTCTCGATGCCGGTGTGCAGGTAGCCGATGCCGCAGCGGGCCTCGGTGACCGTCTCGCCCTCGATCTCCAGGATGAGCCGGAGCACGCCGTGCGTGGACGGGTGCTGGGGGCCCATGTTGACGACGATGCGCTCGTCGTCGGCCTTGGCCGCGGTCTGGACGACCTCGTCCCAGTCGCCGCCGGTGACCGTGTAGACGGTGCCCTCGGTGGTCTCCCGCGCCGATGCCGACTGGGTGCTCGCCGGCTGGGGGTTCGCTGACTGCGTGCTCATGAGTACGACCTCCGCTGGTCCGGAGCCGGGATCTGGGCGCCCTTGTACTCGACGGCGATGCCGCCGAGGGGATAGTCCTTGCGCTGCGGGAAGCCCTGCCAGTCGTCCGGCATCATGATCCGCGTCAGCGCCGGGTGACCTTCGAAGACGATGCCGAAGAAGTCGTACGTCTCGCGCTCGTGCCAGTCGTTGGTCGGATAGACCGTGACCAGGGACGGGATGCGCGGGTCGCTGTCGGGGGCACTGACCTCCAGGCGGATCAGCCGGTTGTGGGTCAGCGAGCGCAGGTGGTAGACGGCGTGCAGCTCGCGGCCCTTGTCGGCCGGGTAGTGCACCCCGCTCACCCCGGTGCAGAGCTCGAAGCGCAGGGCCGGGTCGTCGCGCAGGGTCCGGGCGACCTGGAGCAGGTGCTCGCGCTCGACGTGGAAGGTGAGCTCGTCGCGGTCGACGACCGTCTTCCCGATCGCGTTCTCCGGGGCCAGTCCCTGTTCCTCCAGGGCGCCTTCGAGTTCGTCGGCGACCTCGTCGAACCAGCCGCCGTACGGCCGCGTGGCCGGGCCGGGGAGGCGGACCGAGCGGACCAGGCCGCCGTATCCGGAGGTGTCGCCGCCGTTGTTCGCGCCGAACATGCCGCGCTGGACGCGGATCTCCTCCCCGCCGTCGCCGCGCTGGCCCGGGAGGTTGGAGGCGCCGAGGTCCTTCTCGGGGTTGGGGCGGTCGGCGCCCGCGCCCTTGCCGTTCGTGCCGTTGCCGTTCGCGTCGCTCACCGCAGCAGCCCCTTCATCTCGATCGTGGGGAGCGCCTTGAGCGCCGCTTCCTCCGCCTCGCGGGCCGCTTCCTCGGCGTTCACGCCGAGCTTGGAGGACTGGATCTTCTGGTGGAGCTTGAGGATCGCGTCGATCAGCATCTCGGGCCGCGGCGGGCAGCCGGGCAGGTAGATGTCGACGGGGACGATGTGATCGACGCCCTGCACGATCGCGTAGTTGTTGAACATGCCGCCCGAAGAGGCGCAGACCCCCATGGAGATCACCCACTTGGGGTTCGGCATCTGGTCGTAGACCTGCCTCAGAACCGGTGCCATCTTCTGGCTGACACGCCCGGCGACGATCATCAGGTCGGCCTGCCTCGGCGACCCGCGGAAGACCTCCATGCCGAAGCGCGCCAGGTCGTAGCGGCCCGCCCCTGTCGTCATCATCTCGATGGCGCAGCAGGCGAGGCCGAAGGTGGCGGGAAAGACGGACGACTTGCGCACCCACCCCGCGGCCTGCTCGACGGTGGTCAGCAGGAAGCCGCTCGGCAGCTTTTCTTCGAGTCCCATGCTCAATGGCTCCTCTGCCCCTGTACGGGGGCTCAGTCCCTTGCGGGGGTCAGTCCCATACGGGGTTCAGTCCCATTCCAGGCCGCCGCGGCGCCACACGTACGCGTAGGCGACGAAGACGGTGAGCACGAAGAGCAGCATCTCCACGAGCCCGAAGACCCCGAGCGCGTCGAAGGTGACGGCCCAGGGATAGAGGAAGACGATCTCGATATCGAAAATGATGAAGAGCATCGCCGTCAGGTAGTACTTGATGGGGAACCGCCCGCCGCCCGCCGGCGTGGGGGTCGGCTCGATTCCGCACTCGTAGGCTTCGAGCTTGGCCCGGTTGTATCGCTTTGGACCGATAAGCGTGGCCATGACCACGGAGAAGATCGCAAAGCCTGCCCCGAGGGCTCCCAGTACGAGGATGGGCGCATACGCGTTCACCGCTCCTCGCTCCTCTCAGTCGGCATTGACTGCTGGCGGTTGCATCGGACGTCGTCCCTGCTCCACGAACCCCACGGCCTTCGTGGAGTGCGCGAACCCCGTGCGGCTCCATGAAGATCGCGCACATGTGAAGCAGGTCACAAGCCCAACTGCCCCGCATCCTATGCCTGCCGGTCTGTGATCTGCGACACGGGGTACGACAACGTCTTTGTGATCTCTGCCACCAGGCGAAGGATCATGAAGTCGGATGAGTGCCGATCTTCGTACGAGAAGCGTCCGAGTGATCACCAGAGGTGACATTTTCGCTCATCGTCGCTGGTCGAGGGGCTGGCGCACTATCAAGGGAGGTCGATCCAGCGCAAATTGGTGCTGGACGGGGTCGCTTGATAGGGGAACTCGTTCACACCCCGGGGGGAGTTGGGACGTCCGTTGTGGACGAGTGCGGACGAGCCGGGCGCGTGCATCCGTTCACGAGCGGGAGGCGCCGCCGGACCGGCCTCCGCGCGTCCCCACGATCCGCGCGCGTGACGCCACCGCCACAGGCACCGTTCCGTGACGTGCGTCACACCGGTAACGGGGCGGAAACAACGGGGCTTGGCCAACCGGGCCAACCAGTGGTAGGCCGGGGGCAATTCGGACGTAAATCGAAAAAGCCATGATCACAGGCGCGCGGGGCACTGTCCGCAATGCCCGTTACGGCGTCAATAAGGGGCGAGCGGCAGGAGATTCGAGGGGCCGTTGAACAATTGTGGCGCACCACACGTTTCTTGTAGGTATGGAGGAGCCCCTGATACCGGTTGTTCTCATGCCCCACACCGCTCACATACGCAGCCATCGGAAACCCCGGCCTCGCAGCAGTTCGGCGCTCGCGATGCGCGCCGGAGTCGCCGGTGGCGTCCTCGGCACCCTGGCAGTGGCCGGTGCCGCCGGAACGGCCAACGCGGCCGAGCCGGTGACCCAGACCATCGAGCTGCCGACCCTCACGGCCGACCTGACCGCTCAGGTCGCCGAGTCCGCCGAGGTCACGCAGCAGGCCGCCGCCGACTACCAGTTGCGTGCCGAGCGTGACGCGGCCGCCGCGAAGGCCGCGAAGCAGGCCAAGTCGGACCTCGCGGACGCGAAGAAGAAGGCGGAGGCCAAGGAGAAGGCCGAGACCGCCCGCAAGGAGGCCGCGGAGCGCGCCACGCGCACCGCGGGCCGTACGACCCTCGCGACGGCCTCCACGGCCCCGGCGGCGGCGAGCAACGACGCCGTGGCGCCCGCCAGCGGCAGCGTCGCCACCGTCATCTCCTTCCTGCGGGCGCAGGTCGGCGACGCCTATGTCATGGGTGCCAGCGGCCCCGACGCGTGGGACTGCTCCAGCCTGGTCCAGGCGGCGTTCAAGCAGGTCGGTGTCGACCTGCCGCGCGTCTCGCAGGACCAGTCCGTGGCCGGCACCCCGGTCTCGCTGTCCAACGTCCAGGTCGGCGACATCCTGTACTGGGGCGGCGCGGGCTCGGCGTACCACGTGGGTGTCTACATCGGCGGCGGCCAGTACCTGGACGCGGCGAACCCCTCGAAGGGCGTCGTCATCCAGGATCTGTCGGGCTACCCCGCGAGCGGCGCGGTGCGGGTGCTCTGACCTCGGATCACCTGGTGTGAACGCATCCGAAGGGCCGCTCCCCCGGGCAGGGGAGCGGCCCTTCGGTGTGCCTCGCGCGTCACGCGCCGGCGGGCCCCGCGCGGGGGCCGTGGCCGGCTACGCCTTCGGGGCGACCTTCGACAGGCCGTTGATGATGCGGTCCATCGCGTCGCCGCCCGTCGGGTCCGTCAGGTTGGCGAGCATCTTCAGGGTGAACTTCATCAGCACGGGGTGCGTGAGACCGCGCTGGGCGGCGATCTTCATGACCGCCGGGTTGCCGATGAGCTTCACGAAGGCGCGGCCCAGCGTGTAGTAACCGCCGTACGTGTCCTTCAGGACCTTCGGGTAGCGGTGCAGGGCGAGTTCCCGCTGGGCGGGGGTCGCGCGGGCGTGCGCCTGGACGATGACGTCCGCGGCGATCTGCCCCGACTCCATGGCGTACGCGATGCCCTCGCCGTTGAACGGGTTCACCATGCCGCCCGCGTCGCCGACCAGCAGCAGCCCCTTCGTGTAGTGGGGCTGGCGGTTGAAGGCCATCGGCAGGGCGGCGCCGCGGATCGGGATCGTCATGTTCTCCGGGGTGTAGCCCCAGTCCGCCGGCATCGAGGCGCACCAGGCCTTGAGCACCTCGCGCCAGTCCAGCTCCTTGAACGAGGAGGAGGTGTTGAGGACGCCCAGGCCGACGTTGGACGTGCCGTCGCCCATGCCGAAGATCCAGCCGTAGCCCGGCAGCAGCCGGTCCTCGCCGGGGCCGCGGCGGTCCCACAGCTCCAGCCACGACTCCAGGTAGTCGTCGTCGTGTGGCGCGGGGACGTGAAGTACGTACGGACGGCGACGCCCATCGGGCGGTCCTCGCGGCGGTGCAGGCCCATCGCGAGGGACAGCCGGGTCGAGTTGCCGTCGGCGGCGACGACCAGGGGCGCGTGGAAGGTGACGTCGCGCTTCTCCTTGGAGTCGGCGTCGCCGAGCTTGGCGTGGACGCCGGTGATGCGGCCCGTGCGGTCGTCGACGATCGGGGCGCCGACGTTGCAGCGCTCGTACAGGCGCGCCCCGGCCTTCTGCGCCTGGCGGGCCAGCTGCTCGTCGAAGTCGTCGCGCTTGCGGACGAGTCCGTAGTCCGGGTAGGAGGCGAGTTCCGGCCAGTCCAGCTGGAGGCGGACGCCGCCGCCGATGATGCGGAGCCCCTTGTTCCGGAGCCAGCCCGCCTCTTCGGAGATGTCGATGCCCATGGAGACGAGCTGTTTGGTGGCGCGGGGCGTCAGGCCGTCGCCGCACACCTTCTCCCGCGGGAACGCGGTCTTCTCCAGGAGCAGGACGTCCAGCCCCGCCTTGGCCAGGTAGTACGCCGTGGTGGAACCGGCCGGCCCGGCCCCGACGACGATCACGTCGGCGGAGTGCTCGGACAGGGGCGCGGCGTGTTCGGAGAGGGACTGGGACGGGGACTCGGTCACGGCGGGGTCTCCCCAGGTCTCGAAGGCTCGAAGTCTCTGAGTGCGGTCTCGCGGTCCTGCGGTCTCGCGGTGCTGCGGTGCTGCGGTGCTGTGGTCCCGCGGTGCTGCGGTCTTCGAGCACGAAGTCTCGAAATCCGCGTGCTGACGGGCACGGGACATGGGCAGTCTATGCAGCGGTACTGATCACCTGGCTGAAGGGCTGCCCCGTGAACCGAGCTCTCCCCGTGGTACACCTGCGCGTCCCCACCGACGAGGACGCCTTCGCCTGGCACCGGGTCTTCGCCCACCCGGACGTGATGGAGTTCCACGGCGGGAAGCCCGCCGAACCGTCCGTCTACGAGGAGCTGACCGCCCGGCAGCGCCGGCACGACGCCGAGCACGGCTTCTGCCTCTGGACCATGCTCGACGAGGAGGGGCGGGTCATCGGTTTCACCGGCGCCCAGCCGTGGCCGCACGAGTGGGGCCCGAAGGGGGAGATCGAGATCGGCTGGCGGCTCGGCCGGGAGTACTGGGGCCGGGGGTACGTGACCGCGGCCGCGCGCTCCGCCCTGGACCGGGTGCGTGCCACGGGGGTCACCGGGGTGGTGGCGATGGTGAACTCCCGCAACGAACGCTCGATCGCCGTGACCAGACGCCTCGGCATGGAGCTGGCCGAGACGTTCACCTCGCCCCGGTCGGACCAGTTCGGGCACTGCTACCGGCTGGCCCTCTGACGGCACGGGCCCGGCTCTCCGACGCCTTCCGGCGGGGCCCGGCATGGGCTTACCCTGCCGGTACCGCTGGGGGTGACGGCTGTGCGCATACCACGCAGGACACCCGAAGTGCGCGTACCGCGGCTCGTCGGCCTGATGGCCGTGGACGCACGTGAGACGGCCGAGGCGCGCGGGGTGCTCCTCGCCGCGCCCGACCGCCCCGACTTCGGCCTGACCGTCGTCGACTACGTCGTACGCCAGTATCCGCTGCCCGGGTCCGAGGTACCGCGCGGGACGGTGGTGACGGTGTGGTTCGACTTCGGCGAGGGGGAGGGCGGCGGGGGCGCCGGGGTGCGCGAACCGCGGCTGCCGGCACCGCCGTCGGGCGGCCTGCAGCGCGAACTCGACGTACTGCCCGACGCCCCGGACGATCCTTTCGCGCTGCGCATGTGAGCCGCGCCGCGTCCCCGAAAGGTGTTCCGCTCCGGCCCGATCCGCCGGCGGTGAGCAGCTACCGCTGCGGCTTGAAGCCCCGGTGCAGCGCGACGATCCCGCCCGACAGGTTCCGCCAGGCCACCTTGGACCAGCCCGCCCCGATCAGGCGTCCGGCCAGCGCGGGCTGGTCGGGCCACTCACGGATCGACTCGGCGAGGTAGACGTACGCCTCGGGGTTCGAGGACACCGCACGGGCCACCGGCGGCAGCGCGCGCATCAGGTACTCGGTGTAGACCGTGCGGAACGGCGCCCAGGTCGGGTGCGAGAACTCGCAGATCACGACCCGCCCGCCGGGCTTCGTCACCCGGTACAGCTCCCGCAGCGCCGCATCCGTGTCCTGCACGTTGCGCAGGCCGAAGGAGATCGTCACCGCGTCGAAGGTGTCGTCCTTGAACGGCAGTCTCGTCGCGTCGCCCGCCGTGAGCGGCAGCCAGGGGTGGTTCTTCTTGCCGACCCTGAGCATCCCGAGGGAGAAGTCGCAGGGGACGACGTACGCCCCCGAGCGCGCGAAGGGCAGGGAGGAGGTGGCGGTGCCCGCCGCGAGGTCCAGGACCTTCTGCGCGGGCCGCGCGTCGACCGCCTTCGCGACCTCCTTGCGCCACACCCGGTCCTGGCCGAGCGACAGCACGTCGTTCGTCAGGTCGTACCGTTCCGCGACGTCGTCGAACATCGAGGCGACTTCGTGCGGCTGTTTGTTCAGGGAGGCGCGGGTCACGGTCCCATTGTGGCAGTACGGGCCGGGTGACTCCCCGGCACCCGGCCCGTACGCCGGTCGGTGCCGCCACCGCCGTGGCGGCGGTCGGACGGGCCCCTCAGGGCAGCAGCCTCGGCCTCGTCCTCGCCGCCACGTCCTCCACCCATCCGCACAGCAGCACGAACACGGCGATGAGGACCCAGCCGACCCCGAACATGAACCACTGGCTCTCCAGCGGCAGATACGTCTCGAAGGCCGGCACGTTCCAGAACGTGTCGATCAGCGGGACGGCGAGGATCAGCGCGAGTTCGTGCCAGAGGTAGAGGGTCACCGCGCGGGCGTTGAAGATCCGTACGATCCGGTCGAGGCGCCGGAAGCGGGCCAGCCACGCGAAGTCGATGCCGAGGCGCGCCTTCGCGTACATCAGCAGCGTCACGAACCCCGCCGACCAGAACGCCTGGGCATACGGGATGTCGTCGAGGTCGTACGAACCCGTCCCGGCCTGGTGCGTGAAGGCGTACCAGCCGCCGTAGCCGATCGCGGCGAGCGAGAGGGCGGTGACGGCGAGCGGGCGCAGCCGCTCCAGGACGCCGTCGCGGTGCGCGAAGCCGAGGACCCAGCAGAACAGGTACGTGGCCAGGTCGACGATCCCGGTGCCGAAGCGGTCGTCCGGCGGGGTCCAGAGGAACTGGACGATGACGATCGGGGCGAGGGAGAGGACCAGGACCGCGACCGGGGCCGACCGGAAGACCCTGAGCAGCAGGGGCGACAGCAGGACGAACCAGAGGTACGTCCGCAGGTACCAGAGGATCTCCCAGGCCTGCTCGCCCCACGCGTTGCCCGGCGGATCACCGAGCGGCACGATCCAGTAGACGATCTGCCAACCCGGCATCCAGCCGTGGACCAGCATCGCGGCGACGACGAAGAATCCCCAGAACCAGAAGGGCGGCAGGAGCCGGCGGACCCGGCTCCTGATCACCTTGAGCGCGGGGCGCTCCAGGGACTTCGCCATCAGGGTCCCGGCGAGCGCGAACATGATGCCCATGGACGGCAGCACCATGCCCGCCCAGGCCCACCCGAAGGTGTGGTACGTGACGACACGGACGAGGGCGACGGCCCGGAGGGTGTCGAAATACCGGTCACGGCCTCCGCCCCGGCGCGCCTTCGGCGCCCCTTCGGCCCACGGCGCCCCCTCCGTCCCCGGCGCCCCTTCCGTCCCCGGCGCCCCCTCCGTCCCCGGCGCCCCCTCCGTCCTCGGCGGGCTCTCCGCCTGCGGTGGGCTCTCCGCCTGCGGCGTGGTCTCCACCCACGGCAGGGGCTCCGTCCGAGGCCCGGTCTCGGGCCACGGCGCCGGCTCCGGCCACGGCGCCGGCTCCGTCAGAGACCCCGGCTCCGGCCGCGGTGCCGGCTCCGGCGTCGGCCGCGGTGTCGGCTCCGGCGTCGGGCGGGGTGTCACCGGTCGGGGCTCCGTCGCCGGTGGGCGTCCGACCCGGCGGTGCGAGCCCATCAGCTCGCCCCCGTCGGCGTACCGACCTCCCCCGTGCGCTTCAGCTTCTGCCAGCGCAGGCGGCCGCCCGTGAGGGCCGTGACGCACGAGTGGATCAGGACGAGGTACATCATCTGCCGGTACGCGAGCTGCTGCAGCGGCATCATCAGCAGGTACCGGTACTTCTCCCGGTCGAGCCGGAACGCGTACGCCGCGCAGACCAGCTGGACGCACAGGACAGCCAGCCAGGCGAGCAGCGACGCCTTGAAGTCGATGAAGATCATCGAGTAGACGGTGAACACGTCGATCAGCGGGGCGAAGACGGGCGTGACGATCTGGAAGATCACCACCAGCGGCATGCCGACCCGCCCGAACCGGCCCGAGGGCCCCTTGTCCGTCAGGGACCCGCGGTGCTTCCACAGCGCCTGCATGGTCCCGTACGACCACCGGTAGCGCTGCGACCACAGCTGCTTGAGCGAGCCCGGCGCCTCGGTCCAGGCCTTGGCGTGCTCCTGGTAGACGACCCGCCAGCCCTCCCGGTGCATGGCGATGGTGATGTCGGTGTCCTCGGCGAGCGTGTCCTCGCTCATCCCGCCGACCGCGAGCACCGCCTCCCTGCGGAACGCGCCGATCGCGCCCGGGATGGTGGGCATGCAGCGCAGCAGGTCGTACATACGGCGGTCGAGGTTGAAGCCCATCACGTACTCGATGTGCTGCCAGGCGCCGATGATCGTGTTCCGGTTGCCGACCTTCGCGTTGCCCGCGACCGCCCCGACCCCGGGATCGGCGAAGGGCTGCACCAGGTGCCGTACGGTGTCGGCCTCGAAGACCGTGTCGCCGTCCATCATCACGACGATGTCGTGGCCGGCGTTGCGCACACCGTTGTTGAGCGCGGCCGGTTTGCCCGCGTTCTCCTGGCGGATGACCCGGACGTTCGTCATGCCCAGCGACCGGGCCGCTTCGCGCGAGATCTCGGAGGTGCCGTCCGTCGAACCGTCGTCCACGACGATGATCTCGATCGGATGGGTGCTCAGGGCCAGCGAGGCGAGGGTGTTGGCGATGCACTCCTTCTCGTTGTACGCGGGCACGACGACGCTGACCGGCCGGGTGACGGTCGGCCCCCAGCTGAACCGGCGCCTGTTGCGTCTGCGGTAGTGCCTGCGGGCGAGGACCAGCATCATGCCGAAGCGGCCCATGACGGCGACGCCCACGACGGCGAGGCCGGTCGCGAGCCCCGGTACGGTCCACTCCGCGACGGCGACCGCCGCGACCAGGGCCTTGCCCTCGTAGAGGGTGGTGCCGGTGGCGGTGCGGTGCGCGGCCTGGAGGCCGTTGCCCCCGGCCGCTCCGGCTCCCCCGGCCCCCTGGCCCTGCGGGCCGCCGGGCACCTGTCCGCCGGGCTGGGCGCCCGCGTCCGCACCTGCGTCCGCGTCCGCCTGCTGGTCCTCCGCGTCCGCCTGCTGCACGGCGCCGCTGATGGTGGTGAAGGTGTAGCCCTTCGCCTTCATCTTCCTGATGTAGGTGCCGAGCGCCTCGACCGTCTGCGACCGCTCACCGCCCGCGTCGTGGAAGAGGACCGAGGCACCCTTGTTCTTCGACGGCGTGGCCCACTTGATGATCTTCGAGACGCCGGGCCGTTTCCAGTCGTCGCTGTCGGTGTCGACGAAGACGCTGGTGTACCCCTCCGCGCCGAGCTTCTTGTAGACGGGCCAGCTGTAGTTGTCGATGGCGTCCGTCTCTGAGGAGTACGGGGCCCGGAACAGCGTCGTCGTGATGCCCGCCGCGCCGGCCAGCGCGAGCTGCGTCTGGGCCATCTCCCGCTTGATGCGGGCGTCGCTCTGGTACGAGAGGTCGACGTGCGTGAAGGTGTGGATGCCGACCTCGTTGCCCTGGTCCACCAGGTCGTTCACGATGCCCGGGTAGCGCGAGACCATCGAGCCGACCACGAAGAACGTGCCGGGGACGTCGTTCTCCTCCAGGATCTTCAGGATCTGCGGCGTCCAGTCGGGGTTGGGGCCGTCGTCGAAGGTGAGCGCGATGGTCTTCTCCGGGACGGAGCGGGTCTGCGCCCGGCCGTTCCTGAAGGAGAGGATCGGCCCGCCGTCGATGACCTTGTCCGGGACCTTGCTGGAACTGGCGTTGCTGCGGACGCGCTCGTCGCCGCCGACCTCGGCGCGCAGATAGCCGTCGAGCAGCATCACGCTGGTGAGGGCGAGGAGGAGCAGCAGGGCGAGGATGACGCGCGGTTTCTGCAGCGCCGCGGCCCGGCCCGCGGCCCGGGTCATCCGGGAGGGCGCGCGCCGGCGGCCGCGCGGGGGCGTGGTGGTAGCCATGTGTGTGGGTGCGTTCCGGTCAGTTGGCGGCCGCGGAGGCGGACGCGGACGAGGACGGGGACGAGGACGAGGACGAGGCGGGGGCCGAGGAAGCGGCGGCGGGGGCCGACGGGGCGGCGGTGGGGGCGGCGCCGGTGGCGACACCCGAGGGCGGGGCGCCGGTGGGCCGCGCCGGCGGGCTGCCGGTGCCGCCCTGCGGCTGGAGTCCGCCGCCGGGTCCGGAGTTCTGGCCGCCGTCGGGACCGCCGGCCCCGAAGGGCAGCAGCGAGGACGGGGTCAGCGAGGTGCCCCAGCCCATGAACGCCATGCCGAGCACGACCGCGTACCCGACGCAGACGGCGCCGAGGAGGGTGCCGACCCTGCGCAGCAGCCTGGCTCTGCGCCCGGAGTTGTCAACGAACACGGGACCGTCCGCGGGCCCGTTGGACCCGTTGCCACGTTTGCGGCGGCGGCCACGCACGGCGGCGCGGGATTCGATGGCAGGCTCGGAATGCATTCCCCGGATATTAGGGAGCCTTTATGTGACCGAAACTCTGATTCTGTTGTGAGACGGCCATGAGAAATCTCCGAGTCTGTCTTTTTCCTGAGAGATTGCTTGATCGCGAGGCGGAGCGGGGAACGCCGAGAAGATGCCCAATATCCCTATATGGATGCCCTGTTCACCCTATTTGCCGGGAACGGGCTTCCGCTTTCCCATGGATTGCCTGTCTTCGTGCGGCGGGGCTGTTCGTGAGACATTTCCACTTCGGAAACGCACTTTGTTTCCGTGCTGAGACAGAAATCACGAGAGTGGGAGCATGCGCGATGAGGACTTTCCTGAAGCCGGCTGCCGGGCTCGTCTGCGTGATCGCCCTTGCCTGCGCGGGGTGTTCCCCGGGTACGGACGACTCCGGCGGCTCGTCGTCCACGAGCCGTCCGCAGAGCAGTGCGTCGCCCTCCCAGGGCGCGTCGGGCACGACCGGCTCGGCGTCGGGCACCGCCTACGCGCCGTACGTCAGCGCCACCACCGCCTCCGACAACGACTCGGCCGGGTCGGCGTCGACGTACAACCTGGCGTTCGTCATCGCGGACGGCAGCAGTTGTACGCCGAAGTGGAACGGTACGACCGCGATCGGCGACTCCGCGGTGAAGTCCCGCATCTCGGCGCTGACCGGCTCCGGGGCCTCCGTGCGGGTCTCCTTCGGCGGGGCGTCCGGCAAGGAGCTGGCCTCGGCCTGTGACAGTGCGGCCGAGCTGGCCGACGCCTACGGGCGGGCGCTCGACGCCGCCGGGGCCACGGAGGCCGACTTCGACGTCGAGGGCACGCAGTTGACGGACTCCGGCTCGGTGGCGCTGCGCTCGGAGGCGATCGCGCTGCTGCAGGAGGAGCGCGACGACCTGGCGGTCACCTTCACGCTGCCCGTCATGCCGTCCGGGCTCGACGACGACGGCGTCGCGCTGCTGGAGTCCGCCAACGACCACGGGGTGCAGGTGTCCACGGTCAACATCATGACGATGAACTACGGCAGCACGTACGACGAGGACATGGGCGACTACGCCGAGACGTCGGCCCAGGCCGCGCACGACCAGCTGGAGAAGGTCTTCGGGCTGTCGGACGAGGGGGCGTGGAAGGGACTCGCGCTCACGTCGATGCTCGGCGTGAACGACGTGGCCAACGAGACGTTCTCACTGTCCGACGCGGCGCAGGTCCGTTCCTTCGCGGAGGAGAAGGGGGTCGCGTGGGTGTCGATGTGGTCGACGTTCCGGGACCAGGAGTGCGAGGAGGACGACGCGTCCTCGGACGACGCGGCGACGAACTGCAGCGGGGTCGAGCAGGAGGCGGGTGCGTTCGCCGAGGCGTTCACGGGATGACTCCCGGCCGTCTCCCGTCCGCGGACCGGCGGGGGCCGGCCGCACGGTTCCCCGCGCCCCTGGAAAGCACGGGCGAGCCCGGCCCACCCAGGGGCGCGGGGAACTGCGCGACCGGCCACGACGGAGCCGCACCCGAAAACGCACAACCGGCGAAGCCGTCAGCGGAGCTACCGGCGGAGCTACCGGCGGAGCTACCGGCGGCGATGCACCAACCGCCCCGCACACACCGTCGCGAGGCACACCCCGTCCTCGCCGAACACGGCGAGATCGGCCCGCCCCCCGTCGACGATCACCGCGGGCCGCGCCCGGTCCAGCACGACCACACCGTTGCGCTCGGCGGCCCCCCGCACCCCGGACGCGTCCGCGAACTCCGCCAGCACCGCCACCGCTCCCCGCCGCAGCAGCGCGTGCACCCGTTCACGCGGCGTCGGCGCGTCCGGCACCGGACCTCCGTGGACCAGCGCGGGCCCGAGCACCCCGGGCCACCGCCGCACGCGGGCACCCGGAAAGCGTTCCCGGAGGTCCGCCAGGGAACCCGTCGCGGCGACCCGGTCCCCCTCCACGGCGACGGCCCCGTCCGTGACCGGACCGGAGTCGTCCCAGGCGTACCGCAGCCCGTCCGCGGCGTGGATCGTCAGTGCCACCGCGCTAGTTGGACGCGAGCAGCTTCAGCTCGGGGTGCGCCGTCCCGCCCTCGATCGCGGTCGACGAGATGTGCGACTGCACCCGATCGTCGACGGGGTCCTTCGCCGGGTCCTCGTGGACGACGAGGTGCTCGTACGTCGTGGCCCGCTGCGCCGGTACCCGCCCCGCCTTGCGGATGAGGTCGATGATCTCCATCCGGTTCGAGCGGTGCTTGGCACCGGCGGAGGAGACGACGTTCTCCTCCAGCATGATCGAACCGAGGTCGTCCGCGCCGTAGTGCAGCGACAGCTGGCCGACCTCCTTGCCGGTGGTGAGCCACGAGCCCTGGATGTGGGCGACGTTGTCCATGAAGAGCCGCGCGATGGCGATCATCCGCAGGTACTCGAAGAGCGTCGCCTGCGTACGCCCCTTGAGGTGGTTGTTCTCGGGCTGGTACGTGTACGGGATGAAGGCGCGGAAGCCGCCCGTCCGGTCCTGTACGTCACGGATCATCCGCAGGTGCTCGATGCGCTCGGCGTTGGTCTCGCCGGTGCCCATCAGCATGGTGGACGTGGACTCCACGCCCAGGCCGTGCGCGGTCTCCATGATCTCCAGCCACCGCTCGCCGCTCTCCTTCAGCGGGGCGATGGCCTTGCGCGGCCGCGCCGGCAGCAGTTCCGCGCCGGCGCCGGCGAAGGAGTCGAGCCCGGCCGCGTGGATGCGCGTGATGGCCTCCTCCACGCTCACCCCGGAGATCCGGGCCATGTGCTCGACCTCGCTCGCCCCCAGGCTGTGGATGACGAGCTGCGGGTACGCCGCCTTGATCGCGGCGAAGTGCTCCTCGTAGTACTCGACGCCGAAGTCGGGGTGGTGCCCGCCCTGGAACATGATCTGCGTGCCGCCCAGCTCGACGGTCTCCGCGCACCGGCGCAGGATGTCGTCCAGGTCGCGCGTCCAGCCCTTGGCGGTGTCCTTGGGCGGGGCGTAGAACGCGCAGAACTTGCACGCCGTGACGCAGACGTTCGTGTAGTTGATGTTCCGCTCGATGATGTACGTCGCGATGTGCTCCGTACCGGCGTACCGGCGGCGGCGCACGGCGTCGGCGGCGGCGCCCAGCGCGTGCAGCGGGGCGTCGCGGTAGAGGTCGAGCGCCTCTTCGGGGGTGATCCGCCCACCCTCGGCGGCACGGTCGAGAACGGACTGGAGATCGGCCTTCTCGGTCACCGGAGCGGTCCCTTTCATAGGGGTGTGGACGGACTGATCCAGCGTACGCCAGCCGATGTGATCACCCGACGTCAGGCGGCGTACGCCCCGACGAGCAGGCCCGTGAGGGCGCCGGCGATCAGGAACGGGCCGAAGGGGATGGACGTCTTGCGCCCGGCCCGGCGGGCGACGACGAGCACCGCCCCGTACAGGCCGCCGTACAGGAACCCCGCGAACGTGCCGAGCAGCACGGTCCCCCAGCCGTACCAGCCGAGGACGGCCCCGAGGCCGAGGGCGAGTTTCACGTCCCCGAAGCCCATCCCGTCGGGGCTGACGAGGAAAAGGACGAAGTAGCCGGCACCGAGCGCCAGGGCCCCGTACAGCGCGGTCGGCCAGTCGCCCGCGTGCTCGGGGGCCGCCGCGGCGCCCGCGAGCAGGACCAGGGCGGCGGCCGCCAGGGACAGCGTCAGCACGTCCGGCAGACGCTGCACCCGGAAGTCCACGACGGCGAGGAGCACGCCGGGCGGGGCGAGCAGCAGCCAGACGGCCAGCTCGGGCCGGGCGCCGGTCGCGCAGGCCAGGAGCCCGCAGACGAGAGCGGTGGCGAGGGCCACCGAAAGGGTGCCGGGCCCGTACGCACGCCCCCCGGCCCCGCACTCCCGGCAGCGGGCCGGGCCGATCCAGCCGTTCACCGGATGGCCTTCGGGGCACCGGTCCGCCCACGGCTCGTCGGGGTCGACGCAGAAGCGGTACGCGGCGCGGGGCACGAGCAGACCGGCGACGCCGCCCCACAGGACGGCGCCGACGACGATCAGCCGGTCGACCAGCCGGGGGTCGACCGGCTGAAGGGCGGTCAACTGAAGGCCGGTCACCTGAAGGCCGATCGAGTGAAGGCCGTTCATCCCGCGGCGGCGACGCCGCTGCGCCAGGTCGGCAGCAGCTCGTCGAGGAGCGCCTCGGTCCGGGGCGGCAGCCCGCGCGCGCCGCTGCGCGCGACCAGGTCGGCCGCGAGCCGCTTCAGCCGGTCGGTGTCGCCGGTGGCGTGCGTGGCCCGCAGCAGCTCGTGCCACAGCCGCTCGTCGCCGGGCGCGGAGCCCAGCGCCGCGTCGAGCGCCTCGATCGCCTTCTCGGCCCGGTCCTTCTCCAGGTGGAACGCGGAGAGGGCGAGTCCGATGTCGGCGACCAGCAGCGGGAGCTGGGCGTCGATGATCTCGTGGGTCAGCCAGCCGTACCGGCCCGCGGGCCGCTCGGCGAGCAGCGGCCCCCGGACCAGGACGAGCGCGTCGGTCAGCAGCCGTCCGCGCACCGCGCGGCTGCCGGCTCCGCGGCCCTGGGTGGCCTCGTGGTAGAGCGAGCGCAGCACGTCCAGGTCGGACACGACGGACTTGGCGAGCTTGAGCCGCCCGGTCGCGTCGGCGGCGAGCCGCGCGGTGCCGTCCGGGTCGGTTCCGAGCCAGCCGCGCAGCCGCTCGACGAGCGCGTCCCGGACGTCGTCCGTGACCCCGCGCGGCCAGAGCGCGGAGGACAGCACCCGCGGGTGCACCCCCTCGCGGTGCAGGAGCAGCAGCGCCAGCGCCTCGTGCAGCAGCGGGCTGCGTTCGCCGTCCGGTGTCTCGAGCCCGATGATCTCGTACGGGCCGACGAGCCGCGCGTACACCGCGGGGCGCCCCTGCTCGCTGATGTCGACGAGGAACGGCGGGGTGGTGGCCGGGCGGTCGTCGTCGCGCTCGGGGTCGGCGTCGGTGAACAGCTCGACGACGGCCCGCTGCTGGGACACCGGCAGGAGCTGCGCGTCGAGTTCGAGGCCGAGGAGCGGCGCGAGGAGCTTGCCCTCGCTGGTGATCTCCATCTCCCAGGCGGCGCCGGGCAGATCGCCCGACTGCGTGCCGACGAGGTAGCCGATGCCCAGCCGGCTCGCGTCGGCAGCCAGTTCGGCGAGCTTGACGGCGTCCTCGGCGGACGGCTCGGCGGCCAGCAGCACGAGGTGCGGGGCCCACCGGGTGTGCTGGGCCGGGCCCGTACGCCCGGTGAGGACCGAGTCCTGGCCGGCCGCGCCGAGCGCGCCGCGCCGCTGCCGCGTCTCGGCCTCCATGGTCTCCACGAGCGCCTCGACGTCGTCGAGGTGGCGCAGCCGGTTGGGCGCGAGCGGCGTCAGGTCCTCGCCGAAGCCGACGAGGGTGATCGTCATGCGGTCGGACCAGCCGTTGGTGGCCAGCTCGGCGGCGACGGAGGCGAAGACGCCCGCCCGGTCCTGCTCGCGCCCGCTCAGCGAGACGATGCCGGGCACGGACTCCAGGTTGAGCAGCAGCCGCGAGTCGTCCATGGTGCCGAGGCTGACGAGCCCGGGGTACGGGGCGGCCGCGTCCACGTCCTCGTACCGCTCGGCGTCGGCGCGGGCCAGCATCCAGAACGTCTGGTCCTGCCCGAGCTGCCAGGGCGCGGGCGGCCGGCCGGCCGGCTGGGCGAGCTGGAGGTGCAGGTCGCCGTTGCCGCTCATCCAGGCCGCGTACACGGTCGGCAGCGGACGGGACTCGCCCGCGAGCGACGCGGCGAGCCCGCGCAGCGACCGGTCGAGCAGCCGTACGCCCTCGGGGTCGGCCCCCACCAGCAGCGCGTCCTGCGCGTCGGCGGCGGCGCCGGTGGGCGTGGGCGGCTCCATGCCGCGGCGCCCGCCGACAGCGCCGAGCGCGGACTGCCACAGCGCCTGGCGGCGGCGCCGGCCGAGGGCGCCGAGAAGGCCGGCGGCGAGGAGGGGCGCGCCGAGCAGTGCCTGCGGCAGCCCGAACCCGCTGCCTTCACCGGCCGGGGGCGCGGCCTGGTCCCGCCCGTCCTGCTGCTGCCCCTGGCCTCGGTCCTGGCCCCGGTCCCGGTCGGGGGTGGGCCGCTGCTCGGGAAGACTGATGTGGGCGGTGTCACGGTCGAGGGACCCGGAACCGGCCCCGCCGCCCTGCTGTCCGCCGCCCTGCTGTCCGCCACCTTGCTGATGGGCGGCGCCGGTCTTCGCGTAGTCGGAGATCTGCCGCTGGACCTCCGGGGAGACCTTCGGTGCCTCGTCGGGCATCTCGACCAGTTCGCCGCCGCGGGCGTCACCGGGCATCTCCATGATCCAGCCGGGCCGGATGAGGCTGGCCTCGGACAGCTTCGAACCGTCGGGCTGCGTACGGTCCTTGTTGAGCTGGTAGATCTCCTTGTACCGGCGCCCGTCGCCCAGGTGGCGCTCGGCGACCTCCCACAGGGAGTCGTGGTGGCGGCCCTCGGGCGGCTGGATCCGGTAGAACTTCGTGTCGCCCTCGGCCGCCAGGGCGCCGCCCTCCGCGTGCGCGGCGGCGCCGGCGGCCTGCTCGGCCAGCGCGGCGGCGCTCGCGGCGGTCTGCCCCTGCTGCTGGGCCAGCAGCCCGCCCGGGGTCTGCTGGGCCGCTGCCGCGACGGCCGGCCGCTGGTTGCCCTCCAGCTGCTGGCCGAGCTGCGACAGCCCCGGCGTGAAGCTCGCCGCGGTCGCGCCGACCAGCAGCAGCGCGGCGACGAGCTGGCGCGCGAGCAGCTGGCTGGGACCGGCCCCGGGCACCCGGTTCGGCAGTCCGACACCGGACAGGGCGGCCTTCACCTCGACGAGCACACAGGCGGTGAACTGGGCCCAGGCGAACCAGACGACCACGGTCAGCACGTTGATGAACGTGTCGACGGTGATCTCCTGCTGCAGCCACTCCACCTTCGGCGCCCCGGAGGGCAGCGGCCAGCCCATCTGCGTGGCGAGCGCCCCCGGCACACCGACGAGCAGCACGAGCAGGGCGACGAGGGCGAGGAACGCCTTGACGAAGTCCCCCGCCGAGCGCCGGCGCCGGGGCAGGGGCTGCGGCGTCCGATTCCTCGGCCCGGGCGGGCTTCCCGTCGAGTTGGAAGTGGTACGTCGCGCCATGGCGGGTGTCCTGATGTCGTGTGGGGAGGGAGGCAAGGGGACTACGGGGCGTGAGAGCGGGGGTGTGCTGAGCCTACTGAGATCTTATTGAGCGTGTCGAAGGGCTTGGAGGGGGCAACCGGGAGGAAGTGCCGCACGGAGCGACCGCTTCCGCACCACCCACCCCTTTGGTCCGGGTTGTCCGGTCGGCCCCCGCCGTCGATCCCCGCCGTCGACGCTCGTCGCCGGTCCTCGTCGTCGGTCCTCGTCGTCGGCCCCCGCCGGGACCCCGGACGTAGACTCGCGTCGCAGAGGCCACGGACCATACGGACCATCAGGAGGGGGACCTGACATGGGCGGCAAACCCGACCTCGCGCTCCCGTTGAGCGATCTCGAGGACTACGGCACCCGGCTGCGGGACATCAAGTCCCGGATGAACCACACCAAGAAGCTCTTCGAGTCCTACAGGGACGACATCGGTGACGGCGGCGTCTACGACAAGCTGGAGGACTTCGAGTCCAACTGGGAGGACGGGCGCGAGGACATCAACCAGCAGCTCGACGCCCTGGCCCAGATGTCCGAGGCGATCGTCCGCGAGTTCAAGAAGCTGGACGACGACCTGGCGAAGCAGGTCTCCGAGGGCGTGAAGTCCGAGGACAAGGGCGGCAAGGGCGGCGAGTGACCGCCCGGCGGGCCGCGGTCCGCGGCCTGCCGCTCGCCGCTCGCCCTCGCCGGCTCAGCCCACCTCGTTCTCCGCCACCGCCCGGCCCCGGACCGTCACGTCGCCGCCGTAGAACATGCCCGTGAAGACCGGCGAGTAGGTGAGCTGGACCTCCACCTCGACCTGGTCGGCGTCGGCGGCCACACAGTTCGTGGCGGCTATGTCGGCGCCGGTCATCCCCATCTCCCGGGCGAAGGCCTTCACCCGGGCGCCGCAGTTCTCGAAGAGGATCGGGGCGTCGCCGCCCCCGTTCTGGTACAGCTCCTCCAGGTCCACGTCCTGGGCCGCGTAACGGGCGGCCTGTTCCGCGATGTCGGCGGCCCGTTCGCGCTTGGAGATGGACAGGCCGCCGTCGATGACGAAGGCCGACAGGGACAGGAACACCAGCGCGAAGATGATCACCGCGCCGGCGCCCGAGCCGCGGTCGTCAAGGCGTCCGCGGCGGGCCGCCACCCAGCCGCGCACGCCGTCCGCCGTACGTCCTACGAAAGCCGCTGCCCGCACACCCGCTCCCACGCCCGCCCTCACGCCTTCCTCTTGAACGGGTCCAGCGGCGAGGTGAACGACGCCTCCAGTCGCGTCGGCACGTCCAGGCCCAGCATCGCCAGGCCCCGTACCTCGCAGCTGACCTCCACGGTGAAGAGGTCGGCGTCCTCGAAGCCGGCGCTCGTCTTGTTCACCGACACCGGCCCCGAGCAGACGTCCGCCAGGTCGGCGTCCGCGGCCTTCTGCGCCTCCGCCATCGCCGAGCCCTCGTCCCGCTGCAGCGAACCCGAGCGGGCCGCGTCCCGGGCCGCCCCGTCGAGCGCCCCCCGCCCGTCCACCAGCTGCCCGAAGGCCACCAGCACCAGGATGAAGAGGATCATCACGGGGGCGAGGATCACCACCTCCACCGTGGACAGTCCCCGGTCACCCGCCGCGCGCACGGCGTCAGGTATCTCCCGTACACCTGGACGCATCTAGTTCCCGCCCTCCTCGACGAACCGCTCCACCGGTCCCACCGACTGGGCGTGCACGGTCAGGTCCATGCCCGGGAACACCGACGGCACCTTCGCCGTGATCTCCACCCCGACCGTGTTCTGGTCCGGCTGGAGCAGTTTCACGTCCGGCCCGAGCACCAGCTGCGGTCCCAGCTGCGCGATGTAGCTGTCCACGACGTCCCGCGTCTCGCCGCGCCAGGCGCCCGGGGACTCGTCGGCCGTGGCACGCGCCTTGCGGGCGCCCGCCTGGGCCGCCGCCTGGGCCACGTGGTCGGCGAAGAAGTACAGCGCGAACTGCACCGTCGCGAAGATCATGAAGAAGAGGACGGGGGTGAGCAGCACGAACTCGATCGCGGTCATGCCGGAGTCGCCGCGGGCGGAGGCGGCCTCCACCCTGCGGCGTACCCAGCGTCGTGCGCTCACCTGCGACCCCGTGTGCGAAAGAGGGAGAAAAGAAGGGACGGCGAAGGGACGGCGGCAAAATCAGCAGGTGCTGCCCGCGTCCGCGCCCTTGATGCAGTCGCCGACCTTGTTGGCACCGTCGCTGAGCGCGGCGTTGATGATCGCGGCGACCACGCCGACGATCGCCACGACGACCGCCGAGATGATGACCCACTCCACCGCGGACGCACCGCGGTCGAGCTCGCCGGAGCGGGCGCGCTGCACCCGGCCCTGGAGGAAGGTGATCAGAAAGTCCACCCCCGGGATCCCGGTGCTGTAGTTCCGTCCGTTCATGGTGAGTTGTCCTCTCAAGGCGGTTCAAAGCGGTTCAGGGCAGTACACGGAAGCAGTTGCGGAAGCAGGCGCGGAAGCAGTTGTCGGTTGTCGGGCTCAGACCTGGAACACGCGCATCGCCGCCGGGAAGATCAGGAAGACCAGGAAACCGGCACAGAGCAGCAGCTGCGCCACGAGCATCGACTGCGACTTCTCGCCGGCGCTGCCCTCGATCTCGGCGAGTTCGCGGTGCCGCATCGTCTCCGCGCGGGAGGCGAGCGACTCGCGCACCTTCGCGCCGTCGTCCGCCACGAGCGCGAGCGACGCCGACAGGTCCTTGAGCTCCTCGACCCCGATCTCCTCCCCCAGCGAACCGAGGGCCTGCCACTGGCTGATGCCGGTGATCCGGGCGTCCGCGAGCGCGTTGCGGATGCGCTGCGTGGCCCAGCCGTCGGAGACCTCGGCGGCCGCCATCAGGGCCTCCGGGAGACCACGGCCGCCCGCCAGGCTCATCGACACCAGGTCCAGGTACGCGCCGATCACGCGCCGCAGGTCGCGCCGCTTCTCGGCCGCGTCCCGCCGCACCTCCAGGTCCGGCAGGAAGAAGAAGACGAGCGCGCAGAGCAGCGCCAGCCAGACCGGGATGGCGGGGCTGCGGCCGAAGCCGAGCGTCCACACCACGGCGAACATGAGCGGCCCGAAGAACAGTCCCCCGACGCCCAGCAGCACCTTCGTCGCGAGGAAGTTCTCCCAGCTCCGGTCGAGCACCGACAGGTCCGCCCGCAGCGAGCGCTGTTCCCAGCCCTGCTGCAGGTAGAGCTCGGCGACGCGCTGCCCCACCCGGGCCCGTACGCTGCCGAGCCGCCCGGCGTCGGTGGTGCGGTGCGCGGACTCGTACGCCGCTCCGCGCGCCCGCATCGCGTCGATGCGCGCGACCTGGGCGACCGCGCTGCGCCTGGTCGGCATCAGGGCCCGGACCAGGGCGTAGATGCCGAGGCCCAGCACGGCGCCGACCAGGACGGGCAGGGTCAGGGTCGAGTTCATCGGCGTACCCCCTCCTCCGGCAGTGACTGCGGCTGGGACGGCCCCCGCGGCCGGACGAACTGGACCGACGCCTCGTCCCGCACCAGGAACCGCTCCGGCGTCTCGATGGTCGACAGCTTGCGCAGCCACCAGAAGCCGAGCGCGAACAGCCCGCAGACGCACGCGAGTACGAGCTGTCCGACGGCCGTTCCGTACGGCTCGACGAACTCCCGGTTGAAGATGGACAGGCCCAGCACGAAGGCGATCGACACAGCGACGACGATCTGCACCGAGCGGCGGGTAGAGGCCCGCTGGGCCATCACGCGCTGGCGCATGTCGACCTCCTCGCGCGCCGACTTGGCGAGCGCGCCCAGGACCTGGCGCAGACCCGGGCCGCGCAGGCGCGCGTTGAGGATCAGCGCGGCCACGATGATGTCGGCGGACGCGTCGTCGATCTCGTCGGCGAGCTGCTGCAGGGCGTCGGGCAGCGGCGTACGGGAGCGCAGCCGGTCCACGAGCGCGTCGAGGTGCGGGCGCAGCACCGGGGCCGCGGCGCGGGCGGAGGCGGGGATGGCCTGTTCCAGGCCGACCGCGCCCGCGATGGTGTCGCGCAGCGACTCCGTCCAGGAGGCGAGGGCCTCCACGCGGCGCATGGCGGCCTTCTCCTCGGAGGCGCCGCCGAAGAGCTTGTCCCAGAAGAAGACCAGGACGGCGGTCGCGATGCCGGCCACGGCCCACCGGGTGAGCAGCAGGACGACGATGCCGGCGCCGGCGGCGACGGAGCCGCGCTGCCCCGCGAACCGTACGAGCTCGGAGGCGCGTTCGCTCGCCTTCTGCTTCTCGTGCTCGGGCTTGGCGGGCAGGCCGCGCACCGCGACGGCGAACAGGGCGAGGCCGCCGCCCACCGCGATACCGCACGCGAGCGCGTACAGGACCGTCGTGGAGAACAGCCCGCCCATGGAGCCGAGCGAGTCGAGGGCGGCGAGGGGCACGGTCGGCCGGCCCGTGGCCGGTTCACTGATGTCGCTCATGATCGGTTCACCCCCAGTTCCCGCTGCCGGGCAGGCGGTAGCCGTGCTGGATGAGGTCCTCGAGGCAGGCGAGGGGCGCGTGCGGCACGACCCGGCCGTCCGGCGCCTCGGCGAACACCTCGCTGGACAGGACGCGTCCGTCGACGCCGTTGACCTCGCGGATCGAGGTGACCATGCGCTGGAGCCGGCCGCCCGTCTGGTAGTCGTTGCGCCGCTGGACGAAGACCACGAAGTTCACCGCGCCCGCGACGAGCATCTGGCTGGCCTCGATGGGCAGGCGCTCGGTGGCCTGGAGCGCGTACGTGGAGATGCGGTTGAAGACCTCGCTGGAGCTGTTGGCGTGGATCGTGGAGAGCGAGCCGTCGTTGCCCTGCGACATCGCGTTCAGCATGGTCACGATCTCGTCGCCGAGGACCTCACCGACGATGACGCGCGAGGGGTTCATACGCAGCGACCGGCGGACCAGTTCCGCCATCGAGATGGTGCCCTGGCCCTCGGAGTTGGGCAGCCGCTCCTCGAACGCCACGACGTTCGGGTGCAGGTCGGTGAAGGTGTCGAGGCCCAGCTCCAGGGCGCGCTCGACGGTGATGAGGCGCTCGTGCGGCGGGATCTCGTTGGCGAGGGCGCGCAGCAGCGTCGTCTTGCCGGCGTTGGTGGCGCCCGCGATCATGATGTTCTTGCGGGCCCGGACCGCGCAGGCGAGGAAGTGCCCGATGTCGGGGGTGAGCGTTCCGTTGCCGACGAGGTCGGACATGAAGACCTTGCCCATGCGCGCGCGGCGGATGGACAGCGCGGGGCGGCGCGTCACGTCCATGACGGCGGACAGTCGCGAACCGTCCGGCAGTCGCAGGTCGAGCTGCGGGTTCGCGGAGTCGAAGGGCCGGGAGGACAGGCCCGAGTACGCGCCGAGGATCTGGATCAGCTCGATGAGCTCCTCGTCGGTCTCGGCGACCGGATCGCCCCTGACCTCCTCGCCGTTGGCGTAGCCGACGAAGACCTGGTCGTACCCGTTGATGTCGATGTTCTCGACCTCGGGGTTGTCCAGGAGCGGCTGCAGCCGGCCGACGCCGAAGAGCGCGGCGTGCACGGCGGCCGCGTACTGCTCCTCGGTCTCGGCGTCCAGCGGCGTACGGCCGGAGTTGATCTCCGTGCGGGCGTGGTCCTCCAGGATCTGGGCGATGACGGCGCGCGCGTACTGCCGCTCGTCCTCGTTGGACATCGGCGTGACGCCGGAGACCTGGTCGAGGCGGCGCTGCTCGGCGATCCGGTCACCGGCCTCCTGCCGGAACCGCTTGACCAGCTGGTGGTCGACGGCGGTCATCGGCCGCCCCCCGCTGTCCCGCGCCGGTACGCCGTCTCCGCCGTCCCGCGCCCGTGCGCCGTCCGCGCGGTCATCGGCCGGCTCCGGCGGTGGGCCGGCCGTTGGGGCCGTCGGCCGGGACGGACCAGGCCGCGCCGAACTGCTGGTAGAGGTCCGAGGTCACCTTGCGCGCCGAGCGGATGAGCAGCGACTTGTCGAGCCGCCCGCGCTTGCGGCCGGCCAACTGCTCGGCGCCCGTGGAGTCCTCGGCGATCGTGCCGACGACGCGGGCGCCGGTCTGCGCGGCCACCAGCATGTCGTTGACCTGGTGGACGATCTTCGCGGAGTCGCCCGGGTCGGTGATGAGGAGGACCCCGATGAGGGGGGTGCCGAGCGCGCCCGCGCCGCGCGGTCCGCCGTGCAGCCTGGCGGTGAGCGCGGCGGCCCGGTCGCGTACGCGCGCGATGGCCTCCGGCTCTGTGCGCGAGACGAGCAGGACGAGCGCGGCCTGCGCGAACATCTCCACGGCCGGGGTGTCCCCGCTGATCCGGCCGCAGTCCGCTATGACGTCGGCGGGCGCGTGCTCGGAGTCGGCGAGCTGCGCGAAGGCGCGGCCGAGGGTGGGCCACAGGCCGGCGAGCCCGGCGGCCTGCTCGGCGCTCGCGAGGCCGACGAGCACGTCCAGGCCGCCGCTCAACGGCTGTACGTGGTCCCAGATCTGGTCCGGTACGAGGCCTCGGCGGGCGGTGGCGGCGATGGACAGCATGCCAGTGTTGGGGTTCAGCGGCCCGCCGTGCGCGGCGGCGCTGCGGTACACGAGGTCGCCGCCGGCCGGGTCGGTCTCGGCGAGCAGTACACGGCGCGGCCAGACGGCGGCGAGCGCGACGGCGGTCGTGGTGACGCCGGGGGAGCCTTTGTCCGCGGCGAGGGCGATGAGGGCCATGGTGTGTGTGACTCTCCGCCGCTAGTTGCCGGGGACCTTGACGAGGGCGACCTGGTTCGCCGAGGCGGCGCGGGCCAGCGCGGCGGCGTCGCTCTCGTCGACGGTCACGGTGAAACGCTTGTTGGTGCTGCTGATGGTGCTGTCGCCCTTGGTCGGCGGCACGTTGGTGATGCGGGCCTCCTCGACGATCGGCGCGTCGGCGCTACCCGCGGAGCCGGTCGAACCGGAGCCCGTCTTGTCCGAGTCGGAGCTGGAGCTCGCGGAGCCGGTGTTGCCGACCTGGTAGGCGGCCACGAGGTCGCCGACGGCGAGGTTCTCGGGGTACTGCCCCTCCTTGAGGGAGAGACCGACGACGGCCTTGCCCGCCTCGAGGGTGCTCTTGGGGCCGAACATCTCGCCGATGACGAGGGTGCCCTTGTAGATCGTGGACTTGGCCTTGAGCTTCTTCAGCGTCTCCAGCTGGGTCCACTTGATGTAGTTGATCCCGGCGTCGTCGGCGACCAGGACCGAGGCCACCTTGCCGTCGACGGACTCGCCGGGCTGTATGTCGGCGGTCACCTTGATGACCTCGACACGGTCGCCGGCGCGCAGCACGAGCATGGTCGCCCCGAGCGCACCCAGCAGGATCAGCAGCACGGCGAGTGCGGCCAGCGCCGGTTTGCGCTCGCGAGGCGGGGAGGGAAGGCGCTCACCCGTCGTCGGCTGAACCGGCGCGGAGGAACGGTTGTTGCCCGCCCCCGTACGCTCCTGGATCTTCACGCAACCGCTCCCCGTATCCCCGTACACCCAAGAAGGTTTTCGCCATTCAGGACACTTGACGCACTTCAAACAGTTCGAACACTTCGCCCTCACCGGGCGTACCGTCCGACCTGGTCGGATAACCGGCGAATAGCCATGGCCGGAACGAGTGTCAAGTCATCGCACCGTATCAGCAGCACATAAGCCCCTCAAGGCGCGACCGAGTCCGCGAACCCCACACGCCCCGACGTTGTCCACGCGCAATGCGGGGCGTTCGGTTCCCGGTCGGGGAAGGGGCTGCACAGGGGGGCTGCCGATGTGCGGCAGCGAATCACCGGCCGGTGTCACGCCGCCCGATGGTCACGCTGCGTCCATGATGCCTGCACCGGTCGCTCACGTGAGCCGGGCGGGGGGGGACGGGGCGGAGGCGGGGTGGGGGCGGGGGCGGAGGCGGGGGTGGAGAACTTTCGAGCCGAAAGTGTGACTCCCGGCGGGCCCGGAACCCACGACCGGGCTCCGGCCGGGCGTCGAACGCCGGCCGGAGCCCGGACGGATCAGCGGATCCGCGGATCTGCCGGTCAGCCGATCCGTTGGCCAGCCGATCGTCGGTCAGCCGATCAACGGTCAGCCGATCAACGGATCAGCAGGACTGCCGTACATACGCGCCACTGCCCGGCGCGGTGACGTACACATCCCGCAGGACGATGCTGAGTCGCTTGCCCCACTCGGCGCAGGCGGCGTCGAAGGCCGACTTCTTGTACTCGATGGCGATGACGTTGTCGTTGTAGCCCTTGGTGTAGTCACCGCACTCCTCCCATTCGCCGCACTCTTCCGCGATGGCGAAGTCGAGGCCCGTCTGGGAACGCGCGGTGGACAGCTGGGGCGTGTTCTTCTGCCCGATCGCCAGCCCCTTGCCGTGGGCGTGCGTGGACAGCAGCTTGACGAAGTCCTTGGCGTTCGCCTCGCTGATGAGCGAGGTGCGCGTGAAGGAGTCCAGGTTGTCCGGCTCGATGGCGTTGAAGCCCTTGGCGGCGCAGTCGTCCGTCCAGACATTGATCTTGTTCGCGATCTGCTGGCGCTTGGTCGCGGTGCGTATGTCGAGGAATGCCTCGTCCCAGTCCTCGTCGTAGACGATCGCTCCCTGCGCGTCCCGCAGCAGCAGGTCCCCCCACTCGCTCTCGGCCCCGGTCTGCGCCTGGAAGGCGTTGACGTAGCAGATGTTGTAGAGGCCGGCGACGGGAGAGGCCGTGTGGTCGCGGGAGACCACCTTCACTCCGGAGGCGGGCGCGTAGGGCGCGCCGATCTGGTAGTCGAAGTCGGCGTTGACCGGGGGAGGTGTGACCGTGGCGGCGGTCGCGGTCGTGCCGACCGACATGAAACCGGCCGCGCCGACCATGGCGGTCACGGCGGCCAGCACTCCCCTGCCGACGGCACGGGGACGGGTGCGGTGAGTCGTGCTCATGATGCGAGCTCCTGTGAGCCGTGGACACGTCCCCGCCTCGGATGTGACGTCCTGGCGACTTTGTCCGGACTGATGGCGACTCGCCATTTACCGGATGGGCGTGCCTCTCACACCGGAATATCCAACGGTGCGCTGATCACATTCGAGCGACAAAACCCGCCCGTGTCAACCGACGCAATAGGACAGTGAATCCCCCCTCCCGAATATGGGCACTTTTACTCTTCTTGCTCTTCTGCGTCGGCGTGTGCAGGGACGTTCCCGACAGTCCGATCTGCCCCGTTCGCCCAAGACCTCGACCGGTTTGTTCGACAAAGGGTCCTGCGCCACCGTGTTTTCGCCCCGAGAATTCCCCGCATGTTCGACGAACAACCGGAAACTCCGAATTGCGCAGCTCGCTGGTTTCGCCGGGCCCGTCGTCCCTCGGCCGTTCGTGGGCTCGGCCCTGCCCGCCCCCGACGGCCGCCCGGAGCGGGCGTTCGGGCCGGCGGGCCCGCTGTTCGTGGTGGCGGTGGCGTACGTCCCGGACCGGCTGGTGGGCCGTTCGATGAGCGGAGGCCGGGAGACGGTGCCGATTCCTTCGTACGAGGAGGCGGGGTTGTTGACGACGGAGGTGAAGGCAGCCCTCCCCGTGTCCGTCCCCGCCGAGCCCGCCTCGGTCGCCTCGGTCGCGTCGGTCGCGTCGGTCGCGTCGGCTGCGTCGGCTGCGTCGGTCGCGTCGTACGAGGCCATGGCGGAGGAGAGCGGTTGGCACGGTGAGGCGGGGTGCCTGCTGCTGTTCGTGGCGATCGACTGTGTGGCCTGGTCGTTCTCCGAGGACAACCCTCTCGGCAGCATGGCCGCGCTTTTCGCCGTCCTGTTCGCGATCACGACCTGGCCGGCAGGAGCCCGCAAACACCGTGAGCAGCAGCGCCTGCGCGAAACGGCGGTGGAGTACGCACAGGCCCTGGCCGCGGCCCGGTCGGCGGGCTCGACCGTGCCCGAACTGCCGCCTGCGCTGCGGAGTTTGCTGGAGGAGGTGCGGGCGGGGAGCGGCGGCGGAGCCGAGCACAGCTGAGCCGGGCGGCAGCCGGCCGTCGCCCGGGAACCACGGCTCAGAAGCCCCACGGGTCGGGATGCGGGATACGGGACCGGTCCTCGGACCAGGCGAGCCGGGCCTCCAGATCGTCGCCCAGGAGCCCGCGCAGGCGCTCCACCATCCACCCGTTCCAGTGAACGGCCCCGGGATGTTCGGGCACCCGGAAGGCGGGCAGACCGGTCGGCAGGGCATCGGGGCGGAAGACCGTCGCCTTCATCCTGCCCGTGCCCTTCTTCGGCTTCGACGGCCGGCGCACGTCGACGCAGTCGACCACCTTGTCCACAGCGTAGAGGACGTAGTCCGGGGCGCCCTCCTTCGCGTCCTCCTCGGCAAGGAGGACCGGAAGGTACTTTCCGGCAGCGTGCAGTTCATCGCGCAGCAGATCGGCGATCCGGCGCCCGAACACGGGAGCCCCCGGGTAACCGCAGGGGAACTCCGCCGGCCTCAGTCGCGGGTTCCCGACCCATTCCGCGCGCAGTTCCGCCGGAAGGTCCGCCGGGGACCCTGTACGCAGCCACCGGATCAGCTTCCGGTGCGCGTACTCGTCGAGAGACAGCGTCCGGAACTCTCCGGGGCCCGGCATCAGCCGGTGGACGGAGAGCCGCGAGGTCCGGCTGATCAAGGTCTCCCCCTCACCCGTTCCACATGCCCCACATGCGCCACATGCCCGTTACCAATCAGTGCGCGACGACGGAGTCCTGCCTCGAACCGGCGGGCCGCGAGCGGCCGTGCCTGAGCCGGACGCTCAGAAACCCCACGGGGCAGGGTGCGGAGAGAGCTCCGAATCCTCCGACCACACCAGCCTGGACTCGAGTTGCTCCCCCAGCAGCCCACGGAGACGTTCCACCATCCATCCGTTCCAGCAGACCGCCGTGGGGAACTGCGGAAAACGGAACGCCGCCAGTTCGACGGGCAGCGCGTCCGGCCGGAACACCGACTCCTTGATCCTGCCGAGCTGATCCGGTGACGATGAACGCTGCTCGTCGAAACAGTCGACGACTCGCTCCACGATGTGGAGGAAGTAGTCACCTCCCACGATCCCGCCTCCGTCGATGTCGATCCGCACGAGTCGCCCCGCCGCTGCGAGTTCGTCTCCCAGGGCGTCGACGATGCGGCCGCTGAGGAGTGGGCAACTGGGATCCCCGTTGGGGAATTCACTTCTGGGCCACCGCGGATCGCCTCCCCATTCGGCGTGGAAGTCGGTGGGGGGTTCGCCGACGGAGCCGCCGAGCTGCCAGCGCATGAGTTCCACGGGTGAGTGGTCGAAATGCAGAAGTTGGAACTCCCGCATGCTCGGCAGCAGGCGGTACACGGAGAGAGGGCCTTGTTTCTCTGCAGACGTCATGGTGCCTTCTGTCAGAATGTCAGCCTTGTCCAACGGGCGGTCGGTGCGGGCATGCTGTTCACCATCTGCGAGGGTGACAACTCGTGCGTGACCTGGCGCCCGATCTCCCGCAGTTCCTGGCGAATGGTGTCACCGATCTGCTGGTTGGTGAGCCCTCGGGCCAGACCGGCTCGCTCTGTCGCGGCGAGGTGCTGATTGAGCCGCAGCAGGAACGGGTTGCGGTGGGTGAAGTTGTGGGGTCGTGAGTGATTCAAGGGTATTCCGTTCGCCGCCTCGTCGATGTCGACTCCATAGCGACTCAGAATGGCGCGGCTGTCGGCCGTGCGTCCGATCGCCCGGTTCAACGTGGAGGGGACGATGTGGGCCGCCGCCTGGCCTGCTCCTACCGGACGGCCGTCCGCCAGCAGGTTCCGGCGAAGGACTGCGGCATGGCATATAGCACATACCAGTCCGTCGGCCGATACCCCACCACCACGCAACCCCCGTCACGCCAACCTCATCAAGCACTCGTACGCACAAGTGAAGTTATCGGGTACGGGCGTTCGATGAAAAGGTCACGAGGGAAGCCGGAGGAGACCGAGGGGAAGCTGCGGGGGCGCCGTTTGGCTACGCCGGACGCCGCCGTTCACCCATGGCCCTACTCCGCGAAACGGAACGTCGACGTGATCGCGTCGAAGATGTCGAAGAACGACTCCGCGAGGTCCAGCACCTGGCTGCTCCCGGCGACGAGGGCGACCTTGCCCTCCTGGCCCGGGACGGGGATGAACGTTTGCATGAGCACGGCACGGATGGTGCGATTGAGCGCGTCACCGGGTACGGGGATGTCCTCGATGCCGTACGTCCGCGCGGCCGGCCCGACGTCCGGGATGTCGACCGTGGTCACCTTGCGCCACGCGTCGCCCTCCTTCTTGGCCTCGCGCACGGCGAGCTGGGACGCCATGACCTGCGGATCGGTGGAGAGGGGCTCACCCTCCTTCGTACGCCCGCCGACGAGGGAGACGGTGATCGACCCGGTGATCGGGATGTCGCCGCCGAAGCTCTCGGCCATGCAGCCGCAGTACAGGGCGCCCGACTTCCAGGCGTCGGCCGCGGCCTTCTGCAGGAAGGCGGCGTACGTGTCCCTGTACTTGGCCAGCTCGGGCTGCTGCCGCATCCGCTCGTCGACCATGCGCCGGATCGAGTCCTCCCGCGACTCGGGCCGCACGTCGAACTCCCACCACGACTCCGGCACCTTGATCCGAAAACCACCACGCTCGATGGTGAGCGTTTCCATGTAGCGGGCCATGTCGGCTGTTCTCCCCGGTTCCGGCGGTGACGAAGGGTACGTCGCGAGCTGGCGTGCGCGAACCCAGGAGAGCCTACGCACTCGGTCCGGGCGGTGATCAGCCGCGCGCGTGCGCGGGAGAGTGCCGTGCCGCGGCCGGCGTGATGCCCGACAGGTCGCGGACCGTGACGCTGTTGCGATCCGCGACCGAGCGGCCGAGCGCGTACTGCGGCCACAGGCCCGCCGCCACGCGCCGGCTGCGCTCGCTCCACTCCCGCGCCGGTCCGCTGCTGGTCTTGTAGTAGTTCAGTGCGTAACCGCCGGTGTGGATGCGCAGCAGACAGAAGCCGCCCGGGTACTCCTTCACGGCGCCCACCTCCTGCAACGTGACGTGCCGCGCCTGCGGCAGGACCGTGCGCTTGTTGCGGTGGGTGTGGCCCGCGTGGTGGAGGAAGACGCCGGGTGCGGCGGCGTACGCGGCGAGGATCGCGCGGGCCTGGCGACGGTTCAGGCACTGTCCGCCCGTCACGGGGAACGGCGAGTTGCGTACGGTCAGCGGGTGGTGCCCGAAGACCAGCGTGGGCTGGTCCGCGTGGTCCCGCAACTGAGCCCGGAACCAGGCAATCTGCTCGTCGGACAGGCCGCCCGCGCCGGCGCCGCTCCCCCTCTTCTCGTACGTGTCCAGGCCGAGGACGCGGAGGCCGCCGAGGTCCCGCGCGAAGTACGCCGCCCCGTCTCCCGATCCGCCGCCGCCGTCGCTGGGGAAGGCGTCCAGAAAGCTGTCCCCGCCTGCCCCGGCGACGGCTTGCGCCCGCCGGTCGTGGTTTCCCCGGACCACGAAATAGTCCCGCCCGTGCGTGCCGAACCCGTCCAGCAGCCGTCTGGCCCGGGCCAGGTCACCCGGTGCCCCGCCCGCCGATATGTCCCCGGCCGCCAGCAGGTGCCGGGCCCCGCGCCGGTGCGCCTCCTGCACCAGCGCCTCGCCCATGACCTCCGGGTACGGGGCGAGCCCGAGCCGTTGCGAAATGCCCCGCATCAACGGCACGCCCGTCACCAGCCCGGCGGTGGTCTCGCCGAGATGCAGGTCGTTGCAGAGCGCGACCGAGAGCAGGTGGCGGCCGGGAGGCGGCTGGGGCGTGGTGAAGGAGTACGGGCCGCCGTGGGTGCCGAACCCGTACAGGGAGGTCCCCACAGCGTTGCCCTTCACCAGGTGCAACGGCGTGGGCATGGCCGCCGAACCACGGGAACGGGCCTGGTAGTAGTACGTCTGCCCCGGCTCCAGGTCGGTCAGCTCGACGTAGTGGTGCGCGGTGTTCCGCCCCTCGGACGCGGTCCGGTTCAGCCGGGCGGGGTGGGTGCCGTAGACGACCTCGCCCTCGGTCACCGCGGGGACCATGCGCCCGAACCCGTCGTCGCTGCCCGCCACACCGGTGTGCCAGGTCATGACGGCCCGGTCCTCGGTGAGGGTGACCAGTTCCAGGTTGACGGCGGATATGGCGTCGGGGTCATGGGGGCGGCGCTGGGGGTGGCGCGCCTGCGCCGTTCCGCGACGGGCTGCGTGGTGGAGGGCTCGGAGCAGGGTGGGGGCGAAGGTGGCGGCGGATCGCAGGACGTCGTGCGGGGCGGAGAGGCAGCATGGCATGCCTGTTTTGTGCCCGCGCGCGGTGAACGCGAACGCCCACGAACCTCTACTACTCCTGCTCCTGCTCCTGCTCCTGGCCGTCCTCTGCCGTCTCGGGGTACGCGACGAAGGTGCCCTTGGCGGGGAGGGTAACGACGAGCCCGCGCTCACGGAGCTCGCGGACGGCGCGGCGGGCCGTCAGGTTGGCCACCCCGTAGTCCTCAGCAAGAGCTCGCTCGCCGAGCAGTCGAGCACCGGGCCGCAGGTCACCCTTGGCGATGCGGTCGGCGATGTGGTCCGCCACCTGCATGTACACGTAAGCGATCTTGTTCGGATCGATGGCCGACTGACCTGAGTCCGCTGTCATATCGAACAGCGTACGACTAGTACCCACGGCATCACTCGTTCGATAACGCGATACTGCTATACACCACACGTATGCGAGTTACAGCGTGTTAAAAATTGCAGAGACCCCGGCGACGGAGGCAACCGTCCCGGGGCATGGCCAACGCTTCGAAGGAGCGTCAACGTGCTGGACCTTACCCTCCGCCTTCTCGCCAAGGTGCTGGACGCGTGCACCCCGCGCCCACGCGGTCGCCACCGCCAAGGCGCACTCCCGCCACTCCGCTTCATCCCGGTTCCCCCGCCCCGCTTCAGCGCCATCCGCAGCACCGGCGCGGCGGAATTCCGCCGCCAACGCGAACGCCGCCGAGCCCTCTATCTGGCGACGGTGGGTATCGACATCGGCCCGGACTGCATCCACGGCGTCCCGATGGCCGCCCGATGACGCGCCCGCCCGTACGGATGTGCGCCCGCTGCCACCGCGTGACGAATCGACCGATCCTGGTCCACGAGGTGCACGCGGCGACGGGCCCCGGCTTCAACGTGTACGCGTGCCCGGAGTGCGCCGATCAGTACCCGCCGATGACGGACGTACTGCACCTCACGGAACCCTCCGGCCGTAGCTCGCGCCTCACCTTGCGGGTCTACACGGTCGACGCACGGGGCGCCGTGACGAAGGAGCGGAGCAGGGTCGAAGTCCGGGCCGGCCAGGGAGTCGATCCGTTGCCGCAGACGTCGGCGTATCCACCGTGCGGCTGCCCGCGCTGCCGGGAGCCGGAACACGGCACGGTCCGGTAGAAGCGAAACCCTGGGCTCCGGACGCGCACCCGCGCCGTCCGGAGCCCGGGGCTGTCCGGAACCCGCCCGAGGCCCGTCCTGAACCGCTGTGCACTCTGACACGATCGGGTCACTTGCCCCGTGGACTTGCCCCGGTTCCTCCCTGTCCGACCGGCCGTTGAGGGAAGTTCGCGGTAGCGAAACCGTCCGCCCCACGGATACCGTCGTGGCTCTTGAATGCATCTGAGTCTCACGGGGGTTCACTGTGAAGCGCCGCACTTTGCCCGTTGCTACCGCGCTCGCCGCCACCGCAGCCCTGCTGCTGACGGCATGTGGCGGCGGGGACGACAAGTCCAGCGACAACGACAAGATCGCAGGCGCCGACCAGACCTCGCAGAAGCCGTCGAAGTCGGCGGAACCGGCAGGGGCGGCGAAAGACAAGCCGGACGGCGTGGACGTGTCCCTGCCCAAGGACATGAACCTGGTCTTCGACTGGGACAAGCCGAAAGCGAAGAACGAGGCAGCGGCCATGGACGACGCCGCCAACTACGTCCGTGCGATCTACCACGGCGTCGATAAGGGTACGACCAAGGACGCTGCCGTGACCGCGTACGCCACGGGCGATGGCCTCCACTACGCGGAGACACAGATCAGCGACAGGGTCGACGACGGCTGGACGGCAACTGGCACTCGGCGTCATTACCGGGCCACGACCCATTCCGCCCCGAATGGCAAGTCGGTGGAGATTGCGTTCTGCGTGGACTCCAGCAAGTTCTACGGCAAAGAGGTCAAGACCGGGAAGGTGCGCAAAACCAAGCCCAGTATCGAGGACTTCGACTACTTCAAGATCATTATGGTCAAGTTCCCCACAAGCGACAAGTTGTGGCAGGCCTCCAAGGTGTTCGTCGAGGTGAAGGCGGCGAAGTGCCAGTGAAGGGAGCACGGCACACGCCTCTCAACATCAGCGCGGCTGCCCTGACACTGAGCCTCAGCGCCCTCCTGCTGACGACACCGGCCCACACGGCAGAGCCGAAACCTAGCGACAACGGCGCCGGCAGCAATCAGCAAGGTGGTGGTAGCGACGACACCGGCATCTACGCAGCTGCTCAGGTTCAATACTCCGGTGCGGTCGCCAAGAATGGCGGTATCGGCAACGTCTCGTCCGCCGACGTCAATTGGACACCACCCGCTTGTTGGTACGCCCCCTACCTGGGTGCCAAGGACTTCAAGAAGAAGATGTCGAGCGACATCGAGAAGTGGCAGAACGACCCTGCCATCACAGGAACCGCGGACTCGGCGATCGGCGAGGTACAGCGCCACTACAAGGACGACTACGGCTGGGCGGATACTCCGGGTTACAAGGACTACAACGTCGACAAGGACGGCGAGGGAATGTTCTGGGCCGGTGTCGAAAACCCCAATGAACCTAATTACGCCGCGCGGACCTCATGCTCCGACCTCCCCTTCTGGGTCGAAAACGGCGAGACCCCACCGCCGCAGTACGAGGAAGCCATCACACCGGAGATGCTCGCGGCCTTGGCCTACCAGCACATGGAGTTGCCGGGCACGAAGGTGACACTCGCGCCCCAGGCCATCACCAAGGTGAACCTGCCGACGTGGGCGTGGCTGGACAAGGCCGTGTTCGACGAGGTCCAGGCGACGGCGGCGATCAACGCACCCGGATTCAACATCACAGCCACCACCACCGCGAAGCCCAAGTCCCTGACACTCAGTCCAGGTACGGCGGACGCCACAACGATCCCCGCTGACGGCGGCTGCCCCATCGTGAACGGCAAGATCGGCGAACCGTACGCCAAGGGCAAGGCAAAGCAGACCCCGCCCTGCGGCATCGTCTACCGCCGCTCGTCCGGCGGCGAGACCTTCCCTCTCAAGGCGGCCCTCACCTGGGAGATCAGCTGGACGGGCACGGGCCAGGCCGGAGCGGTCGGTCTGCCCGACGGCACGATCGAGGCCGTCCAGAACATCACGGTCGAGGAGATCCAGTCGGTCAACCGCTGACCCCCTCTCCCCGACCACCCCTCCTGCGAAAGTCCGAACTCCACATGGATGACCATGAGTGACCTGCGTCTCGAGGACACCGTCTTCGAGGATCTGAAGAAGACCTTCTCGACGATCAGCGACCGGATGGACAGCGCACGCCGCACACTCCGCGGTGCCGACGGCTCCGCGGTCGGCGAGAGCGGACTCGTCGAGAACGTGCACGAGTTCGCCGACGAGTGGGGCTTCGGCATCAAGCAGCTCGGCAAGCACACGCAGGGCGCCGTGAAGATGATCAACAAGATCGGTGAGGAGTTCGGCAAGCTCGACCACGATCTCGCCGAGTCCCTCAGGACGAAGAAGAAGGACAAGTAGACGTGGCCGGCAAGCGTCCTGCTTTCCCCCACATCGGCTGGGATCCGACGCCGGGAGACCACGACGACACCCGGGACCTCGCGAAGAAGCTCGGGGGCCTGGCGAGGGATCTGAGCACCACGCTCCGCGAGTTGGAGCGGATCGAGGCCGGCGCTTGGAAGGGCAAAACGGCGGTCGCGTTCACGGAGTACGTCGGCCAGGACGTCACCCCGCTGATCCGCAAGAGCCACGACTCCTTCGACAAGGCCTCGCGCGCGCTGCACCGGTGGGCCGGTGAACTGGAGGACTTCCAGGACGAGGCGAACCGCCTGGAGAAGTCGGCCGGCGAGAAGCTGGAGGCCAGGGAGACGGCCCAGCAGAAAGCTGGCGCGAAGGACAACGGCAAGGGCAGCGAGGAACTCGGCAAGGCGTCGGGCGCGGTCGACGAGATCACGGGCAAGGTCCACGACCTGGAGGACCGCTACAAGCGTGCCGCGGACAGGATCAGCAAGGAGCTCGACAAGGCGGGCGACATAGCCCCGAACGAGCCGGGCTTCTGGGACAAGCTGGGCCAAGGAATCGCGGACAGCTGGGACGCGACAGGCGAGTGGCTCACGGAACACGCCGACCTGATCAAAGCGATCGGTGACGTACTCAGCAACATTTCCGCGCTGATGGGCATGCTGGCCATCGTCACACTTCCGTTCCCGCCCCTCGCTGCCATCTTCGGCACGGCCGCATTGATCGGCAGCGGGCTCGCTCTGGCAGCCCACGGTGTTGCCATGGCGGCTGGCGCGGACGTGAGTTGGATGACCCTCGGCACAGACGCACTGGGGTTGCTGCCCGGCATCGGCACGTTCGGCAAGGGCGTCAAGGTTGCGGGCAAGACCGCCAAGCTGGGCAGGAAAGCGGCTCAGGCCAAGGTGGCGCTTCTCGGAGACGGATTCCAATACACAAGGATTGGCCGCTCACGCGTCCTGATGTCGTTCGGCAAGAGTTCACAAGGTCTCACGGACGGGCTCGGAAAAGCTGGTCTGGTAAAGATCGGCGGCATATCCAAGCACGTGTATGAGGTCTCGCATGCGAGCAGCGGTCTGGCATCACGCATGGGAGGTCTTGTGAGTGCCGGCTACCACGAGGGGCAATGGCTCGGCACCAAGGGCATCAATACGTTGATGAAGGGGAATGTGGATCCGCTGAGCGACTTCGGCAGGGCCCTCGACGGCACCCTGAAGATCGCGCCGAAGGCCGCCACCAATATCAAGGACACGCTGTCCGAGGACTAGTCCGCGAGATCGCATTTCACCTCGCGCGTGCGCAGGGCGGAGCGAACTCCAGACGAGTAGGCTGACGGGTCGCCTCACAGAAAGCGCGCATAGAAATGAACATCTGGCAGCCAGAACCGGGCGAAACGCTTCTTGGCCGCGCTCCTGTCGCGTTCGCGACGGGAGCCGCGCCACGCGTCAGAGGCATGCGCTGGTTCCGTGACACTGACCGCAACGATATTCAGCGCAAGCTGCCCGGCTGGCCCGAAGGCCCTTCCTTCACTCCCCGTTCGACGGGAAGCACGGTGGTCCGAAGATCCGTCAAGGGTGCGGCGACAGCGGCCGGCGTGGCCGTCATGGCCTTTCTGAGCTCCGCGGGCGGCAATGTCAGCACCCCTTCCGACGACTCCGGCTCCGACACTCCGGACGACCCGGCGAACGAGGTCGAGGACTTCCCGGTGATGTGGGCCGCGCCGGACACCCTGGCCCGGTCCCTGCCCTGGCAACTGGATCCCAGCCGCTTCGACCACAAGCACCACCGCACGCACGCGATCGTCACCGATCGCAGGCTGGTTCTGGTCAGCCTGCCCTTCGACAGGAAGAATCTCGAAGCGATCGACGACGAAGTCCTCTGGCAGTGCTCACGCACCGACATCGACATCGTCGAACTCAAGGACTTCAAGGACGGCAACGACTTCACAGTCACCTTCACGGACGGCTCATGGTGCAGGCTGACCTGCGTCTGGCGAAGAGCGCTCACGCGATACTTCATGCAACCGCCCGACCTGCTGCCCCTGGAATCACTCAGCACGAAACAACGCACAACCATCTCAGAATTCATCAGAGAAATCGATGCATCAGATTCCGTTACTCCTATCATTACTCGTAACGCATGCGGCCACTACAACGTGGACATCCTGCCACCGAGTCAGTTCACCTCCTCCTTCGGTTCCTCGGAGGAGAGTCTTGTCATGGACTCCGATGGCATAGAGGTCGATGCTGAGGATTATCACCCCGAAGACCTCTAAAACCCTGCGGCACACGATAATCGGACCGGTCTACAGCTCAATGAACCCCTCTGCCAACCCTACTGCGCCACTTCATTCACCCACTCCGACGACCGAGCCTCCGCCTGTCTGGTTCCTGGTCCCGGAGGGGTTCTTCGCACTTCCCCTCGCCCTCGAGCCCGAGGAACGCGCGGAGCGCGCACGGTCCTTCGTCCGTGAGCTCTATTCTCGTGGGGACGAAAGGGTATGGGATCCCGCCACTCCCTACTTCGCGGCGATGGCGGAACTCATGGGGAACACCGGTCTCTCCTACGCCGCGCTGGGCCTGTTCTCCACGTCTGAGGAAGAACAGACCTCGTCGGGGACGGGCGAGATAGCCAGGCATGACTTGTCAGTCGGTGCAGCCCAATGCGCCTTCACTCTGGCTGCCATTCCCACAGATCAAGCAGACACCGATACAGACGTCGCCACGCAGGGAATCCTCGCGACCCTGTCCAAGGACCCGTACAACGAGGTCGAATGGCTTGACTTGCCATGTGGCCCAGCAGCGTCGTGCACGACTTGGCGCCAATTCACCATCAACAAGGATTTCTCGGCGAGCGGCGATACAACAGATCTCGTCACTGCCCAGATCCAAGTCTATGTTCCCTTTCCAACGGGTGCGTTCACCGCTGTCTTCACGCTCTTCACAGCCTCAGTGGATCATTGGGCCCAGTTCGTCGAACTGATGGGGGCCGTTCTTAAGACGGTTTCCTTCGCCGAGCCCCCTGAAGCCCTTACCGAGACACCTGGGAGATAACAAGATGGCAGGTTCGGCCAAGCCCCGTCGGCGCAAAGCCGCCGCCTCCTCGCTGCAGTACGAGCACCGGCCCGGTCGCCGGACAGCGCGCGAGGACGAGGACTCCGGTACGGGGAACAAATTGTTCGGCTGCCTGGCGTTGCTTGCCATCGCCGTCCTGCTCGCCCTGTTCATCTTCATGAACGAGTACTGGGGCGACGACACCTGGAAGTGGGTGGCCGATGCCTGGCCGGGCGGCGCGTACGGCTTCGCGGTGTTCGCGGGAGCGCTCGTGCCCTGCGTGGTGACGCTCTTCGTGATGACTCTTGCCGGCCTGAGCAAGGAGCGCTGGAAGACGCACAAGGCCCGATCGCTCGGCCGCACGCTGCTGGCCGTCCTCTGCGGAGCAGTCATGCTCCAGCTCGCCTCTCTGATCTTCGTCGCCCAGGACACGGGCAAGTGGGGTCGCGGGGTATCCGTCGCGCCCAGTTGGACCTTCCGTACCCAGCCCTGGCTGTGGGCGGTCGGTCTCGCGGCCACCGTCGCCATGGCTGCGCTGCTGATTGCCGTGGCCGTACTCCGCCAGAGAGGGCGTTCAGAGACCGGACTCACCGGTCCCACCAATTCGGCCGGCCCTGCCAGCTCTGTCAGTTCCGATTGACCCCTTTCGTGGCTGTCTGTATCCGCTCACGGGAAAGTTCGCTGTGGCGAAAACACACCCCCCGCGGCTAGCGTCGGTCGGCATGCAGCAGACCGCGCCGTCCGACCGGAGCGCCGACAGCGAGAACGTCTTCGGCCTCATCACGCCCGAGGATTGGTACCGCATCCCGCTTCAGCCACTGGACCGTCGCGAAGCGTCCGTGAGCGCGCTGGTCAAAAGGCAGTTCGCGGGCGTGGACGATCAGCCGGTGCTTCGCCGACAGGCGGAGGAGCAACTGCTGGGCGCGGCCGGGGCGGGCGTCGAGCAGGGCGGCGTGGTGCTCTACCTGTCGTTCCTGGAAGCGGCGGGGATCCCTCTCTCCGCGTCCCTGCTGATCTCCAGGCTCTCTCAGCGGTTCGACAGCCTTGGCGTGGTCTCGGCGCTGTCCGGCAAGGGCGAGACCTCCCGCGTACGACTGCCGACCACCGGACCGGCGGTCCGTCGGCGGCGTACGGAACGCAGCCGGGAAACGCGGCGGCTCGGCAGCGAGTTCGAGGACACCGTCGTGGAGTACTTCGTCCCCGTACCGGATCGGGACGAGGTCCTCATGCTGACGTTCAGCACTCCGCTGGAGCCGATCGCGGATGCGATGACGGAGCTCTTCGACGCGGTCGCCGGTACTCTGCGCTGGCAGAAAAAGACTCAGGAACCACGGGGGCAACAAGGATGAGCGAGCGGCTCAGAGTCTCCACCGACGACCTGCACACGGCGGGCGTGGGACTGCGGACGGTGGCCACGGAGTTCGAAGGGCTCGACAAGCTTCTGGACTCCTACGACCGGCGGACGGTCGGCCACAAGCTGCTGCAGGAACGGCTGCAGGAGTTCTCCGACGGCTGGAACGACAACCGCGAGAAGATGATCGAGGAGATCAAAGGCCTGGGCGAGGTGGCCAAGACGGCGGGCGAGGCGTACACCGAGATCGACGAACAGCTCTACAAGGCCTTGGTCGGCAAGGACAAGACCGGTGGGGGCAAGAAGTGACGCGTCCCGCCGACCACCGCTGGGAGGTGCTGGGCGAGAGCGCGGATCCGGTGCCCGGCGACGTGGACGACCTCAAGGCGCTCGCCAGACGCTTCACCGCCACGGCGAAGACCATCTCGGACGCCGCTGCCGCGCTGCGCCGACTCGGTGACCAGAAGAGCTGGGACTCCAAAGCCGGCCGCGAGTTCGCCGAGAAGGCCGACGACACCGCGAAGACCGTGAGCAAGGCGCACAACCGCTACGAAGAGGCGGGCATCGCGCTGAAGGAGTACCACACCGAACTCCAGGAGATCCAGGAGGAGGCGGACCGGCTCCTCGGGCAGGCCGAGACGAAGAGCGGTGACCTGACGACCGCCAGGTCGAAGGCCGACAGCCCGCCCGAAGACACCGACGAGACCGGGCAGAAGAAGCTCGACGGCGCGGTGACGGGCCTGCAGGGCGAACTGGATGACCTGCGCGGCAAACTCGTACCGCTCAAGACGCGGCACGACACAGCCGGCAACGCCGCCGCCAAGCGGATCCACCTGATCACCGAGAGCGACGACCTCAACGACTCCTGGCTGGACGAGCTGCGCGACACCCTGAAGATCGTCGCGGACATCGCGGGAGCCGTCGCGGCGGTCTGCGGGCTGGTGGCACTCCTGGTCGGCTGGATCCCCGTCATCGGACAGGCGATCGCCGGTGTCCTCGGCACCATCGCACTGATCGCGACCGCCGTCTCGCTCGTCTGCCATCTGCTCCTCGCCATCAACGGCGACGGGTCGTGGGGCGATGTCGCCATGGACGTACTGGGCCTCGCGACCTTCGGTATCGGCCGGGTCTTCTCCGCCGGTGCCAAGCTCGCCGCGACGGCCGGCCGCAGTCGTGTGTGGACGGCGGCGGCCCAGTACGTACGCGGGTGGAACCCCGGTCTCAACGCGGCGGCGCGGCGCGCGCTGGTCGTCGAGATGGTCGGTGCGCGCGCCGGAGCGACCGCGACGGCCGCCGCGCCCAACGTGAGCCTGGGAGCCGCTTTCAGGGGCCTGGGCGCCTCCTTCGCCGACGACCTCGGCACGATCCGGGGCAACTGGCGGGACCTGCTCAAGGTCGGCGACAACGTCTCCGCCGTCCGTGACGCCTGGCGCGCGGGTGGTGCGCGCGGCCTCGCCAGCATGTACGTGGGTCCCGGCATGGTCGACGAGCTCGCCCGGATCAAGAACATCGACCCGTCGGACCTGAACATCATCGGTACGCCGGACGCCTTCAAGCAGGCCCTGCAGTACAACTCGTGGGCGCTCGGGGCGACCGGTACGGGGGCTGGCTCGGACACCAAGAGCTTCGTCGGGCTCTTCGGGGGCGACGACATCGACGTGACCGGACCCGATGCCTCACTGGCGGGGAGGTAGCCGCCGATGCCCACGGCAGACGCGTCCGCGTCCACGGCGGCAGCCGACTGGCACCAGTGCCGTGTCACGCTGCCCGCTCCGCACAACTGGCTCGTGCTCGACCTCACCGCTCCGCGGCCCGAGGAATGGGCCCGCTCGGCGGCCGACAAGCACTTCACGGCGGGCGTACCCGACGAGTGGCGGACGGCGTTCGCGGCGGACGTGCTCTGGTATCACGATGTCGCCGCCCGGCAGAAGGCTCTGTGCGCCGCGCTCCTCACACCGCAGGACGGTGGCGTGGCCGCGTTCTACTGCGTACGCGAGCTGGCGGGCATCCCACCGGAGTCGCTGCGGCTGGACATACTGCGCGCGGCGGCCGAAAGCGCCGAGGGTCCGTTCTTCCGGCCTCCGGAGATCAGTGAGGTCGAGCTGCCGCTGGGGGCCGCGCTGCGGATGCACCGGCTGGAGCCCACGGATCCCGATACCGGCGACGGTTCCGTACTGGAGGGTGTGGCCCACTACGTCCTGCCGCGGGCCCGTCCCACCGCGCTGGAGTGCCGCCTGCTCTGGAGGGCTCCGGGACTCGGCGAGGAACTGGGTCGGATGGCGGACGAGTTGGCGGACTCAGTCCGGCTTGTCTGAACTGTCGTCCCGGCCGCGCGCCTGGCCACGCACCGGACCGTGCTCAGCTCCACGGGAGGAACCCAGCAGTTCCTGTACGCCTCTCAGCCCGAACCGCTCCCATGGCACGAGCGCCAGCGGCATCCAGCTGAAGCCGACGACGAAGACGCTCACCAGGGTGGTCGCTCCTTCGGGGAGGAACCGGCCGAGCTGTGCCGCGACCACGGAGACGAGCAGCAGGTAGACACCGACGACGAGGACGCCAAGGACCTTGAGCAGGGCCTCTCCGGGTCCGGTCCTGGGCTTGTCCTCAGTGCCCCGGACGGCGGAGAACAGAATGAGCGGTACCAGAAGGCCCGCCAAGCCGCCCGCGCCGATGCCCCCGACGACCAGCGCGTTGCGTCCGTCGTCCGGCACCGCCGACGACAGGAACGAATCGTCCGTCATCTGGACGGCCAGGGCGACGCCCGCGTAGGCACCGAGCGTCATGGCGGCCAGGACGAGCAGCAGGCCGACGCCGAAGACGACGTTCCCCACGACCGAGCGCCCAGAACCCTGGGCCCGGGGCTTCCCGGCCTCTGATCCAACAGACATGGGCTCTCCCATTCCTCGCGGGGTCCGGACGAGGATAGCGGGTGGGGTCGGCAGGAAGACTTCCGGCCGCCGCCCCTGTCATCTGCCCGGCCGGGGTCACATGATCCAGCGCAGTGATTCCGCGATCGAGGTGCACAGTCGGTGCATCGGCCCTCGCATACCGGTCAGAGGCACGGCGAAAGCGAGCACCAGGTACCCGACCGCTCCCGGCATGTGGACGTACAGGTCCAGGGTGGCGGGCGTCAGGATCCGTACCGCCCCGCCGCTCGGGAGTTCGACAACCGACACTTCGGAAGCACGCCCGCGGTCGCGTTCCTCCGCTTCGAACACCGGCAGGAGGTCCCGGGGCGTCAGGGATCCGGGCCGTGGGACCAACGACACGATGAGCGAGGCGGGCATGATGCTGCCGTCGGACAGCTCCGGCCGCAGGAAGAACTCCAGCGCACCGCCCGCGACGCCGGCCTCGGCGGTGTTGCGCAGAGTGGCCCACGCCTCCTGCTGTGCCTCCGCCGGTACATTCCGGCCTTCCGCCTGGAAGTCCACGAAGGTCTTCAGCTGCCCGCGCCACCGGTCCTGGGTGAGGTCGATCCGGAACCAGTCACGCGGAACCAGCAACCGGTAGTCCTTGGGCGGCGCCGACGCGGCCGGTGCGCCGCTCATCCCGGCATCACGAGCGGCTTGCCCGCATCGTCGAACAGCCGGACACTCTTCACCACTCCGGCGAACATGGCGGAGAACACCTCCCATCCCTCAGCAGTTGGCGATCCCATCTCCAGGACCACACAGGTCCCGTTGACCAGCGGTATCTGTACCTGGATGAAGGACGTCAGGACATTCTCGTCGGCGCCGGACGCCGTCAGGCTTCCGTCCAGGCTGCCCTTCCTCGTCCCGATACAGGAAACAGCGGGTCCGCAGGGCAGTTCGATCTCGCTGACCTGTCCGAGCCCGAGGTGTCGCATCGACGAGCCCAGGAACCTGACGGGCCTCGCTCCCGCGCGCTGGTCGAGGTCCACCATGCTGATGCTGACCGTGGCCGTGCAGCGCGTGCCGTCCACCTCGGTCATGCAAAGGCCGGCGTACTGAACTCCCGCTTCCACGAACGAGTCGTAGTGGGCGGCAACCATGACCGCCCACTGCAGCTGGACCTCGAAATCGGCCTCCGGGAGCGCCTTTCGGGCCAGCTCGACGAGTTGTTCCGCGGTCTCGTCCAGATCCTCCGCGTCCATCGGGATCTCGAAGAACCCCTCCGGCATGATCCAACGGACATCGATGCCCTCCGTTCCGGCTGCTTCCCGGAGGTCCTCATCAGCTGCTGTCGTGATCATGCCCGGCCTTCGCCCTCAGGTTCATCTGCTTCTTCGGTTTCTTGGGCTTCTTCGGTTTCTTCTGTTTCTTCGGCTTCGGGGTGGAAACCAGCCGCGAAAGGATACGGACCGTAGTACGGGTAGTGGGCGGGGACCGCGGCACCACCCCTGCGGGCCGTATGCGCCACCTCCCGGTACTTCCGGGCGCGTGCGCGGAGGTTCTGGCGCACGGGGTCTCTCCAGTGCGCCACCGCCGTGCGGATGTAGAGCGCCAGGAGCGACAGGACGACCGCCCCCGCGACGACGAGGTAGACCATCTGCGCCCTGCCGGACTCCCAGTACTGAGCGGCCCCGCCCCAGTACACCGCCGCGCCGAAGCCGATGACTGCGAGCGGAACGCCGGTCCTGAAGCCCGCTGCGAACATCGCTTCCTCATCAGCATGACGCAACCTGAGCATCCGCAGTACGGCCCTGTCGTCCAGGAAGTCGAAGCGGAGTTCCGTGCTCGCCGACTGCGCCATCGCTCTGGCTTCAGGAACCGTGGCGATCACCTCGGCGGGCACGAGCCGGGCTCGGTCACCACCCCGGCGGCCGATGAACTCCCGCTCGCCGAGCTCCGTCGCGTCATTCATGAGCACCACCCCTCTCCTGCGTCATCGCGCCGGGTCGTCACACTTCGCCTACGCGGCCAGGGCGGCGTGGAACGGCTGGGGCGAGGGACCGGGTGACGGGCTGGGCGTCGGAGCGGGCACAGGCATCGGCGCGGAGGGTTCCTGGTAACCCGTCCTCCCGCCGTTCTCCTGACGGAACATCCGGTTGAGGGCGCTCGCGAGTCCCACCCCCTTGATGGCCGCCGTGATCTGCTTGCCCCCCAGGGGGACGAACTGCTCAGGGAGGTTCGGGAGCTTGAGTCTCTTGCCGAGCGCGAGGCCCGCGCCCAGCGTCTTGTTGGTGAGTCCCACGCTGAGACCGTTGAGAAAGTTGTGCCCGATCCCGTCGACCGCGGCGAGACCGTTGAACGAGCTGAAGGTGCCGAGTTTCCCGAAGGACTTGAGTTTGGCCACGCCTTTGAGCCCCACCAATGCCCGGAAACCCTTGAGTGCGCCCAGGCCGGGCAGGATTCCCAAGGTGTCGGTTCCGAGCTTCAGCCAGTTGACCTTCCCGCCCCGGACGGACATGTCGTACGCGTGGCCGGCGAGCGCTGCCGCACTGCACAGCACCGCGAGGGTGGCGAAGATGGGCACGAGGAACTGCAGCGGCGGTACGAAAGCGCAGATGACCGCCAGAACCGACAGGATCGCGGAGATGTTGGAGAACGTGTCCGCCCAGTCGGCGAGCCAGTTCATGAATCCGCCCGGATCACGGACGGCGTCGTGGTGCACCACGTTCTTGATGTGCCTGGCCGCGCGATCCCCGGCATCCTCGAACATCTCCCTGGCGTCCTTCACCGCCTTGCGCGCTTGGCCGATCCTTTCCAACGCGTCGTCGCGCTTCTTCTCCCACCGTTCGTACTCGGTCTTGTCCGCCGCCGGGATCTGACTCACGACGGGATACTTGTCCGTGAACTTCTTCACCTCACGGTCGGCGACATCGTGTTCGGCTTCGGCCTCCTGGTAGTCCGCCAGGGCCCTGTCGGCCTTCGTCTGGGCCCGGTGCAGTTCGCCGGCGAATTCCTTCGACTCGCCTTCCGCGACTTTGGTGCCCAGTGCGTTGGCCGCCTCGTCGTATCGCTCGAACGCCTTCTTCAGACGGTCGCCGGCTCCGTCGGCCACCTCGTTGAAGGCACGTCCCGCATCGCTGTCCCAGCCGTCGACCGAGGACAGCGCCTTGATGACCCTCGACTGTTCGTCGATCATCTCGGCGGTCTTGCGCAGTTTGCGGCCGAGCGCGGCAACTTCGTTCGGGTCTCCGGGAGTCGGGTCCTCGTCCCACAAGGGAGGCCAGTCGCTGGATCGCCTGCTCACTTCTTGCTCCCCCCCTTGGCCGATTCGATGGCCTTCGCCAGCTCGTGGTCGATCTCTTCATACTTCTCCGCCGCCACCCTGGTGGCATCGGCGAGCTTTTCGATTTCCTTCATGAGTTTCTTGCGGGTCTTCTTCCACGTACTGCCGAATTCCTCGAAGGCCTCCTTGAGCCCACCGTGCCCCAGCTCGTCGCCGTAATCGTCTGCTGGGTTCCCGTTGTGCTCGAACTCGTCATGGATTTTCCCCAGAGAGCGCGAGCAGTCCTTGATGAGCGTCAGGTCGTACCTGGTTCTGTCGGCCATTGACGAATTCCCCCGAAATGAATAATGCAGGACGTTTCAACCGTTGCGCAGGCGGTCGTGTTGCTGCCGTGTCCTCCACCTCCGCGCCGTACCCGGATACGCTCACCCACCGGGACCGGCCCCCGGTCGGTGGACGACGAGGAAAAGGTAGGTGGGACAGCGTGTCCAGAAGCACGGACCGCGCCGCACGGAGTCGCCTCGGTGTCGCTCCGGACGCTGCGGCCTGGTGCACGATCGGCAAGATTCCCGAGCCGCCCACGGACGTCCACCGGGAAGCCGGTGCGGGGCCGCTGCGGCCGGCGTTCCTGCGACCGCTCGGCATGCTCGGTGCCGTACTGGTCGCCCCGTTGATGCCGATCGCGATGCTGTTCAGCCTGCTCGCCTCCGGCGAGGAAGCCCTCAAGCGCCTCCTGTCGACCGAGGAGGAGCGCGAGCGCGCCCGCAGGGAGGACCGCGACATCGAGCGACGGGACCAGATCATCGTCGATCAGCGCCTCGACCACGTCTTCGACGGCGCCTGGAACGCGGCGGCCGGCCAGTTCTTGCTGCGTTGGTACAGCCATTCCTCTCACCATCAGCGGTTCGTCGCGCTGGCGCAGGACCGGATCCTCTTCGCGGCACCGCCCAAGCGGGTGTCCCTGCGCAGGGAAGAGCGTATGCGGGTCGTAGCGGAGATTTCCGCGCAGCAGGCGGTCATCGAGGATCCTCTGCCGTCATACGACAGCAAGAAGCTGCGCATTCGCTTCATGGACGGTTCCTGGCTGGTCCTCACGACGGAGGAGCAGCGCAGCGAACTGCACATGTACCTGATGCGCCACCAGCGATCCGACGGGTCGGACAGCACCGGGCCTTGAGGCGCCGGGAGCGGTGGACCGCGTACGTGCCCACCGCTCCCGCGCCCCGAGGAGATCGGGTGATCAGCCCTTGACGCCCTTGGCCAGTTCGTCGTCCAGGTCCTGGTACGCCTTCGCGGCGCTCGTCAGGAACTTGGCCATGCCCGTCAGGCCCTCGATCGTGTCCTTCGCGCCCTTCTTGAACTCCGTGAAGGAGTCCTCGAAGGCCTGCGAGCCCTTGCGGGTGGTGTAGCCGTCCTTGACGAGGCCCTGGATGTAGCGCTCGAGAGAGTCGAGCTTCTCGTCGATCTTGTCCTTGGCGTCGGTCAGCTTGGTAGCCGCCTTGTGCATCTCGTCATAAGTGATATCCGCGTCTTTGCCGCCGGCCATGTGGCGTCCTCCGTAGCAACTCGACTTGCCGCAGGGCCAACCCCCGTGGCTCCCGGTGCGGATGATGCGATCGTCCGCTGAGCATGCAGCTTAGTCAGGGCGCTTGCAGCCGCACACCCCGGTTCCCGCAAGAGCCTCCAGGGAACCGGCACGTACACCGTTGCCTGCGGGAAGGGTGGAGCGGATATCGTCTCTGGGCAGTACACGGGGCGGTGTCCGGCAGCCCTGAGTGAGCAGCAGGGCCATACGGGAGGACGATCGTGCGCCTGACTCTGACCGTCGTCGATCCGCTCGGCGGCGCGAGCGCCGACGTCGTGCTCGACGCGGATCCCGAGTCCTCCATGGGGGACATAACGAAGGAGCTGGCCGCCCACGTCGGCCACAGCGGCGACGTCGGCGGCGGCGTCAGCGGCGTCAGCGGCGGCGCCCAGATCATCCCCATCGGGCAGCACGGACAGCACGGGCAGCACGGGCGGCCGCACGGCACCGGCGACGGCTCGCCCCTCGCCTACGTCGACGGCCGTCCCGTCGACCCGGACTCCACCATCGCGACCTCCCCCCTGCGCGAAGGCGCCGTCGTCAGTCTGTACGACCCCGCCGGCTGCCTGCCCGGCGAACCGACCGGGCTCGTCGAGCTGCGCGTGGCCGGCGGGCCCGCCGCCGGCTCCGTGCACCGGCTCGGCATCGGGCGCTACGACATCGGCAGCGGCCCCGCCGCCGCCCTCCGCGTCGACGACCCCGAGCTCGCCCCCCGCGCGCTGACGTTGTCAGTTGCAACGGACGGAACCTGCCAGGTCGCCCTCCACGGGGACGACGGGGACGAGGGAACCGTCACCCTCGACGGTGAACCCCTCGACGGCAAGGACTGGCCGCTCGGCGCCCAGATCGCCGTCGGCAACACCCTCCTCGAACTCGACCGCTACTCCCCGCCGAACGCCGCGCTCAAGTGGTCCGAGGACGGCACCGGCCTCGACTACAACCGGCCGCCCCGCCTCCGGCCCCCCGAGCGCCAGACCCGCTTCAAACTGCCCGCCAAGCCGCGTGACTTCGAGGCCAGGCCGCTGCCCTGGCTGATGGCGATCACCCCGCTCGTCGGCGCCGTCGTCGCCGTGATGATCTTCGGGCGCTGGTACTACCTGATCATGGCGTTGCTGAGCCCGGTCATCCTCTTCGGCAACTACTTCATGGACAAGAAGCACGGGCGCAAGTCCCATGCCAAGCAGGTCAAGGAGTACAAGGAGCACAAGGAGCGGATCGAGAAGGACGCGCAGGACGCCCTCGTCGACGAACGCCTCGACCGGCGGCAGGCCGTGCCCGACCCCGCCGCCGTGCTGTCGATGGGCACCGGCCCCCGCACCCGGCTCTGGGAGCGGCGCCGCACCGACGCCGACCACCTGCTCATCCGGGTCGGCAGCGGGCAGCTGTCCTCCGAGGTCGTGCTCGACGACCCCGAGCAGGACGACCACAAGCGCGAGGTCACCTGGAAGATCGAGGACGCCCCCGTCGCCGTACCGCTGCGTGAGCGCGGGGTCGTCGGCATCGCGGGGCCCGGCGACTCGGCGCAGGCGATCGGGCGGTGGATCGTCGCGCAGAGCGCCGTGCTGCACAGCCCGCTGGACGTGCAGTTCTACGTCCTGACCGAGAACAGCGCCCAGCCGGTCTGGGACTGGGTCCGGTGGCTGCCGCACTCCCGGCCCTCCGGCGCCCAGGACACCAACATCCTGATCGGTACGGACGCCGAGACCGTCGGCACCCGCATCGGCGAACTGACCCAGCTTCTCGACGCCCGCCAGAAGGCGGCCAAGGAGAACGGCCGCCAGACCCACTTCACCGACCCCGACATCGTCGTCGTCTGGGACGGTTCGCGCCGGTTGCGGTCCATGCCCGGCGTCGTACGGCTGCTGCGGGAAGGGCCCGCCGTCAGCATGTACGCGATCTGCCTGGACGCGGAGGAGCGGTTCCTGCCCGGCGAGTGCCAGGCCATCGTCATCGCCGAGCCGAAGCCCAAGGCCGAGCCCAAGGCCGAGAGCAGGGCAGAGAGCAGGACCAGGGGGGCGCAGGAGCCCGCGGCCCCCGGGGCGGGCACGGCCGCACCGCCCGGCCTCGGCTACCAGGCCGGTGCCAACGGCTTCCCCTCCTTCCACGCCTGGCACACCGCCGAGGCCGACGACCGGCAGGAGGGTGAGGGGAAGCCGCTCGAACTGCGGCTGCGCGTCGAGCAGACGGGCACCGCCCAGGTCAGGGACGTACGGCCGGACTTCGTGTCGCCGGCCTGGTGCGCGCGCCTCTCCCGTGCCCTGTCCCCCCTCCGGGACATCAGCGGCGAGACGGAGGACTCGGCGCTGCCCGGCTCCAGCCGGCTGCTCGACGTGCTCCAGCTGGAGCCGCCGACCGGCGACGCGATCTCGGCGCGCTGGCGCATGGGCGGGCAGTCGACGACGGCCGTCGTCGGCGAGTCGTACGACGGGCCCTTCGGCATCGACATCCGGCGGGACGGGCCGCACGGCCTGATCGCCGGTACGACCGGTTCCGGCAAGTCGGAGCTGCTGCAGACCATCGTGGCGGCGCTGGCGGTGGCCAACACGCCGGAGAACATGACGTTCGTGCTGGTCGACTACAAGGGCGGCGCCGCCTTCAAGGACTGTGTCAACCTGCCGCACACCGTCGGCATGGTCACCGACCTCGACGCCCACCTCGTCGAGCGGGCCCTGGAGTCCCTCGGCGCAGAACTGCACCGGCGCGAGCACATCCTGGCCGCCGCCGACGCCAAGGACATCGAGGACTACCAGGACCTCGTACGCCGCGAGCCGTCGAACCGGCCGCTGCCCCGGCTCCTCATCGTCATCGACGAGTTCGCCTCGATGGTGCGCGACCTGCCCGACTTCGTGACGGGACTCGTCAACATCGCCCAGCGGGGCCGTTCGCTCGGCATCCACCTGCTGCTCGCCACCCAGCGGCCGAGCGGTGTCGTCTCCCCCGAGATCCGCGCCAACACCAACCTCCGTATCGCGCTGCGCGTGACGGACGGCGGCGAGTCGAGCGACGTCATCGACTCCCCCGAGGCCGGGCACATCTCCAAGAACACCCCCGGCCGCGCGTACGTCCGGCTCGGGCACGCCTCGCTCGTACCGTTCCAGTCGGGACGCGTGGGCGGCCGGCGGCCCGGCGCCGCCGACCCGCGGCTGCTCGCGCCCTGGGCGGGACCGCTCGGCTGGGAGGACCTGGGGCGGGCCGCGCTGGTCAAGCCCAAGGTGGAGTCGCGGGAGGAAGAGGAGATCACCGACCTCAAGGTGCTCGTCGACGCCGTTCGCGACGCCAACACCTCGCTCGGAATCCCCTCGCAGCACAGCCCGTGGCTGCCCGCGCTCTCCGAGACGCTGCTGCTCGACGAGATCGAGACCGAGGTACCGGACGCCGCCGCCCTGGCACGGGCGCCCGGCAAGCTGCCGCCCGCCCCGTACGGTGTCGAGGACCTGCCCGCCGACCAGGCCCGCCGGCCCGTCGTCGTCGACTTCTCCACCTTCGGGCACCTCATCGTCGGCGGCGCGCCCCGCAGCGGCCGTTCGCAGATCCTGCGCACCCTGGCCGGCTCGATCGCCCGTACGCACTCCGCGGCGGACGTGCACCTCTACGGCATCGACTGCGGCAACGGCGCCCTCAACGCCCTGACCCGGCTGCCGCACTGCGGAGCCGTCGTCGCCCGCAACCAGACCGAACGGGCCGTCCGACTCGTCACCCGGCTCAAGAGTGAGCTGACGCGGCGTCAGGACCTGTTGTCCGACAAGGGGTTCGCCGACATCGGTGAGCAGCGGGCGTCCGTCGCCGGGGAGGAGCGGCTGCCGCACGTCGTCGTGCTGCTCGACCGGTGGGAGGGCTGGCTGCCGACGCTCGGCGAGTACAACCACGGTGAACTGACCGACGAGCTGCAGACGATGATGCGCGAGGGCGCGAGCGTCGGCATCCACCTCGTCGTCACCGGCGACCGGCAGGTGCTGCTCGGCCGGATGGCCTCGCTCACCGAGGAGAAGTACGGTCTGCGGCTCGCCGACCGCTCCGACTTCACGATGCTCGGCATCAACGCGCGCAAGGTGCCGGAGGAGATTCCGCCCGGCCGCGGCTTCAAGAACGAGTCGGCGATCGAGACGCAGTTCGCGCTGCTGTCGGACGACGTCACCGGTCAGGGGCAGGCCGCCGCGCTCGCCGCGATCGGCGAGGCGGCGGCCGCCCGCGACGCCGCGGTGCCGCGGGTGCGACGGCCGTTCAGGGTGGACTCGCTGCCCTCCCGGATCGGCTTCACCGAGGCCTGGGAGATGCGGGACCCGGCGGTCGCGCAGTCGAAGCTGTGGGGCCTGGCGGGGATCGGTGGCGACGACATCATGGCGTTCGGCCCGGACCTCTCGCAGGGCGTGCCGACGTTCGTGATCGCGGGCCCGGCGAAGTCCGGCCGCAGCACGGCGCTGCTCAACCTGGCGCGCTCGTACCTCCTGCAGGGCGTACGCCTCGTGATCGCCGCCCCGCGCCCGTCGCCGCTGCGCGAACTCGACGGCCAGGAAGGCGTGTTGAAGGTCTTCACCGAGGACGACATCGAGAGCGACGACTTCGACGAGGCGATCGGGTCGGCCAGTCCCGAGGAACCGGTCGTGGTCATCGTCGACGACGGGGAGGTCCTGGAGGACGCGGACTGCGAGCGCGAGCTCAAGCGGCTCGTCCAGCGCGGCGCCGACCGCGGTCTCGCGCTGGTCCTGGGCGGCGACGAGGAGGAGGTGTGCAGCGGCTTCTCCGGCTGGCAGGTCGAGGCCAAGAAGGGCCGCCGCGGGCTCCTGCTCTCCCCGCAGGACTCCGGCGCCGGTGAGCTGATCGGCATCCGGACGACCCGCAGCATGGTCGGCGGGCCGGTCACCCCGGGCAAGGGCATGCTGCACCTGGGGAACGGGGAGACGGTCACGGTCACCGTGCCGCTGTAGGCACACCGCCCGCCGCCCACCGTCTGCCACTGGCCCCCGGCCCTCGGCTACCGGCTACCGGCTACCGGCTACCGGCTACCGGACCTTCGACATGCGGGCCACCGGGTCGCCCGCCTCCGCGTTGTCCGTCTCGTAGCGCAGGCCGTCGCCGACCGGGACCAGCCGGACCTCGTGCCGGCCCGTCGTGCACTCGGACGTGGTGGACCGCTTGGCCACGCTCGTGGCGACCAGCTGCTTCGCGGTGACCTCCTCGAGGAAGAGGTCGGTGTCGCAGGTGCCGCCGATGAGATCGGTCTGGCGGAAGGTGCCGAGCAGGTCGCCCTCGCCGGCCTGGCGGACCGTGACGCGGACCGTGCCCATCGGGAGCTTGCCGTCGAGGGCGTACCCGTCGCCCTCCCAGGTACCGAGGTAGGACTCCGGTACGGCGGAGAGGGCGCTCCCGTCAGCGGAGGGGCCGTCACTGCTCCCGGCAGAGGCGGAGGCGGAGGCGGAGGCGGAAGGGGGCGCGCTGGCGGCGGGCCCCGCGTCGCTGCTGTCGTCCGAGCCGCTGCCCGGCAGCAGGTCGAACACGAACACCGAGCCGACCGTCACCGCCGCCAGGGCGCCGGCCACCGCGAGGGCGACGGTGCAGCTCAGCCTGCGGCCACGGCCGCCCTCGCCCGGCACGGAGGTGGCCGCCACGCTGACGGACACCTTTCCGGCACCGGCACCGGCGGCATCACGGGGTTCCGGTACCCGGGCGGGGGCGCCGGGCGGGTGGGGCGCGTAGGGCGAGTACGGGGAGTAGGACGCGTACGAGGGGTCGGGCGGGCCGAAGACGCCGGGCACCCCCTGCCCCGCCGAAGGGCCGTCCTCGGCGGAATCCTCCCGCGGAGGACCCGCGGGGCTCCCCACCGAGGGGCTGCTGAAGCCCACCACTCCCGACGGTGCCGGGGTCGCCCCCGTCGCCTCCAGGTTCAGGAGGTGTACGGCACTGCGGCTGACCTGTTCCACCAGCGGGCCGGGCAGCCAGCCGACCGCCACCAGCCGGGCCGCGCCCTCCGGTGCGAGGGCGGTCGCGACGGCCGCCGGGGAGGGGCGGGAGGCCGGGTCCTTGGCGAGGCACCCGGCCACCAGTTCCCGCAGTTCGCCGGAGAGCGCGCCCAGTTCGGGCTCCTCGTGGACGACCTTGTAGAGCAGCGCGGCCGAGGAGTCGCCGGGGAAGGGGGACGAGCCGGTGGCCGCGTACGCGAGGACCGCGCCGAGGGAGAAGACGTCGGCCGCGCCCGTGACGCCCTTGCCGAGGATCTGCTCGGGCGACATGTAGCCGGGCGAGCCGATGGAGACGCCCGTCGAGGTCAGGGAGGCCGTGCCGTCCGTCGCGCGGGCGATGCCGAAGTCGATGAGCAGCGGTCCGTCGAGGGTCAGCAGCACGTTCGACGGCTTGACGTCCCGGTGGACCAGGCCCAGGCCGTGCACCGCCGACAGCGCCTCGGCGAGTCCGGCGCCGAGGACCCGTACGGAATGGTCCGCGAGGGTGCCCGCGTCGGTGACCGCGGCGGTCAGCGTGGGGCCGGCCGCGTAGCCGGTCGCCACCCAGGGGACCGGTGCGTCCGGGTCGGCGTCGAGGACCGGGGCCGTGTACGCGCCGCCCACCCGCCGGGCCGCCTCCACCTCACGGCGGAACCGGGCCCGGAACTCCTCGTCGAGCGCGAAGTGCGGGTGCACGATCTTGACCGCGACCGTACGGCCGCCCGCGCTGCGGCCCAGATAGACCCGGCCCATCCCGCCGGAGCCGAGCCGGCCGAGCAGCCGGTAGGGCCCCACGACAGTGGGTTCATCGACTTCGAGCGGCCGCATGGCACCCGCACCTCCCCCGTACAAACGCCCCTGTGCGTATACCCGTCCCGCGCGCACTCCAGCAGGGTAGTGCCGCCCGTCCTCGGCGGACCTCGGCGCTCGGGACGTGGCCGTGGCCGTGGCCGTGGCCCGTGGCCGTGGCCCGTGGCCGTGGTCCCTACGGCTCCAGCAGGTCGACCTTCACGTCCGCCGCGAAGCCGGTCGTGGGGCCCACCCGCCGTGCGAACTCGGTGACCGCCTCCAGCTGCGGTCCGCCGAAGCGGAAGTCGAGCGTCGTGAAGTAGCGCTCCAGGACGCTCTCGTCGAAGGCCTCCCAGCGGGCCGCCTGCTCGGCGACCTTGCCGACCTCCTCCAGGGAGAGGTCGCGGGAGGCGAGAAAGGCCTCGTGGACCTTGCGGGTCAGGACCGGCTCGCGCTCCAGGTAGTCGCGGCGGGCGGCCCAGACCGCGAAGACGAAGGGCAGGCCCGTCCACTCCTTCCACAGGGCGCCCAGGTCGTGCACCTCCAGGCCGTAGCGCGGACCGTCGAGCAGGTTGGCCCGCAGGGCGGCGTCGCCGATCAGCACCGCCGCGTCGGCCTCCTGCATCATCAGGCTCAGGTCGGGCGGGCAGGTGTAGTAGGACGGCTCGACGCCGAACCGCTCCGACAGGAGGAGCTGCGCGAGGCGCACGGACGTACGGGAGGTCGAGCCGAGGGCGACCCTGGCGCCGTCCAGCCGGTCCAGCGGGACCTGCGAGACGATGACGCAGGACATCACCGGGCCGTCGCAGCCGACGGCGATGTCGGGGAAGGCGACCAGCTGGTCGGCGTGCTTGAGGAACTCGACGAGGGTGATGGGACCGATGTCGAGGTCGCCCCGTACGAGCTGCTCGCTCAGCTTCTCCGGGGTGTCCTTGGTGAGCTCGAAGTCGAGCAGCGTGCCCGTTCTCGCCAGTCCCCAGTACAGGGGCAGGCAGTTCAGGAACTGGATGTGGCCGACGCGCGGCCGGGAGCGGCGGGCGTCGGGACGCCCCTCGGATGACTCAGGAGAATTGTCCACATCGCGAGGCTAACCCCCATGCGGTACGGTGCGGGCTCCAGGGTCCCGGAGTGGTCCGGAAAGCCTCACGCACCGTCCTGTCAACCCCTGTGACGCCACGTGATACCGCATCGTCAGCCCTCCGGGGGACCCCGCCAAACCCGCGGGTGACGTGATCTTGTCCTCTATTGCGTTCGGCTGCCCTCGTGGGTAGTCTCTTCCGCAAGTTGCAGTTTGGTTTCCCTTGCAGTACAGAGCCTGCGGAGCATGTGACCGCGGGCTCTCGTCTTTTTCAGAAGAATGCAGTTGTTTACAAGCTTTTGTTTACACCTTGCAGGTTCTGGAGCAGGGCAACCCTTTGGGCCCAAGGAGGGCTTATGGCTACCGGAACCGTGAAGTGGTTCAACGCCGAAAAGGGCTTTGGTTTCATCGCCCAGGAAGGCGGCGGCCCGGACGTCTTCGTCCACTACTCCGCGATCAACGCGAGCGGATTCCGCTCCCTCGAAGAGAACCAGGCGGTTACCTTCGACGTGACCCAGGGTCCGAAGGGCCCGCAGGCGGAGAACGTCACCCCCGTCTGATCCTTCGGCTGAGACCGGGCTCCCCGAGCCCGGCACTCTGATCCGGAACCTAGAAGCAAGACCCAAGGAGCCCCGACACCACCAGGTGGAGGGGCTCCTGCCTTTCTGCCCGACGCCCACGCCCACACGCCCACACGCACACCCGCCCCCACGCCCGCGCCTACGTCTGCGCCGCTTCGTACATCTCCTCGATCTCCCGGGCGAACTCCCGGGTCACCACCGCCCTGCGCAGTTTCATCGTCGGGGTCAGATGGCCCGCCGTCTCCGTGAAGTTCAGGGGCAGGACGGTGAAGCGGCGGATCGATTCGGCACGGGAGACGAGGCGGTTGGCGTCGTCGACCGCCCGCTGCAGCACGGCCAGGAGTTCCGGGTCGGTGACCAGGGTGGCGACCGGGACCTCCCCCCTGCCGGTCATGCGGCACCAGTGCGCCATGCCCTCGGCGTCCAGGGTGATGAGCGCGGAGACGTACGGGCGGTTGTCGCCGACGACGACGCACTGGCTGACGAGGGGGTGGGCGCGCAGCCAGTCCTCCAGCGGGGCCGGGGCGATGTTCTTGCCGCTGGTGGTGATCAGGATGTCCTTCTTGCGGCCGGTGATCGTGAGGTAGCCGTCGTCGTCCAGCTCGCCGATGTCGCCGGTGGCGAACCAGCCGTCCCGGGCGGCCGGCACCACCCCGCCCGCCTGCGGGTCCCAGTAGCCGCGGAACACCTGGCTGCCGCTCAGCAGCACCTCGCCGTCCTGGGCGAGCCGGACGCGGGTGCCGGGCAGCGGCCAGCCGACCGTGCCGAGGCGGGGCCGGTGCGGGTAGGTGAGGGTCGCCGCCGCCGTGGACTCGGTGAGGCCGTACCCCTCGTACACCTGGATGCCGGCGCCCGCGTAGAAGGAGGCGAGGCGGCGGCCGAGCGGGGAGCCGCCGCAGATCACCTGGCGGACCTTCCCGCCGAGGGCCGCGCGGACCCGGCGGTAGACGAGCGGGTCGTAGAGGGCGCGGGCCGCCCGCAGTTTCGCGCCCGGGCCCGGGCCGGTGCCGTGCTGCTGGGCCTCCAGCGCCTCCCCGTAGCCGCGGGCCACCCGGGCGGCCCGGTCGAAGGAGGCGGCGCGGCCCATCTTCTCGGCGGTGGCGCGGCCGGTGTTGTAGACCTTCTCCAGCACGTACGGGATGGCCAGCAGGAAGGTCGGGCCGAAGCCCGCGAGGTCGGCCAGCAGCTCCTGCGTACGGATGCTCGGCGCGTGGCCGAGGCGCACCCGGGCGCGCATGCAGGCGACGGCGACCATCCGGCCGAAGACGTGCGAGAGGGGCAGGTAGAGGAGCGTGGACGCCGGTTCCTTGAAGGTGGACCTGAAGACGGGGTGGAGCAGTTCGACGGCGTTGTCGACCTCGGCGAAGAAGTTGCCGTGGGTCAGCGCGCAGCCCTTGGGGCGCCCGGTGGTGCCGGAGGTGTACATGATCGTCGCGAGCGAGTCGGGGCCGAGCACTCCGCGGCGTACGGCGACCTCCTGGTCCGGGATGTTCCGGCCCAGCTCGGCGAGGCGGTCCGTGTGCCCCTTCTCGAAGACCCACATGTGCCGGACGTCGGGCAGCCGGTCGCGTTCCGGGCCGAGCGCCGCGGCCTGCGAGACGTGCTCGACGGCGATCGCCACCGCGCCCGAGTCCTGGAGGATCCAGCGCGTCTGGAAGACGGACGAGGTCGGGTAGACGGGGACGGTGACGAGGCCCGCGGCCCACGCGGCGAAGTCCAGCAGCGTCCACTCGTACGTCGTACGGGCCATGATCGCGAGCCGGTCGCCCGGCATCAGGCCCTCCGCGATCAGCCCCTTGGCGACGGCGAGCACCTGGTCGGCGAACTCGGCCGCCGTCACGTCCCGCCACCGGCCGTCCGGGCCCTTGCGGCTGAGCACCGCGTCGTCCGGGACCTGGTCGGCGTTGTCGAAGGGGATGTCCGCGAGCGAGCCGTGGGTGACGGGCAGGATCAGCGGCGGCACCGAGACCTCCCGTACGACCCCGTCCAGCCGCCTGATCTCGGGTTCCGGGAGGCTGGGCTGCGGTCGGGCTGCGGGATCGCGGGACACGGACGGCTCCTTACTCTCGTGCTCCCCCCATTACGGACCCGTGAGGTGGGGGGTTCACCTGGGAAAGTGCGGGGCTTGTGTGCGGAAGAGTGAGAGGTTGGTGCGCTGTCCGGACGGCTGTTCATCTTCCGCCCGACGCGCCGGCCTCATCGGACGGTGATCGGGGCGGTGATCGGGACGGTGATCGGGACGGTGATCGGGATCGTGTGCGCGTCACGGACGTTCGAGGATCGCCGTCACGCCCTGTCCGCCCGCCGCGCAGATCGAGATCAGCCCGCGGCCGGGCGCGTCCCGCTCGGCGAGCAGCTTCGCCAGGGTCGCCACGATCCTCGCCCCGGTCGCCGCGAAGGGATGGCCGGTGGCGAGGGACGAGCCCGCCACGTTCAGGCGGGCCCGGTCCACCTGTCCCAGCCCCCGTTCCTCCCAGGCCGCCAGGGTGGCGAGCACCTGGGACGCGAACGCCTCGTGCACCTCGACGAAGTCGAAGTCGCCGAGGCCCAGGCCGGCACGCTCCAGCATCCGCGGGACCGCGTACGCCGGCGCCATCAGCAGACCGTCCTCGCCGCCGGCCACGTCCCCTGCGACGAAGTCGACGGCCGCCGTCCCGTACGCCGTCAGGTACGCGAGCGGGGTCAGCCCGCGCTGCGACGCCCACTCCTCGCTCGCGAGCAGCACGGTCGCCGCGCCGTCGGTCAGGGGCGTCGAATTCCCGGCGGTCATGGTCGGTTCGGGACCCCCGACGCCGAACACCGGCTTCAAGGTGGCCAGTTTGCCGACCGTGGAACCGGGACGGAGGTTCTGGTCCCGCGCCAGGCCGCGGAAGGGCACGACCAGGTCCTCGAAGAAGCCGCGTTCGTAGGCGGCGGCGAGTCGTCGGTGGCTCGCGGCGGCCAGTTCGTCCTGCGCCTCGCGGGTGACGCCCCACCTGCGGGCGGTGACCGCCGCGTGCTCGCCCATCGACAGGCCGGTACGCGGCTCGGCGTTGCGCGGGATCTCCGGCACGAGGTGGCCGGGGCGGATCCGGGCGAGCGCCTTGAGGCGGGCGCCCGCCGACCCGGCGCGCCGGACCTCCAGCAGGATGCGCCGCAGCTCGTCGTTGACGCCGAGCGGGGCGTCGCTGGCGGTGTCCGCGCCGCCCGCGACGGCCGACCCGGTCTGTCCGAGGGTGATCTTGTTGGCCACCGCGATGACGGCCTGCAGACCGGTGCCGCAGGCCTGCTGGATGTCGTAGGCGGGGGTGCGGGCGTCGAGCCGCGAGCCGAGCACCGTCTCGCGCGCGAGGTTGAAGTCGCGGCTGTGCTTGAGGACCGCGCCGGCCACCAACTCGTCGACCACACCCGGCCCTTCGAGGCCGAAACGGTCCACGAGGCCGTCGACCGCCGCGGTCAGCATCTCCTGGTTCGAGGCGGTCGCGTACGGGCCGTCGGAGCGGGCGAAGGGGATGCGCGTACCGCCGACGACCGCGACGCGCCGGGGTTCAACGGGGCTCATCTCGACCTGCTCCTCACCGTGACATAGGCTTACCTCGGGTAACCTTACTCCAGAGTAAGCACGGAGTGGGTACCGAGCCGTGCGTGCGCGAGAACGCATCCGACCGAGCTGGGAGCCGCACCATGGCCGACCGCTACCTGAGCTTCGCCGGCACCGCGCCCGGCCGCTTCCTGACCCGGCGGCTCGGGCTGCCGCAGCCGGTGCGGCTGCGGCGGTGGAGCCCCGGGCAGCCCACTCTGCAGGGCCGTCTGCTACATCTGACCGCGGGCAGGTCCGACCTGGACCTGGCGCCCCGGCTGGCCCGGTGGGGGCTGGACCTGGACCTCGTGACGGCCCGGTCGGGACTGGACACCGAGCCGGGCACGGGTACGGGCACGGAGAGCGCGGTCGCCGTCGTCCTCGACGCCACCGGTGTACGGGACGTCGAGACGCTGGCCGAGGTGCACGCGGCCCTGCACCCCGTCGTCCGGTCGGTCGCCGCGAGCGGGCGGATCGTGGTGCTCGGCACCGCCCCGGACCCGGCCGACCACCACCAGGCCGCCGCGCAGCAGGGCCTCGAAGGGTTCGTACGCTCGCTCGGCAAGGAGATCGGGCGGGGCAGGACCGTGAACCTCGTACGGCTCGCACCACGCACAGGGGATCCCGCACCCCGCACAGGGGACGCGGATGCCCGTTCCGCCGAGTCCACGTTCCGCTTCCTGCTCTCGCCCAGGTCGGCGTACGTCAGCGGGCAGGTGATCGAGCTCGGTGACGGCGAGGCGGGCGCGCCGGAGGACTGGGGCAGACCGCTCGCCGGGCGGACCGCCCTGGTCACCGGGGCCGCACGCGGGATCGGTGCGGCCGTCGCCGCGACGCTGGCGCGGGACGGCGCCCGGGTGGTGTGCCTGGACGTGCCCGCCGCCGGGGACGACCTGGCCGCCGTCGCGGAGCGGCTCGGCGGGACCGTCCTGCCGCTGGACATCACGGCGCGGGACGCGGGGGCACGGATCGCCGACGCACTGCCCGAGGGTCTGGACGTCCTCGTCCACAACGCGGGGATCACCCGGGACCGGCGGCTGGTCAACATGCCCGCCGAGCGCTGGAGTCCGGTGCTCGACGTCAACCTCGCGAGTGTGCTGCGCACGACCGACGCGCTGCTGACCGGTGGCACGCTCCGGGCGGGCGGCCGCGTCGTGGCGACCGCGTCCATCGCCGGGATCGCGGGGAACGCCGGCCAGACGAACTACGCCGCGTCGAAGGCGGGGATCGTCGGGCTCGTACGGTCCCTCGGGCCGCGGGCGCTGTCGGAGTACGGGGTGACGGTGAACGCCGTCGCGCCCGGTTTCATCGAGACGAGGATGACGGCCGCGGTGCCGCTGTTCATCCGTGAGGCGGGGCGGCGGATGAACTCGCTGGCGCAGGGCGGGCTGCCGGTGGATGTCGCCGAGACGACGGCGTGGTTCGCGAGTCCGGGGTCGGGGGCGGTCAATGGGCAGGTCGTGCGGGTGTGCGGGCAGAGCCTGCTCGGAGCGTGAGCGCTCCGCCGGGGCGCCGACATTGCTTGCGGGCCCGTGTGAGGGCGCGGGTGCGTCGTGGCTGAGCGCGCAGTTCCCCACCGGCCCTGGGTACCCGGGGCGCGGGGAACTGCGCGACCGGCCCCCACCGGCCCGCAGGCGGCCGTGTCCCCATGCCGCCCCTGACCGGGGCCTAGGAGGAAGCACAGCGATGGACGACCTTACGGATGCCGTGCCCGGCCATGCCCGTACCCGTACTCTCACCCGCTCGCCGGCCCTCTGGCCGCTGCTGGTCCGGGGGGCGCTGCTCTCGCCGTTCAAGCGGCCCCGGGCCGAAGTCACCGCACCCCGGACCCGGCTGGTCCTGCCCGGTGTACGGGTCGACCTGGGGCGGCTCGCCGCGTACGAGCGGGCGTGCGGGTTCGGGGTGGGGGCCGATGAACTGCCCCTCACCTATCCGCACGTGCTCGGCTTTCCGGCGGCCATGCGGCTGATGAGCGGGCACGCGTTCCCGCTGCCGCTGCTCGGGCTGGTCCACACGTCCCTCGGGATCACACGGCGCGGCCCCCTCACGACGACCGGCACCTACGAACTCACGGTGTACGTCGACGACCTGGTCCCGCACCGGCGCGGCACCGAGGCCGCCGTCGTCACCGAGGTACGGGCCGGCGGGGGACTCGTGTGGGAGTCGCGCAGCACGTACCTGGCACGGCACCGCACGACGACGGAGGGCGGGCAGGGTGCCAGGGCGGAACACGAACCTCTGCCCGTCCTTGCCGAGTGGCATCTCGCCGAGGGCGTCGGGCGCCGGTACGCGGCCGCTTCCGGCGACCGCAACCCGATCCACCTGCACCGTCTCACCGCCCGGCTGTTCGGCTTCCCGCGGGCCGTCGCGCACGGCATGTGGACCGTGGCGCGCTGCCTCGCCGAGCACGGGGCGCCGCAGGAGGCCGTGCTGCGGGCGGAGTTCAAGGCACCGGTGCTGCTGCCCGGGACGGTGTCGTACGGGGCGGAGGGGAGCCGTTTCGAACTGCGCGGACCCGGCGGGCGGCCGCACCTGACGGGAGAGGTACTGCCGCTGCACTGACCAGGACCGTGCCGCCGGCCCTCAGGCGCGGGGCGCCGCCCCCGCACCTTCCGGAACCGTCACGGCTTCCGGGACCTCCGGGGTCTCCGGGGTCTCCGGGGTCTCCGGGGTCTCCGGGGTCTCCGGGGTCTCCGGGGTCTCCGGGGTCTCCGGGGTCTCCGGGGTCTCCGGGGTCTCCGTCCAGGGGTGCCCCTCCATCAGGTCGCCCAGCCCCGCCCAGGCGAAGTTCATCAGGGTCGCGGCGGCCTGCCGGGCGGAGACACCGGGGGTGGTGTTCGCCCAGGCGGCGAGCGATTCGGCGGCGCCGACCAGGGCTTCCGCGAGGCCCGCGACCTCCCGCTCGGCCAGCGACGGGTCCCGGTGGGCCTCCCGCGCCGCGACCACGATCAGCTGGGTGACGAAGGCCACGATCTCCTCGCGCATCGAGGTGATCTCGGCGGCGAACGGCTCCCCGTGCGTACGCGCCTGGAGGTGCAGCACCGCCCAGCCGTCCGGGTTCTGCGCGGTGTGGGTGAAGAACGCCCGCAGCCCTTCCCAGAGTTGGCGGTCGGCGGGGAGGTCCGGGCGGACTCCGGCGCGTACCGCCGCGGTCAGGGCGGCGGCCTCACGCCGGATGCACGCGGTGAAGAGGTCTTCCTTGCTGTTCAGGTACAGGTAGACCAACGGCTTGGACACGCCCGCCAGATCGGCGATCTCGTCCATCGACGCGGCACGGTAGCCCCGTTGCCCGAAGGTCCGTACGGCGGCGTCCAGCATCTGCTGCTCGCGCACGGCACGGGGCATCCGTTTGCTCTTCGCTGCACCCATACGGGAAAGGGTATGTTCTGCGGGCGCTCACGCCGGGGCCGAGGTGCGGCGCCTGCGGCACCCGGCCGTCCTCGGGGAGTCCGGGGCGCGGTGCGCGGCGGTCTTCAGGAGGTCTGGCCCTGGGTCTGCGGGACCTCGCCCTGCGCCCTGGACGCCTGGTCCGCGGTCCGGTCCGCCGTCTCGTCCACGGTCCCGTCCTCCTGGCTGCGGTTGGCCTCGAGGTTGGACTTGACGCGGTCGACGCGCCGGACGATCTGCGCCGAGGCGCGGTCGCGCTCCTTGCGCAGGACGACGAAGCTGATGGGCGCGGAGACGACCAGGGCGAGCATGACGATCCACATGCCGTTCGAGTCGCCGAGGCCCCGGGGGGCGACGCCGGAGTGGACGAGGCCCCAGACGACCACGAGGCAGCCCACGAAGATACCGAGGCGCATCAGTGTGTAGCGGAACATCTCAATCCACTCTTCCCGTTCCGAACGTTCCCAAAGGGCACCGTCCAGTGAAGCACGCGCGGGCCGCGATCTTGTAGGGGGGTGCCGGAGCGGGGACCGGGTGCCGGGGCCAGGGCACCTGGGCCGGAACCGGGCGGGTGCCTCAGTCGACCCGGCCCAGGGACAGCAGCATCGTGATGTCGTCCCGGTCGTCACCCGGCGCGACCCTGATCGCGTCCGGCACGCGGCCGACCTCCTTGTAACCGCACGAGCCGTAGAAACGCTCCAGGCCTTCGCCGCCCCGGCAGGTCAGGCGTATCGCCTCGATGCCGTCGAGGCCCCGGGCTGCGTCGGCGGCGGCCGCGAGGAGGTCGCGGCCGTAGCCCTTGCCCTGGTGCCTGGGATGGACCATCACCGTGTAGAGCCACAGCCAGTGCGTCATCAGGCGGTGGGTGTTGCGGGTGAGGAAGGCGGTGGCCGCGACGGTCCCGTCCTCGTCGCGGCCTATGAGGAGACGGGTGCGGTCCTCCGCCATCGCGATGAAGTGCTTGACGAGCTCCGGGCGGACCGCCTCGGCGGAGACCGGGGGTACGAAGCCGACGGAGCCGCCCGCGTTGGACACGTCTGCCCAGAGGGCGGTGATGCCGTCCCGCAGGGCGAAGTCAACGGAAGGGTCGAGCTCGAACGTAAGGGCCATGCGGCCAGATTACGTATTACCCCGGCCGGGACTCAAGTGGCTGCCGGGGACGGGGTCACGCCCCGTCGCGGACGCGGCCGAGCCGGAGCGCGGAGACGAGGAAGAAGACGCCTCCGAGGAAGGCGTAGCCGGCGAGGTTCGTCAGCGAGGCGTCGTCGCCGCCGGCCGAGGCGAAGAAGGACGTGCCGGCGAGAGTGGAGACGGCGCCGCTGGCGATCATCGGCCACTGCCCGCCCAGCTTCCGGCGGAGGGCGCCCGCGATGAGCTGGACGACTCCCGCGGCGACGGCCCAGATCCCCCAGACCCGCAGCACGGCGGGGATGCCGGAGGTGGCGGCGACGGCCAGGGCGACGACCGTGAGCGAGCTGATCGCGATGTTCACGAGCAGCGCCGGGGCCGTACCGCCGTTCGTCCTGGCGGACCGGACGTCGACGACCGCGGCCGCCACGTCGAACAGCGGATAGACCACCAGCAGCGTCACGCTCACCGGCCCCAGGGTGTCGGCGGTCGCGAACAGCAGGGCGGCCCACACCGCGGCGAACGCGAAGCGCACGAAGTACAGCTTGCGCAGGGCGGCGGGAACGCCGGTGGGGCCGGCGGTGACACGGGAATCCACTGAGCTGCTCACAGGAGTGCCTTTCAAGGCGGAAGGTGAGGGAGAACGTTCGGTCACATGACAGCTAAGGGGCAGCCGGGCACAGCTGTCAATACCGAACGTTCTACCTCTTTGTTTTGGTACGCTGACGGGCATGAGCAGGAGCCCGGAGAGCGTCAGTACGTCCGAAGCGCGTGCGCGACTGCTGAACACAGCGACGAGGATCTTCTACGCGGAGGGGATCCACTCGGTCGGCATCGACCGGATCACCACGGAGGCGCAGGTCACCCGGGCCACGCTGTACCGGCACTTCGTGGGCAAGGAGGAACTCGTCCTCGCGTATCTCGATCTGGCCGACCAGGGGATCCGCGGGCAGGTCGCCGCGGCCCTGGCGAGCGGCCGGTCACCGGTCGAGCGGGTGCGGGCCGTCGCCCGGTCCATCACCGAGGGCATCCGGTCCCCCGGGTTCCGCGGCTGCGCCTTCCTCAACGCGGCGGCCGAGTACCACGACGCCGCCCACCCGATCCATCAGGCCGTCCTGGCCCATCGGCAGTGGTTCCTGAACACCGTCACACAACTGCTGGCGGAGACCGGCGACGCGCCCGCGGACGCGGACGCCCGGCACTTCGTCATGCTCAGGGACGGCGCGATGGCGGCGGGCTGCCTCTTCGACCCGGCCCTGGTCTCCGAGACCTTCCTGCGGGGCGTGGAAGGAATCCTCCACACCCGCACCGCCTGAGAAGCGCCTTCAGGGGCGCCTTCGGGGGCGCGGGGAACTGCGCGACCAGCCCCCGCGCACCCGCGGACGAACCATCTGATGCAGCCGACGCGGTCAGAGCCGCATCGGCTGCGGAGTGTCCCGGCGGTCCGCCGCCGCGGGCTCGTACTCGCGAATGATCTCGTACCGGGTGTTCCGCTCCACCGGCCGGAACCCGGCGTCCCGGATCAGGTCGAGCAGGTCCTCACGGGTCAGCTTGTTCGGCGTGCCGTAGTCGTCGGCGTCGTGCGTGATCTTGTACTCGACGACCGACCCGTCCATGTCGTCCGCCCCGTGCTGCAGCGCGAGCTGGGCCGTCCGGACGCCGTGCATGACCCAGAAGACCTTCACGTGCGGCACGTTGTCGAAGAGCAGCCGGGAGACCGCGAAGGTCTTCAGTGCCTCCGCGCCCGTGGCCATCTGCGTACGCGCCTGGAGGCGGTTGCGGACCTTGCCGTCCTTCAGGTCCACGAAGTCGTGCTGGTAGCGCAGCGGGATGAAGACCTGGAAGCCGCCGGTCTCGTCCTGCAGCTCACGCAGCCGCAGGACGTGGTCGACCCGGTGGCGGGGCTCCTCGATGTGGCCGTACAGCATCGTGCACGGGGTCTTCAGACCCTTCTCGTGCGCGAGGCGGTGGATGCGCGACCAGTCCTCCCAGTGGGTGCGGTGGTCGACGATGTGCTGCCGGACCTCCCAGTCGAAGATCTCCGCGCCGCCGCCGGTCAGGGACTCAAGACCGGCGTCGATCAGCTCGTCGAGGATCTCGGAGGCGCTGAGTCCGGAAATCGTCTCGAAGTGGTGGATCTCGGTGGCGGTGAAGGCCTTCAGGGAGACGTTCGGCAGGGCCTTCTTCAGCTCGCTGAGCGACCGCGGGTAGTAGCGCCACGGCAGGTTCGGGTGCAGGCCGTTGACGATGTGCAGCTCGGTGAGGTTCTCGCCCTCCATCGCCTTGGCGAGCTTCACCGCCTCCTCGATGCGCATCGTGTACGCGTCCTTCTCGCCCGGCTTGCGCTGGAACGAGCAGTAGGCGCACGACGCGGTGCACACATTCGTCATGTTGAGGTGGCGGTTGACGTTGAAGTGGACGACGTCACCGTTCTTGCGGGTACGCACCTCGTGGGCGAGGCCGCCCAGCCAGGCCAGGTCGTCCGACTCGTAGAGCGCGATGCCGTCCTCGCGGGTCAGCCGCTCACCGGCCCGGACCTTGTCCTCCAGCTCGCGCTTGAGCCCGACGTCCATGCGTGTACCTCTCCTTGTGACCTGTGACCTGTGACCTGTGCCGATGCGGCCTGTGCCGATCCGCGTCAACCGCTCAACCGTACTCCCGCGCCCGTGCTACTCCTCCTCGGGCAGTTCGCCCACCCGGTTCTCCCACTTCGTGGAGAGCACGATGGTGGTACGGGTCCTGGAGACGCCCTTGGTCCCCGAGAGACGCCGGATGGTCCGCTCCAGGCCGTCCACGTCGGACGCCCGCACCTTGAGCATGAAGGAGTCGTCGCCGGCGATGAACCAGCAGTCCTCGATCTCGTTCAGGTCCTTCATCCGGCGCGCCACGTCCTCGTGGTCGGCGGCGTCGGAGAGCGAGATGCCGATGAGGGCGATGACGCCGAGGCCGAGCGAGGCCGAGTCGACCGTCGCGCGGTAGCCGGTGATGACACCGGCCGCCTCCAGCCGGTTGATGCGGTCGGTGACACTGGGTCCCGACAGTCCGACGAGGCGTCCCAGCTCCGCGTACGAGGCCCGGCCGTTCTCCCTGAGAGCCTGGATGAGCTGCCTGTCCACCGCGTCCATGCGATCGATAGCCTTCCGCTGAAGAGTTCGTGGGTGATGACGGGGTACTGCGGCGTTGCTGTCGTGCGCCGTGCGTGGGCGGCGCTCGGGTGATGGATGCTCAGGTGGCGCGGGAGCCGCCGCCGAGTTCGCCCTTCCAGCGTCGGTAGAGCGTGTGCGGGACGCCCGCCGCGTCCAGTACGCGCCCGGCGACGAAGTCCACGAGGTCCTGGATGTGCGTGGCCCCCGCGTAGAACGCCGGGGAGGCCGGCAGCACGGTCGCGCCCGCGTCGTCGAGCGTCACCAGGTGCCGCAGGGTCTGCCCGTTCAGCGGGGTCTCCCGGACGGCGACGACCAGCTTGCGGCCTTCCTTGAGGGTGACGCTCGCCGCCCGCTGCAGCAGATCCTTCGAGAGGCCGAGCGCGACTCCCGCCACACAGGCGGTGGAGGCGGGCACGACGAGCATGCCCTTGCAGGGGTACGAACCGGAGGACGGCCCCGCCGCCAGGTCCCCCGCACTCCAGTGGCGTACGTCGTCGAGGTGCCCCTCGACGTCCACGGCGAAGGTGCCGGTCTTGCCGTCGGCTCCCCGGGCCAGCCATTCCCGCAGGTCGTCGCGCCAGTGGGCGTCCCGGAAGCTGATCCCGGTCTCGTCGAGCAGGGTGAGCCGCGAGGCACGGCTGACGACCAGGTCGACGCTCTCCCCGGCGTCCAGGAGCGCACGCAGCACGGCCGCCGCGTACGGGGTTCCGGACGCGCCGGACACCCCCACGATCCAAGGCCGCCGCTGTGTTTCTCCTGCGTTCACACCCCGAGCCTACCGGCGCGACGGCACTGACTCAGGACCGGTGGCGCGCCTTCGGGTCGACGGTGAACTCGCTGCCGTCGTCGACCCGGGCCGCACGGCGGCGGGACGGAGGGCCCGGCGTCCCGGCCGCGGGGCCGGACGCCGGGCCCGCGTGCCCTACCGCCGCGTGCCGGAGGCGATGCGCAGGGTGTCGTGGAGCGCCTGTGTCAGCTCCGCCACCAAGTGGCGCAGTTCGGCGGGGCCCGCCTCGCCGGCCAGTTCACGGGCGTGGCCGAGCAGTACGGCCGCCATCTCCAGATGGGTGGCCTCGACCACGTCGTCACCCGTCGCGCTCATGCCGCCTCCGCCTCACGGGTCAGGCAGAACTCCTTCGGCAGGTAGGGCCGCACGAGGCGGGACGCGTTCCCGTCGAGCGGGACCTCGGCTCCGCGTGCGCCGCGCCGTGGGATGCGGACCCGGTTCGGTACCGCGTCCCCCTTGCGGTGCCTGCCACCGCCGGTCGCGGGCTCCATGGTCCGCGCCAGCGACAGCAGCAGACCGAGGGCGGCGAGCTGAAAACTCAGCCAGGGAATCAGGGCGGGGATAAGGTCGGACATGCGTCAGCTCCTTCGAAGCTGGTGCCGTGCCCCGGGGCGAGTGCAATCGCCGCCGGGGCTTTGTCGTCCAACATAGCGCAAGAAATCTACAGGGTTCTAGGGGGAACTAGAGATCGATTACCGTGGCATACCTAGAACACTATGGGTGAGTGATGGAGTTCGAGCCGGACGTACCCAGGTGGCGCCAGGTGGCAGCCGTGATCCGCAGCCGTATCGAAGACGGCACCTATCCGCCGCGCAGCCGCGTGCCTTCGGTGCAGGCGATCGTGGCGGAGTTCGGCATCGCCACGGCCACCGCGGCCAAGGTGAACGTGGGCCTGAAGAAGGAGGGCCTGGTCTACACCGAGATCGGCATGGGCTCCTTCGTCTCCCCCGACGCCCCCGCCCTCATCAAAAAGGCCCGCGCCGACGACGTCGACGCGGGCTGAGCCGTAGCGGGGGCGGCGGCTAGACCGTCAGCCCCCGTACCAGCAGGTCCAGCAGCGCGCAGACGAACAGGGCTATGCCGATGAAGCCGTTGACCTGGAAGAAGGCCCGGTTCAGGCGGGTCAGGTCGGTCGGGCGGACGATCGTGTGCTCGTACAGGAACGCCGCCGCCACGATCACCAGGCCCAGCCAGAAGAAGACACCCGCGTCCGTGGCCAGCGCGAACCAGACGAAGAGCGCGGTCGTGACCGCGTGGCAGGCACGGGCCCCCCAGACCGCGGCCGGGATGCCGAAGCGGGCCGGGACCGACTTCACGCCGACCTCGCGGTCCGTCTCCACGTCCTGGCAGGCGTAGATCAGGTCGAAGCCGCCGATCCAGACGCCGACGGCCAGGCCGAGGATCACGGCGTCCCAGGACCACTCGCCGGTGATCGCCAGCCAGCCGCCGATCGGGCCCATGGCCTGGGCGAGACCGAGGATGGCCTGCGGGAAGTTCGTGAACCGCTTGCCGTACGGGTAGACCACCATCGGGATCACCGCGACGGGCGCGAGGGCCAGGCACAGGGGGTTCAGGAGCGCTGCCGCGCCCAGGAAGACCACCAGGGCGACCAGCGCGCCCGTCCACGCGTGCTTCACCGACATCGCGCCGGTGACCAGCTCGCGGTGGGCCGTACGCGGATTGCGGGCGTCGATCTCCCGGTCGATGATCCGGTTCGCGGCCATCGCGAAGGTGCGCAGCCCGACCATCGCGACGGTGACGAGCAGCAGCCGGCCCCAGTGGATGTTCCCGTCCAGCTCGAACATCGCCGTCAGCGCGGCGATGTAGGCGAACGGCAGCGCGAAGACGGAGTGCTCGATCATCACCAGGCGCAGGAACGCCTTGGTCCGTCCCGGCTGCGGCTGGGGCTGGGGCTGCGGGATCGCCGCCGATGCGCTGCTCACGAGAGTCCGTACTCCTTCCAGCGGCGGTCGACCTTCGCCGCCGTATCCGGGTCCGAGAGGACCATCTCGGGCCAGCCGCCGTCCCGGGTGTAGCCCTCCTCGGGCCACTTCCGGGTGGCGTCGATGCCCGCCTTGCCGCCCCAGAACTGCTGGTACGAGGCGTGGTCGAGGTGGTCGACCGGCCCCTCCACGATGCTCAGGTCGCGTGCGTAGTCGGTGTTGCCCAGCGCGCGCCACGCGACCTCGTGCAGGTCGTGGACGTCGCAGTCGGCGTCGACGACCACGATCAGCTTGGTCAGGGACATCATGTGGGCGCCCCACACGGCGTGCATGACCTTCTGCGCGTGCTTCGGGTACTTCTTGTCGATCGCGACGATCGCGCAGTTGTGGAAGCCGCCCGCCTCGGGGAGGTGGTAGTCCACGATGTCCGGCACGATGATCTTGAGGAGCGGGAGGAAGAAGCGTTCCGTCGCACGGCCGAGCGGGCCGTCCTCCGTCGGCGGGCGGCCGACCACGATCGACTGGAGCAGCGGGCGCCTGCGCATCGTCACGCAGTCGATGGTGAGCGCCGGGAAGGGCTCCTGCGGGGTGTAGAAGCCGGTGTGGTCGCCGAAGGGGCCCTCGGGGAGCATCTCGCCCGGCTCCAGCCAGCCCTCGATGACGACCTCGGCCTGCGCCGGCACCTGGAGCGGCACCGTCTTGCAGTCGACCATCTCGATCCGCTTGCCCTGCAGGAAGCCGGCGAAGAGGTACTCGTCGATGTCACCGGGCAGGGGCGCGGTGGAGGCGTACGTCACGGCCGGCGGGCAGCCGAAGGCGATCGCGACCGGCAGCCGCTCGCCCCTGCGCGCCGCCACCTGGTAGTGGTTGCGGCTGTCCTTGTGGATCTGCCAGTGCATGCCGATGGTGCGCTTGTCGTGGCGCTGCAGGCGGTAGAGGCCGAGGTTGCGGACGCCGGACTCGGGGTCCTTGGTGTGGGTCAGCCCGAGGTTGAAGAAGGACCCGCCGTCCTGCGGCCAGGTGAACAGCGCGGGCAGGGCGTCCAGGTCGACGTCGTCGCCGCGGAGCACCACCTCCTGGACGGGGGCGTTGTCCGACTTCACCTTCCTCGGCGGTACGTGGGTCATGGCGCCGAGCTTCCCGAAGGCCTCGCGCACCCCGACGAAGCCCTGCGGCAGCTCGGGCCTGAGCAGCCCGCCGATCTTGTCGCTGATGTCCGCGTACGACTTCAGTCCGAGCGCCTTGAGCAGGCGGCGGTCCGTGCCGAAGACGTTCATCGCGAGCGGCATCGCCGATCCGCGGACGTTCTCGAAGAGCAGCGCGGGACCGCCCGCCTTCTGTACGCGGTCGACGATCTCCCCGACCTCCAGGTACGGGTCCACCTCGGCCTTGATGCGCTGGAGGTCGCCCTCGCGCTCCAGCGCCCGGAGCAGGGAGCGAAGATCGTCGTAAGCCATGCGTCCCAGTATCGGCTACTCGCTACGCTGGCTCTGTAAGGGGGGCCGTTCAGGTGCACGCCCCCACGTGCTTTCCCACGCGCTTGCGCACGTACTCCCGCACCTACTTCCACAGCAGAGGAACGCCGCATGCTTCGGGTGCTGATGATCCTGGTGCCGCTGGCACTCAGCATCTACGCCTTCATCGACTGCATCACCACCGATGAGAAGGACGTCCGCCACATCCCGAAGCCGATCTGGGCGATCCTCGTCCTGCTCTTCCCGCTCGTCGGCTCGATCTCCTGGCTGATCGTCGGCCGCGTCCGCACCCCGGGCGGCTCGTCCCAGGCCCGGCGGGGCGGCTGGGTCGCCCCCGACGACAACCCCGACTTCCTCAAGTCCCTCAAGGAGGACGGCGACGGCAGGGGCAAGGACAAGGGCGGGAAAGGCGACAGGGACAGCAAGGACGGCAAGGACGACAGCGGCGAGGGTCCCGGGGACGCCGCCTGAATCAGCTTCCGGCCGCGGCCAGGCGGTAGAAGGCCTGCGTGGTGCGCGGGTGGGCCATCTCGTCCAGCAGGTGGCGCCACTCGGGATCGTCGGTGGCCGCGCGGTGCGCGTGGTCCCAGGCGGCCAGCAGCGGCGTGAGCTCGCTCTCCGGGGTCACGGCGACGAGCGGGGCGGCAGCAGCGGTGGCCGTGACAGGGGCGGTGACGATGACGGTGACGGGGGCGGTCGTGATGTCCATCGCGGTTTCCTTCCGGGTGGAGAGGCCGTGCACCTCTCGGAACGTCCGGTGCAACCATCCCGCCGTCCGGCCCCCGCCACCATGAAGCGGCCCACCCGGCCCGTGGTGTGGCTGACCCCACCACGGCCATGGGGCCACGTCCGTGTCACCGGGGGGTGGCGGCCTCGGCCGGTGCCTCCGTGGACGCCTTCGACGGTGCCACGCCGGGCGCGGTCGCCGGCGGCTTCGACCCCGTACCGGGGACCGCCGTCGGGGACGTCTCGGGAGGCCGGGAGTCCGCGGGATCCGGTACCGGCGACGGCGCCCGTGTCGGTGTCGGCGACGGCGAAGGGGTCGGCGGCAGGGCCGGCGCGGACGGGGAGCCGGTCGCGGGCGGCGGGGCGAGGGGCACCACCGGGGACACGGGCCGGTCCGGTGCCGCCAGGCGGACCGGCAGCGCCACGAGGGCGGTGACGGCACACAGCAGACCGGCCCCGGCCGCCGCCCGGAGCAGCCGTCGGCGGGCCGCGCCGCGGCGGATGGCCTCGTACCGGCCGGGCGGCGGGCCGAGGTGGTCGGTGCCGGGCCGCAGGATGACGGCGAGGGGGTCGTCGGGGTCGAAGTCCGGGCCGTCCTCAGAGTGTGTGATCAAGGCTTCTCCTCAGATGGGCGCGGAGCAGTTCTCGGGCCGCGTGGAGATCGGCCTTGACGGTCCCTTCCTTGCGCCCGGTGAGCACGGACACCTCCCTGATCGGCATGTCAGCGTAGTAGTGCAGCAGGATCGGCACGCGCAGCCGCTCGGGCAGCGACTGCACGAGCAGGCGTACCGAGGGGTCGGCCTGTTCGGTGTCCGGGCGGACGGCGGCCTCGGCCGTCGCCCGGCGCACCGCCCTGCGTTCGCGCTCCAGCTTGCGCCAGTGGTCCCGGACGAGGTTGGCGGCGGTGACGTAGAGGAAACCGCGCGGCTCCGCCACGGAGGTCCAGCGCGCCCAGAGCCGGGTGAACGCCTCCGAGGCGATCTCGTGGGCCGTCCCGTCGTCGTCGACCAGGCGGCGGCACCAGCCGGCGAGACGCGGGTAGAGGGCAGCGAACAGCTCGGACGCTGCCTCCTCGCGGGACCGTTTCAACGCTCTCCTGGTCGTGACACGTTCATGGGACTCGCAGAACTCCCGTGGCTTCCGGAACTCCCGGAAGTCACGGGACTCCCGGAATCCCCGGAACTTACGGAGCTTGCGGGACTTTCGGAACCCGGGCGGGACAGGGGACAGGACCGGGGACAGGACCGGGGCAGGTCAGGAACCGCCCGCGCTCAGCGCCGCGAACACGATCACGCTGTCGCGGTAGCCGTCACCGCTGCGCGGTCCCCCGCAGGTGATGAGCCGCAGTTCGGGCCGGCCCACGTCCCCGTAGACGTCGTCCGTCGGGAAGTCCGCCTGCGCGACGGTCCGTACGCCGGTGACGGCGAAGGACGCCGAGGTGCCGTTCTCCAGGCGCGCCACGATCCGGTCGCCCCGTCGCAGTTGTGCGAGCCGGCGGAAGACGCCGTCCCCGTACGCGCCGACCGTGACGTGACCGAGGATCACCGACGGGCCGACCTGGCCGGGTGTCGGCGAGTGCCGGTACCAGCCCGCCCGGTCGTCGGCCTCGACCGGAGGCACCTCGGCGGTGCCGTCCGGGGCCAGTCCCAGCCGCATGACCGGGGTGTCGACCTGGATGGCCGGGATGCTCAGCCCGACGGGCACCGAACGCCCGAGGGCGCGCACCGCCTTCCCGGCGCCCCGCGAGGCGTCCGGGGAGGACCCCGAAGTCCCCGAGGACCCCGAGGACCCCGGCGCGCTCTCCTTGCGGGCGGCACCGGCCCCGCCGGTTCCGGCGGCCCCGTCGTCGCCCCCTCCCCCGCCGCAGCCGCCCACCAGCAGGGTGGCCACGGCCGCGGTGACGAAGGCGCGCCTGGAGGGCAGGGTCATGCCCCGGTCGCCCGACGGCGGCGTACGACGTAGACGGCCGCGCCGCCCATCGCGAACACCGCGGCGGCGCCCCCGCCGATCAGGCCGCCGTCGCCGTCGGAGCCGGTGGACGCCACACCGGTGTCGGGCGCCCCGCTCGGAACGGCGGAGACCTCGCTCTTGCCCGGTGCCTCGGTCGGCGCGGTGCCCGGGGGCTTGCTCCCCGTGGAGGGGTCGGTCTCGGCCGGTGCGGCGCTCGGGGCCTTGGTGGCGGGGACGGGAGTCGGGGACGGCCCGTCGGCGAACGCGGGCACGGTGCCCGCCAGCACGGCGGTGCAGGCGAGTGCCAGGGCACTGAGGACAGTTCGGCGCATGTGGATGCTCCCTCTCATCGGTCCGCCCGCACGAGGACGTGACGGGCGGCGGGCGACTGCGTCATGGATCGAGCGGAGAGACGAGGCAGCGGTGGCACAGGTTGTAAAGGGATGGCAAAGTTCCGCGCCCCCGCCGCACGCGCCCCTACCGCACGCGTCGCCACCGCACACGTCGCCAACCGCCAACCGCCGGTGGCCGGCCACCGGTGGCCGGCCACCGATCGCTGCCTGACGAGGCGACGGCCTGGCAACCGTCGCGGCCCGCCTTCCGGGGGGGGGCAGGTGGTGGACGGTCTGATCGTGCTGTCGGGCGCGCGGGCCGGGGATCCGGGCGCGTGGACCGTGGCGGGCGCCCCCGGACCGCTCCGTGCACGGTCGGACTCCGTCGGCGGGACCGACATTTGCGGAAGCCGGAGGACACTCCGCGATCCATCCCGAAGCAACGCCCCCTGGCCGCCCCGCGGTTGATACACCTCACCTCAGTACGAGAACCGGACCCACGGGCCCCAGGGGGAGAAGCGGTGCGCACAGGGCTGTACGGCCGAGGCGCGTTGTTCGACACGGAACCGCCGGGCCTCGCCGCACGGCTCGTCGGTCTGCGTCCGTTCCAGCACGGGACCAGTCCGTACGAGCACCCGAGGGATCTGCCCTTCGTGGTGTTCGCCGGCGCCCGCGGGCTCGGCAGGAGCGCCGTGCTGGCCGAGCTGCGGGCCGCGTACGAGGGGCACACGCCCGTCGCGCTGATCGACTGCGAGGAGGACCGGTTCGCGCGGTGTCCCGCCGGGCGCCCGCAGGAGTCCTGGTCGCCGCTGTCGCAGGCGCTGGTGACGATCGCCGAGCAGCTCGCGGAGCCCGTGGCCGACGCGGGACGGATTCCGTTCCCCCGCCTCGCGACGGGCCTGCTGGCCGTGGCGGCGGGCGGCTGGAACGACCGGGACGTGCCCCGCGTCCGCCGGGAGGCCGAGCGCATCCTGCTGCTGAACGACACCGGTTCGTGGGCCGGCGGACACACGCGCCGCTGGATCGGCCGGGTGTCCGCCCGGCTGACCGACCCTCTCACCGGCCCCCTCACCGGCTCGCCGTCCGGTACGGGGCCGGTGGTCGAGCCGGTCGTCGAGGCCGCCCTGGAGGCGTTCTCCGAGGGGGTCTCCCCCACGCACCGCCGGCTGCGCAAGGCCGCCACCTGGTACCGCGACCACCCGAACGCCGGGGGCAGCCCCAAGCTCGGACTCCTGCTGCTCTCGGGCCACTTCAGGGCGGGCGGCGACCCGCGCGCCCACGCCGAGGGCCATCTCGTACGGGCCCTGCTGGCCGACCTCGACGACGCGTACGGCGGTGCGCTGCCGCGCGCGAACCGGCCCGGGCGTCCGGTGGTCCTCGTCGACAACGCGCAGACCGCTCCGGGGACCGGGCTGATCGGTGCGGTGCTGCGCGACCGGGCCGCCGGCGTCGCCGACCGGGTGGCGTTCTTCGCCGGGCTGCGCGGCCACGGCCATCCGGCGCTGCGCAACGCGGCCCGCGGCACCCTGTCCGGGCTGGCCCGCGCGAGCGGCTGGGAGCCCGGCGGCACGGCCTCCTCCCGGGCGCTGCTGGTGCCGCTGCCGCCGCTGTCCCCCGACGACTGCGCGCGGGTCGTCGAGACGGCCTGCCGGGGTCTGGCCGTACCGTCCCGGCTGCCGCGCGCCGCCCACCGGCTGACCGCGGGCAACCCGCTCGGCACCGCGCTGCTCGCCGAGTCGGCCCGCCGGAACCTGCCCCGCGGCGCCGTCACCCCCGGCGACCTGCTCACCGCGGACCTCGGCCGGGGCGACGGCGACCGCGCCGCCTGCCGCGAGCTCCTGGACCGTCTCGTGCCGGACGGGTGCCGGGACGCGGCGGCGCTGCTGGCCGTGGCGCACGACCGCGCGTCGGCGTGCGCGCTGGCCTCGGCGCTGCTGCCCGGCGACTTCGGCACGGCGGGGGTCCTCGCCCTGGAGGCACGCCTCGCCGAGGAGGGACTGCCCACGGTGCCCGGCCGGTTCGTCGGCGACCCGTTCCTGCGGGCCCTGCTCCTGCTGGAGCTGTACCGCGGGGACCCGGACCACACCGCCTGGCGGGCCGCCCACCGCACACTCGTCGCCCACTACACGGACGCCCCGGGCACCGAGGCCGCTCCGGACGACCGCGGGAGCGCGGACGACGGGGCGCGGCGCGTCCTGTACCGGCTGCACCACGAACTCGCCCTCGGCGCCACCGAGCCGGCGGTCACCCACCTGCGCGACGCCTTCCACCGCTCGGCCCCCGCGCAGTGGCTGTCGGCGCTGGCCTTCCTCGCCTCGGCCCCGTACCACCCCACCGCCGTGTCCGAAGCGGTCACCGTGCCCGAGGCCGTCCCCGCCGCCGTCGCCGATGACCGGCCGCCGGTCGCGCTCGGCCGCGTCGGCACCGGCCCCCGGCCGCCGGACGGCGTGGACACCGCGCTGCACCTGCGGGTGCGCCGGCTCCTGTACGGGGTCTGGCAGGTGACCGACCCGCTGGCGCTGCCCGACCCGGTCGTCGCCGAGCGGCTGCGGTCCGAGCTGGAGCACCTGTCGAGGCTCCGGCCCGCCGACGCCGAACCGCTGCGACGGGCCTCACGTCACTGGCCGCAGGACGCCCTGGCGGGCCGGCCCCTGCGCGTGGGTTAGCCACGCGCAGGGGCCGGCCCGCCAGGACCTGCGGGAACGTACGAAAGACGTCAGACGCCGGCGTACGAGTGCTTGCCGGTGACGAAGATGTTCACGCCGTAGTAGTTGAACAGCCAGCAGGCGAAGGCGATGAGCGCGATGTACGCGGCCTTGCGGCCCTTCCAGCCGGCCGTGGCACGGGCGTGCAGGTACGTGGCGTAGGCGACCCAGGTGATGAAGGACCAGGTCTCCTTGGGGTCCCAGCCCCAGTAGCGGCCCCACGCGTCGCCCGCCCAGATCGCGCCGGCGATGATCGTGAACGTCCACAGCGGGAAGACGGCGGCGTTCACGCGGTACGAGAACTTGTCGAGCGAGGCCGAGGCGGGCAGCCGCTCCAGCACGGAGGTCGCGAACCGGCCGGGCTTTCCGCCGGTCGCGAGCTTGTTCTCGTAGCTGTCCTTGAAGAGGTACAGGATCGTGCCGACCGCGCCCACGTAGAAGACCGCGCCGCAGAAGATCGCCGTGGAGACGTGGATGTACAGCCAGTACGAGTGCAGGGCGGGCACCAGCTGGTCGCTGGCGGTGTAGAGGACCGTGACGGCCAGACCGAGGTCCAGGAGGACCGTCGTCGTCAGGAAGAGGCCCATCCAGCGGACGTCCTTCTTCATCGCGAGCAGCGCCAGGTACACGCCGACGGCGACGGTGGAGAAGGTGATGTTGAACTCGTACATGTTGCCCCACGGCGCCCGCTGCACCGACAGGGCGCGGGTGAGCACGCCACCGAACGCGATGAGGAAGGCGAGCGCGGTGAGGGAGACCGCGATCCGACCGTAGAGGTCGCCCTGCTCGTCCCCGCCGTGCGCGCCGGGCCCGTCCGGCACGTCGCGGGCGCCGGCCGCGGCCCGGGTGACGACCTTGGGCCGTTCCAGCACGGCGGTGCCGCCCGCGTTCTGCACGGTGACCGCGGGGCCCGCCGCCTTCTTGGCGCCCTTGGCCCCCGTGGCGTCCTTGTCGGCGGTCAGCGCGGCGGCCGTGCGGCCGACCTTGCTGCGGCTGCCGAGGAGCCATTCGGCGATGTACGCGAAGAAGGCCAGCGTGTAGACGGCCATCGCGGAGTAGATCAGCGTGTTGCTGAGGTTCGCGAGGTTCTCGTTGGTCGCGGCAGCCAGATCGGTCGCGGCGGCGAGGTCGGTTGCGGCGGCGAGCGTCACTTCGTCTCAGCCCCTTCGGCAGGTGCGGCGGGAGGTTCGGGGGTGGTCTCGTTCTCGGCGTCCGGGCCCGGGTCCGGATCGGAGCCCGGGTCGGGGCCGGGGTCCGGGTCGGGGTCCGGGCTGTCGGGTGCGCCGGGTGCCAGGTCGTAGAGGTGGCCGGCCAGGACGCCCAGCTCCTCCGGGACCTTGGCGGACTCGCTGCGGCCCAGGCCCGCCATCTCGACGACCGTGACACCGTCGGGGCCCGTCACCGCGCGCACCCAGACGCGGCGGCGCTGGATGAAGAGGGAGGCAGCCAGTCCGAAGATGGCGCCGAAGGCCCCGGCGAGCGCCCAGCCGGCCCCGGGCTGCCGGGTGACCTGGAAGTTCGCCCACTCCTTGATCCCCTTCTCGAAGGTGATCGAGCCGGCGCCGTTCGGCAGCTGCATGGTCTCGCCGGGCTTCAGGTTCTCCCGCAACTGCTTGCCCTTGGAGTCCTTGAACTCCTTCAGGTTCTTCTTCTCCAGCTGGTACACGCTCTGCGGCAGGCCCGCGTCGACGCCGAGGTCGCCGTGGTACGCGGTGAGGTTCAGCACCGGGTTCAGCAGCGAGGGGAACTGCGAGACCACCGCGGTGCCGTCCCCGCCGTACGCCGGCAGGAAGAACGCCTGGAAGCCGAGCTGCTCCCGCTCGCCCTTGCCGTTCTCGTAGCCGTCCATGACCTTGATCGCGCCGGTCGAGGTGGAGTTGGAGTCGAGCGGCAGCAGCGGCACGGCCTGGCGGTAGACGACGTCGCCTGCGCCGTTGCGGACGGTGACGACGGGCGCGTAGCCGTGGGCGGTGAGATAGACCTTCGAGTCGTCGATGTCCAGCGGCTTGTTGACCTTGATGGTCTTCTTCTTCTCGGCGCCGTCGGCGCCCTCGCTGTAGTCGACGGTCGCCTGGTACGTGCGCGGGGTGCCCCGGTTGGGTCCCGTCGCCTCGTACGTACCGGTGAAGTCGTTCAGGACGAAGCTGAACGGCTCCAGGTCGTCGGTGTCGAAGAGGGCGCCGGACTTGAAGTCGTCGTACTGGGTGAGCGTGTTGGCGAACCCGTCGCCCTCGACGACCAGCTTGTTGCCCTCGGACTTGAAGAGCTGGCCCCAGGCGAAGGCGGTCAGCATCACGATCAGCGCGATGTGGAAGGCGAGGTTGCCGACCTCACGGAGGTAGCCCTTCTCGGCGGCGACCGCGTCCCCGGCCGCATGCGCCCGGAAGCGCCGCCGCTTCAGGAGCTTCAGCGCCTCCTCCCGGACCTCCTCGGGTCCGGCCTCGGTCCGCCAGGTCGTGTACGCGGGCAGCCGGGTCAGCAGGCGCGGCGCGCGCGGCGGGCGGCCGCGCAGCTGGCCGACGAACTGCCAGGTGCGGGGCACGATGCAGCCGATGAGCGAGACGAAGAGCAGGATGTAGATCGCGGAGAACCACACGGAGCTGTACACGTGGAACAGCCCGAGCTTCTCGTAGACCGGGCCGAGCGTGGTGTGCCGGGCCCGGAAGTCGGCCACCTTCGTCTCGTCGGTCCCGGACTGCGGGATCAGCGAGCCGGGGATCGCGCCCAGTGACAGCAGGAAGAGCAGGAGCAGCGCGACCCGCATCGAGGTCAGCTGCCGCCAGATCCAGCGCACCCAGCCGACGGCCTCGCGGCCGGTCCACACGAGCCATCCGGTGACACCGGGCGTGCGCGCGCCGCCGAAGGAGCCGGGCATCGCCGTCTCCCGGGGCGCGGTGGACAGCTGGGACCCGGCCTCGCCGAGCTCGCCCGCGTCCCGCGCCGCGGCGTCGCTCCCGTCGCTCTCCCCACCGGTTCGCACGTCAGTGTCCCGTGTCGTGCTCATACGTCAGACCCCTACCGTGAAGCCGTCGGACCAGCCCTGCATCTCCTGCACGATGCTGTCCCATGCGCCGGTCAGCAGGAGCAGACCGGTCGCGATCATCATGCCGCCGCCGATGCGCATGACCCACACGTAGTGGCGCTTGATCCACCCGAAGGCACCGAGCGCCTTGCGGAAGGCGAGCGCGGCGACGACGAAGGGCACGCCCAGACCGAGGCAGTACGCGACCGTCAGTATGGCCCCGCGGCCGGCGCTCGCCTGGTCGGAGGAGAGCGCCAGCACCGAGGCGAGCGTCGGTCCGATGCAGGGCGTCCAGCCGATGCCGAAGAGCGCGCCCAGCAGGGGCGCGCCGACCAGCCCGGCCACCGGCCGCTTGTGGAAGCGGAACTCGCGCTGGGTGAGCCAGGGCATCATGCCCATGAAGAACACGCCCATGACGATCATGAGCCCGCCCAGCACCTTGGACAGGATGCCCGCGTGCTCCTGCAGGGTGGAGCCGAAGTAGCCGAAGAGGGCGCCGCCGGAGACGAACACGGCGGTGAAGCCGAGGACGAACAGCGAGGCCCCGGCGACCATCCGGCCGCGGCGCGCCTCGGCCAGGTCGGTGCCGCTGATCCCGGTGACGTACGAGAGGTAACCGGGCACGAGCGGCAGGACGCACGGTGAGAAGAAGGAGACGAGCCCGCCGAGCAGCGCGATCGGGATGGCGAGGACGAGCGCCCCGGTGAGGACGGTCTGGTTGGTGCCGGTGCCGGCGGCGGCCACGAGGAGGGACACGAGGTCACTTCTCCGCGAGGATCGGCTTGAGCATCTTGCGCAGGCTGTCCTCGCTGAGCGCGGCCAGCGACCGGGAGGCGACCTTCCCGTCCCGGTCGAGCACGAGCGTGGAGGGGATCGTCTGCGGGTTGAGCGTGCCCTTCTCGAAGCGGAGCATCAGCTTGCCCGTGGGGTCGTACAGGCTCGGGTACTCGACGCCGTGGGCCTTCTCGAAGGCGATCGCCGGGGTGGTGCTGGTGTCGCGGGTGTTGATGCCGACGAACTGCACACCTTGGTCCTTCAGGTCCTCGGAGACCTTGACGAAGTTCTTGGCCTCCAGGCGGCAGGGGCCGCACCAGGAGCCCCAGACGTTCAGGACGACGACCTTGCCCTGGTAGTCGGCGACGTCGAGCTGCTTGCCGTCGATGGTCTTCCCGGACAGCTCGGGGGCCTGCGCGCGGCTGCCCCGCTCGACCGTGGCGATGCCGTCGGAGCCGGTCACGAAGCCGGTGTCGCCCGACCCGCCGGACCGGCCCCCGGATCCGCACGCGGACAGGAGCAGCGCCGCGGCGACGGCTGCGCCGGTCAGCGCGGCGGCGCGGCTACGGGTCCGGTTCGTGCGCCGTGGGGCGCGGCTGGCGGCACTCATGTGAAAAGTTTCGCATGTCCGTTCCGGGGATCTTGCGCACCCCCCTCGCGGGGACGGAACGGCGGGCAGGACCGCGTTTCAGGCAGCCTTCGCCGGGTTCCCCGTGCCACCCCGGCCGGAGCCGGAACCGGAGCTGGAACCGGAGCCGGAGCCGCTCCCGGAGTTCGTGGTGACCTCACCGAGGAAGGTGCTCCAGCCGCCGGAGGGCTCCTGCCCCACGTCCAGCGACCGCAGCTGCTCCAGGACGGCCTCGTCCTGCACGTCGAGCCAGTCCACGAACTGCCGGAACGACACCAGGCGTACGTCCTTCTTGCCGGCGATGTGCTTCAGCGCGCCCTCGACGGCGTCCATGTAGATGCCGCCGTTCCAGTCCTCGAAGTGGTTGCCGACGAAGAAGGGGGCGCGGTTCGTCTCGTAGGCCCGCGTGAAGCCCGCTATGTACGACTCGGTCGCCTGCTTGCGCCAGGCCGGGTAGTTGGCGGGCGGGGCCTGCGTCGTGGCGACCGACTGGTTCGCGAGGATGTTGTAGTCCATCGAGAGGACCTCGAAGGTGTGCCCGGGGAAGGGCATCGCCTGCAGCGGCAGGTCCCACAGGCCCTCCTTCTTGCCGGGCCAGACCTGGGTGCCGCCGGGCGAGGAGGCGTCGTAGCGCCAGCCGAGCTCGCGGGCGGCGGGCAGCAGGTTGTCCTGGCCCTTCAGGCACGGGGTGCGGCCGCCGACGAGCTCCTTGTCGTAGTCGAAGGGCAGCGAGGGCACCTCGTCCTCGCTCCAGCCCGTGTTCGTGCGCCACTCCTTGACGAAGGCCTTCGCCTGGGCGATCTCGCTCTTCCACTGGGCCGGCGTCCAGTTCTCGACCGTGCCGGTGCCACCGCAGAAGTGGCCGTTGAAGTGGGTGCCTATCTCGTGCCCGTCGAGCCAGGCCCGGCGGAGGTTCTTCAGCGTCGACTTGATGTGGCTGTCCGTCAGATAACCGATGTCGGACGCGCCCGGCGCGTTGTTCGGCGGGAGGTACTTGCGCTTTTTCGACTCGGGCAGGAGATAGAGACCGGAGAGGAAGAACGTCATTCGCGCGTCGTGCTCTTCGGAGAGCTTCAGGAATCGCTCGAAGAGGCCGTTGCCGACGTCTCCGGCGCCGTCCCAGGAAAAGACGACGAACTGCGGCGGGGTCTCGCCCGGTTCGAGCGGCACGGGTTTACCGGGCTGCTTGGGCTGCTTCCCGGTGAAGGAGGTGGAGCCGTCGCCGAGGGGACGGGCGGGACGTCCACCGCCGTGACCTCCCGAGTCGCCGGCGCCCGCGGAGTCCCCGGAACCGCCGACACCGTCGGAGTGGTTCCCCAGAGCGGTACCGCAGCCCGCGAGCCCCACGGCGGCCGCGGCTCCGACTCCGAGCCCCAGCATTCCCCTTCGGCCGATGTCACGCATTCCGTCCCCATTCGTCGTGCCCGTGCCCAAGCAATCTGGACACGTGGTTAGAGGGCACGACGAACGAGCGGGTTCCCCCGCACACTCAGATATTTGGGTGACTTTCCGATGATGAACTTGTAACGGAAATATGGGAACCGCCCGGCGGGGCGGGTCAGGCTAGGCCCCGTAAGCCTTGGACTTGCCCTTCACCGGCTTGGCCCCGGCCAGCAGGTGCGCGGGCACGAGCTCGCGCGCGGGCTCCGTGTAGCCCACGGACACGATCTTGTCCCCCCGGTACGTGAACGTGGTCAGCGACGCCAGCGTGCACTGCCGCTTGCGCGGGTCGTGCCACAACCGCCGCCGCTCCACGAAGGACCGCAGGATCCAGATGGGCAGCTGATGGCTGACGCACACGGCCTCGTGCCCCCGCGCCGCGTCCTTCGCGGCGTCCAGCGCCCCCATCATCCGTACGACCTGCTCCAGGTACGGCTCGCCCCAGGACGGCTTGAACGGGTTGACCAGGTGCTTCCAGTTCTCGGGATTGCGCAGCGCCCCGTCCCCGACCCCGAAGGTCTTGCCCTGGAAGACGTTCTCCGCCTCGATCAGCCGCGCGTCGGTCGCCAGCTCCAGGCCGTGCGCCTCGGCGATCGGCGTGGCCGTCTCCCGGGCCCGCTCCAGCGGGGAGGAGACGACGTGCGTGATGTCACGCGGCGCGAGGTGCCCGGCGACCCGCTCGGCCATCCGCTGCCCCAGTTCGGACAGGTGGTAGCCGGGGAGCCGCCCGTAGAGCAGTCCGTCCGGGTTCTCGACCTCTCCGTGCCGCATCACGTGTACGACGGTGATGTCACTCATGCTGCCGTGGCCTCCGCTGCTGCCCGTGCCGCCGCCGGAAGGGCGTCGGCGATCCGCTGTACCGCCTGCTCGTCGTGCGCCGTCGACACGAACCAGGACTCGAACGAGGACGGCGGCAGGTAGACGCCCTGCGCCAGCATCGAGTGGAAGAAGGCGTTGAAGCGGTACGACTCCTGCGTCTTCGCGTCCTCGTAGTTGCGTACCTCCGTCCCGGTGAAGAAGACGGAGAACATGTTGGACGCGTTCTGCAGTCTGTGCACCACACCTTCCTCGGTGAGGGCGTCCGTGACGAGCGTACGGATCTGCTCGGACACCGCGTCGACCTTGGCGTACGCGGCGTCGTCGAGCAGCCGCAGCTGGGCGAGGCCCGCGGCGGTCGCGACCGGATTGCCGGACAGCGTGCCGGCCTGGTAGACGGGGCCGACGGGCGCGAGGTGCGCCATCACGTCCTTGCGCCCGCCGAAGGCCGCGGCCGGGAACCCGCCGCCCATGACCTTGCCGAAGGTGACGAGGTCGGGCGCGACGCCGTCGATCCCGTACCAGCCCGCCCTGCTGGTACGGAAGCCGGTCATCACCTCGTCGGAGATGTACAGGGCGCCGTCCGCGGCGCAGGCGTCCTTGAGTCCCTGGTTGAAGCCGGGCAGCGGCGGCACGACGCCCATGTTGCCGGGCGAGGCCTCGGTGATCACACAGGCGATCTCGCCGGGATGCGCGCGGAAGGCCGCGTGCACGGCATCGAGGTCGTTGTACGGCAGGACGATGGTGTCCCCGGCCTGGGCGCCGGTGACGCCCGGGGTGTCGGGAAGCGCGAAGGTGGCGACGCCGCTCCCGGCGGCGGCCAGCAGGGCGTCCACGTGCCCGTGGTAGCAGCCGGCGAACTTCACGACCTTGGCGCGGCCGGTGAAACCGCGCGCGAGACGGATGGCGGACATGGTCGCCTCGGTACCGCTGGACACGAGCCGGACCTGCTCGACCGGCGCGACGCGGGCGACGATCTCCTCGGCGAGCGCGACCTCGCCCTCCCCCGGCGTACCGAAGGAGGTGCCTCGGGAGACGGCCGCCTGGACCGCCGAGATCACCTCCGGGTGGGAGTGGCCGAGGATCATCGGCCCCCAGGAACACACGAGGTCGACGTACTCCCTTCCGTCGGCGTCCGTCAGGTAGGGACCGTTACCGGACACCATGAACCGGGGCGTACCGCCCACGGCGCGGAACGCGCGGACGGGAGAGTTCACGCCGCCGGGCGTCACGGCCGCCGCACGGTCGAAAAGATTCTGCGAAACTGGGGCTTCGTACGGATAGCTCACACGGACCATGGTGTCAGAGGCTGCGAAGATCCTGCGGACAGGTGTTTCACCGTACGTTTCGGCGTGCGGCCGTGGGGGAGGTCACTGTCACGATGATCGGGTTGCGTGGCGGGGGTCGCGCGCCCTGGAAAAGCAGTCGGGTGGAGATATGCATCGCGGTGGCGGACTGGGCGAGGGGACCGATGACCTCGGTCCTCGGCGTGCCCGGCGGGGGAAGCACCGGCGCGAGGCGGAAGCGGCCGAAGCACGTCAGACTCAAGGGTCACAGGGCGAACCTGAGCGGATCGAGCCGTCCGCGCGTATGGACGGTATGGACTACACGGACCGCGGGGCGGACCAGCTCAGGCCAGGAAGCAGCGGGAATGGTGGCCGGGTGGGGGTGACCTACAAATACTTCGGGGCTCCGGACGGCGCGACAGCCGCCCGCGTCCCCATCTCCATGCGTCCGGAGGAGCTCGGCGGCGACGAGCTGGGTATGAACGGCATGTTCACGAAGATCAAGCCGGAGACGATGGCCGCGATGGTCCTCACCGGCATCGAGGGCATACCCCTGCACAAGGTGCCCCCGCTCGAACTCGTCGTCCTGCACCCCGACTACGCCGTCGTCAGGCTCCCCATGACCGTCGTCGACCCGCTGCGCGGCATAGGCGAGGAAGCCGTGGGCGCGGCCGCCTTCATCTGGTCCACGGTCCCGGACCGCGGCGGCCCCCGCGACGCGTACAACGTCTACCAACTGCTCCACGAATGGCAGGACTTCAGCCACCGGCTGCATGAGGCGGGGCACCAGCCGTACTGCCTGGTCTGGCCCTGACGGACCCCGTCCCCGGGGGCGAGGGGAACGGCCCGCTTTCAAGGGCCGCGGAGAGCTGCCCGCTTTCAAGGGGCGCGGGGAACTGCGCGATCAGCCACGGCGGACCCGCACCCGCGGAACCGGCCGAGGACGACGGACGACGGACAACGGAACGTGGGCGACCGCCCCGAGCGGTCGCCCACGTTCCGGCACAGATCACGCGGCCAGCGTCACCGCGCTGATCGCCGGCGCCCGCAGCGCCCGCCGCGCGGTGACCAGACTCGTCCCGAATACCGCCACCGCCGCCACCCCCGCGATCCCGAACCAGATCCCCAGCGCCGTCCCCCACTCCGGCAGGACCGCGTCCGTGCGGACCATCGTGAACGGGATGATCCCGGCCAGCGCGGCGACCGTACCGAAGAACACCCCGGTCACCGTCAGGACCGCGGACTCGATGCCGATCATGCCGAGGACCTGCCCCGGAGTCGCCCCCGCGAGCCGCTGCTGCCCGAACTCCTTGCGGCGGTAGGTCGTCGCCGCGTACAGGGAGTTGACCAGCATGATGCAGGAGAAGACCACGATGATGCCGACGACCGTGAGGTTGAGGGTCTCGAGGGTCTTCGCGTCGACCGACTTGGGGACACCGGCGGCGTCGATGGCGTCGTTCTCGACCGCCTGCATGCAGAGGGTCGCCACGGCCATGCCGGTGAACAGGGTCAGCGGCAGCAGCACACCGGACAGCTGAGCGGCCCTGATCTTCAGTGCGCGTACCGCGAGATAGGCGCTCGGACCGCGCAGGGGCAGCGCCCCGACCAGCCGCTTCAGCAGGGCCGGCGCCCCCGTCCCGAAGCCGGCCGCGAGCAGGATCGAGCCGTACACGGGCGGCGCCATCAGCGCCTCCCCGGTCGAGTCGAGGGCGAAGGTGACGGTGACCGCCACGGCGCCGGTGATCAGCGCGGCGCGGGTGAGGAACGTGCGTCCCCGACCCGGGGACGTGGTCCGCCGGGCGGTCCACCGGGTGGCCCGGCGCACCGCGAGGAACGCCGCGCCCGCCGCCGCGGTCACCGTGACGGCGAGGCCCGAACCGATGGCGGCGGGGCCGAAGACGTGGTCCACGGAGCCGGCGACCTGCCCGCTGTCGTGGAAGAGGCCGACCAGCGCCCGCCCGGCGAGCACGGCGGGACCGACGGCGAGCAGCGCGGCCACCACGGCGACGACCGCCGACTCCCCGACGACCATCCGCCTGATCTGTGCGGGTGTGGCCCCTGAGCAGCGCAGCAGTTCGATCTCCGCGGAGCGCTGGCGCACGTTCACCGTCAGCGTGGAGGCGATGGCGAAGAACACCAGGAGGCTGCCGTAGCCGCCGACGACGGCCGCCGAGGTGGTCAGGATGTCCTTGCTGACGGCGTCGACGCCGTCCGCGCCGGCCGTGTCCAGCAGCGAGTTGAACGTCATGACGATCGTCGCGCCCAGGAAGGCGGACAGCAGGGTCGCGGCGAAGCGCCCGGGGCGCTTGCGGACGGATCGCACGGCCAGGGTGACCATCATGGTCAGACCCCCGCCATCACGTCGTCGCCGAGGTGGGTGAGGCGCTCCGCCACCGCGTCCGCGGTCGGCCGGTGCATCTCGCCCACCAGCCGCCCGTCCGCGAGGAACAGCACCGAGTCGGCGTACGAGGCCGCGACCGGGTCGTGCGTCACCATGACGACCGTACGGCCGTGGACGCGTACCGCCTCCTGGAGGAGCCGCAGCACGTCCCGCGCGCTGCGGGTGTCCAGGGCGCCGGTCGGCTCGTCCGCGAAGATCACGCTCGGCTCGGTGACCAGGGCGCGGGCGATCGCGACGCGCTGGCGCTGGCCGCCGGAGAGCTGGTCGGGCAGGTGGCCGAGGCGGTCGCCGAGGCCGACGGCCGTGAGGATCTCGCGCACCCGGTCGCGGTCGACGCGGCGCTGGGCGAGCCTCAGCGGCAGGACCGTGTTCTGGGCGACGGTGAGCGTGTCCAGCAGGTTGTACTGCTGGAAGACGAAGCCGATCCGGTCGCGCCGGAACTTCGTCAGTTCCGCCTCGGTGCCGCCGGTCATCTCGGCGCCGTCGACCGTCACGGTGCCGCTGTCGGGCCTGTCGAGTCCGGCCGCGCACTGCAGCAGCGTGGACTTGCCGGAGCCCGAGGGCCCCATCACCGCGGTGAAGGTGCCGCTCGCGAGGCTGAGCGTCACGTCGTCCAGCGCCTTCACGGCGCTGTCGGCGCTTCCGTAGGTCCTGCTGACCTCGACCAGCCGCAAGGCCGTCCCGGCGGCGCCTGTGTCGTGGCCGCGGCCGTTGCCGTAACCATGGCCACTGCCGTAACCGTGGCCACTGCCGTCGCCACTGCTACGGCCATGGTCCTGACTACGTCGATCGGTTCGGCGAAACATCGTCATCAGCCTCCGTCGGGCACGGTCCGCACCCCTCCGTCGGACACTCCCTGTGCCTCGTGGAGAACGCTACGGAGCGAGCGGAGCGGGCACATTGGGCGCAGAGCCCGTATCCGCGGGTGTACTCAGCGCCACCCGTGCCATGCGGCGGGCCCCCGGCCCGGCGGCGACACCGCCGGGAGCGGGCCCGGACGACGGGCTCCGGGAGAGGCGGTGAGCGGGGGTCACCCCGCGCCGATCGTGAACCCGGTCACCGAGCCGCCGCCCTCCCGCCGCCCGGCGAACGGTTCTCCGCCGTGGGCGGCCGCCACCTCCCGGACGATCGACAGGCCGAGTCCGGAACCGGGCAGGCTGCGGGCGTCCGGCGCGCGGTAGAAGCGGTCGAAGACCCGGTCCAGGTCCTCCTGCGCGATGCCGGGCCCGCGGTCCATGACCTCGACGCGGACGGTGTCCCCGGCGCGCGTCACGACGATCTCGATCGGCTCGCCCCCGTCCCGGTCGAACTTCGCCGCGTTCTCCACCAGGTTGGACACGGCCCGCTGCAGCGCCATGGGCCGTCCGTCGGTCTCCGTGTCGCCGGACACCCGTACCGTGACGGCCCGCCCCGTGCGCCGGCGCGCCGCCACCGCCACGTCCTCCGCGATGCCGGCGACGGACACCCGCCGCGGCGGCTCGGTGTCGGAGCGGCCGGCCGCCAGCGCGACCAGTTCGTTGACCAGGTCGGTGAGTTCGCGGGACTCCTGGGCGAGGTCGGCGACCAGCTCCTCGCGGGCGGCCGGCGGGAGTTCGTCCATCCGGCGCAGGATCGAGATGTTCGTACGCAGCGAGGTCAGCGGCGTACGCAGCTCGTGCCCCGCGTCCTGGACGAGGCGCCGCTGGTCGTCCTCGGACTGGGCGAGCCGGCCCAGCATCCGGTCGAAGGACCGGCCCAGCCGGGCCACCTCGTCGTACCCGGCGACCGGCACCTGGATACCGAGGCTCCCGGTGCGCGCCACGTCCTCGGCGGCCCCCGCGAGCCGTACCAGGCGCGAGGTGATGCGCCGGGCCAGCCACCACCCGAAGAGGCCCGCGGCGACCACCACGGCCGCCTCCAGCAGCACGGTCCGCTGCTGGAGGTCGCGCAGCAGGTCCTCGGTGCCGCTGAACTCCTGCGCCACCTGCACGGCGCCCCGGCCGCCGCCGAGCGAGACGGTCGCGACGCGGTAGCCGTCGTCGCCGACGTCGACGTCCCGGTGCTCCACCAGCCGTCCGGCGGCCCGGCCGGTCGCGACCGGCCGGTCGGCGGCGTCCACGGGCAGCGGCGGGTGCCCGCGGTCGACGACCGTCCCGCCCGGCCCCAGGACCTGTACGACCGTGCCGCTCGGCCGGACGATCTCGTCGCGCGGGCCGCCGTCGGCGTCGCCGGTCGCGAAGTCCGCGGGCGACAGCGGGGTGCGCCGCACCTCGTCGAGGAGGTCCCGCACGACGCCCTCGAAGACGGTCTGCTGGTCCACGCGCACCAGCCGGGCGGCGGCGTCGTACGACAGGAGGCCGACGAGGACGGTGACGACCGCCGCCACGGCCGCGAACGACACGGTGAAACTGGTCCGCAGCGAGGACAGCCGCGCCCCGGCCGGCCACCGCCCGGACCGGCCCCGCCGCACTCAGTCCTCCCTCAGCACGTACCCCACGCCGCGCACGGTGTGGATCCGCGACGGCACGCCCGGTTCGTCCAGTTTGCGCCGCAGGTAACCCACGTACACGGCGAGGTTCTTGGATCCTGGCCCGAAGTCGTATCCCCAGATGCGGTCGTAGATGATGGTGTGGTCGAGGACGATGCCGGCGTTGCGGACGAGCAGCTCCAGCAGGTCGAACTCCGTGCGGGTGAGCTCGATCTCCCGCGGTCCCCGCCAGACCCGGCGGGCCTGCGGGTCGAGGCGCAGGCCCGCGGCGGCGATCCGGCCGTCCGGCAGGTGCCGCGGTTCGCCGGGGGCGTCCTCGGGGGCGACCGTGCGCCGCAGCAGGGCCCGCAGGCGGGCGAAGACCTCCTCGACGTCGAACGGCTTGACCACGTAGTCGTCGGCGCCGGCGTCCAGACCCGCGATGCGGTCCGCGGTCTCCACGAGCGCGGTGAGCATCAGAATGGGGGTGCGGTCGCCCTCCGCGCGCAGCACACGACAGACCTGGAGGCCGTCGATGCCGGGCATCATCACATCGAGGACGAGTACGTCGGGCGGGGTGCGGTGGGCCTGCGCGAGCGCCTGGACCCCGTCGGCGACCGCCGTGACCGCGTACCCCTCCAGGGTCAGGGCCCGCTCCAGGGCATGGCGGATCGCGCGGTCGTCCTCGGCGAGCAGCAGATTGTGGGGCACGGAACCAGTCTGCCAAGCCCTTCTGTACGTACTACCTGATGAAGGGGGTTACGGCCGGGCCTCTTACCCGGCTCTCACCCCGCCGGGACCGGTGGCTTACCTCGCCCAGCCACCGTGTCCCTCGTGCCGGGGGCGAGCGCCGCGACGGGGAGGGCCACGCACCGCATGAAGCGCACGGGACACACGGATCACACGGGACGTACAGAGCGTACGGAGGGCGAGGGGACCGCGGAACGCATGGGGCGCAGGGACTGGGGCCGGAGCCGGAACCGGGACAAGGATCGAGACCTGAGCCGGGCAGGTCGTACGGGCCGTCGCACGAAGGTCGTCTTCCTGCTGCACAACGCGTACGCCATAGGCGGGACCGTCCGCACGACGCTCAACCTCGCGGCGGCGCTCGCCGACCGGTACGACGTCGAGATCGTGTCGATGCGGCGGCACCGGGACGAGCCGCGGTTCGCCGTCGACCCGCGGATCAGGGTGGTACCGCTGGTGGACGAGCGGGACGGCAGCGCCGATCTCACGGATCCCGAGTACGCCCGGCCGGCCACGGACTTCCCGGACTCGGACAAGCGGTACGCGCAGTACACGCGGCTCACCGACCTGCGGGTCCGTGAGCACCTCACGGCCTGCGACGCGGACGTGGTGATCGGCACCCGGCCCGGCATCAACGTCTACGTGTCCCTCTTCGCGCCGCGCCGGGCCCTGCGGATCGGCCAGGAGCACCTGCGGCACGACGCGCACGGCAAACGGCTGCGGGGTGTGCTGGGCCGGCACTACCGGTGGCTGGACGCGGTGGTGACGACGACGGAGGCGGACGCGGAGGTGTACCGGCGGCGGATGCCCCTGCCGGGCGTCCGGATCGCGGCGGTGCCGAACATGGTCCCGGCGCCGGAGGGCATCATCCGCGACGGGTCGGCGAAGACCGTGGCCGCGGCGGGCCGGCTGGTCCCTGCCAAACGCTTCGACCTGCTGATCGAGGCCTTCTCGGCGGTCGCCTCGAAGGAGCCGGACTGGCGGCTGCGGATCTACGGCGGCGGCCCGCAGCGGGACCATCTGCAGGACCTGGTGGACGGGCTGGGCCTGTCCGCGCACATACGCCTCATGGGCCCGACCACCCCCATCGAGGCGGAGTTCGCGAAGTCGGCGATGGTGGTCTCGGCCTCGGACGCGGAGTCGTTCGGGATGACGCTGGTCGAGGCGATGCGCTGCGGGGTGCCGGTGATCAGCACGGACTGCCCGCTGGGGCCGGCCGAGATCATCACCGAGGGCGTGGACGGGCGGCTGGTACCCGTGGGCGACTCGCGCGCGCTGGCCGGGGCGATGCTCGACCTGATCGAGGACGCACCGCTGCGCCGCGCGATGGGCGAGGCGGCGCTGGTCAGCTCGCACCGCTACGACCCGGAGCCGATCGTGGCCCGCTACGAGTCGCTGTTCACGGAGCTCGCCGCGACCCGTGCGCGCCGGTCCTGGACGCGGACCCGTTCGCGGGCCGCTTCCTGGGCCCGCCGCCGGGCCCGCGTCCTCCGCCGTGCCCTGTCGGGCCGCCCCCGCCTGAACAACACCAGACCGGCAGGGCCGTGACCGGCGGCTCCGCCGGGGGCGGGTGAACGGGCGGTCGGCTCGGCCGCGGCCCGGGCCCGGCGGGGGCTGATCGCGCAGTCCCCCGCGCCCCTGACGGGACGTTGCTCCCCCGGCCCCGCAAGGGGCGCGGGGAACTGCGCGGCCCGCCCCCACCGGGCCGCGGCCGGATCCGCGGCCTCGGGCTACCGCGGCCGCAGCGCGGCGAGCTGGTCCGCGAAGGGGACCACGTCGAACCCGCCGACCCGAACGGCATCGGCCCGCCGCGTCGCAGGTACGGGCGCAGGCGCAGGCACGGCGGCGGGAGCAGGGGCAGGGACGGGAGCGATGTACGGCGCCGTGTCGGTGCCGTACTCCGCCCCGGCCACAACCCGGCGCCCCGCCCCGGAGCCGCCCGAGCCACCCTCGTCGCCCGAGCCGTCCGGGCCACCCGCAGGGACGAGCGCGAACAACTCCCCCGCCGCCCGGTCGATCCGCTCGGCCAGCCCCTCCGCCCCCCAGTCCTCCGAGGCCGCGTAGACCGCGGTCGGCACGACCACCGCCCGCAGGTACGCGAACAGCGGCCGCATCGCGTGTTCCAGGACCAGCGAGTGCCGGGCCGACCCCCCGGTCGCCGCGACCAGCACCGGCTTCCCCGCCAGCGCGTCGCGGTCCAGCACGTCGAAGAACGACTTGAACAGCCCGCTGTACGAGGCGGAGAAGACCGGCGTCACGACGATCAGCCCGTCCGCGTCCGCCACGGCGGACAACGCGGCACCGAGCGCCGGCCCCGGGAACCCGGTGGTGAGGTGGTGCGCGATCTCGACCGCGAGATCACGCAGCTCGACCACCTCCACCTCGGCCGGTGCCCCGGTGGGGGCACGTCCCACGACGGCCGCGGCGAGCCGGTCACCCAGCAGCCGCGTGGACGACGGGACACTCAGCCCCGCCGAGACGACGACGAGCCTCATGACGCGGACACCTCCTTGTCGGCATCGGCGCCGACAGCGGTCGCGGCGGCGGCAGCGACCCGCGCCGCGTGCGTGGGCGCCTCCGGCACCCCGGCGGCCCGCCTCTTCGCGAACTCCTCCCGGAGCACCGGCACGACCTCCTCGCCCAGCATGTCGATCTGCTCCAGCACGGTCTTCAGCGGCAGCCCGGCATGGTCCACGAGGAACAACTGCCGCTGGTAGTCACCGGCGTAGTCCCGGAAGGACAGCGTCTTCTCGATGACCTGCTCGGGCGTACCGACCGTCAGCGGGGTCTGCTGCGTGAAGTCCTCCAGCGAGGGACCGTGCCCGTACACCGGCGCGTTGTCGAAGTACGGCCTGAACTCCCGCACCGCGTCCTGCGAGTTGCGCCGCATGAACACCTGCCCGCCGAGCCCGACGATCGCCTGCTCGGGCGTGCCGTGCCCGTAGTGCGCGTACCGCGACCGGTACAGCTCGATCATCTGCTTGGTGTGGTCGGCCGGCCAGAAGATGTTGTTGTGGAAGAACCCGTCGCCGTAGTACGCGGCCTGCTCGGCGATCTCCGGCGAGCGGATCGAGCCGTGCCAGACGAACGGCGGCACGCCGTCCAGCGGCCGCGGCGTCGAGGTGAACGACTGGAGCGGCGTACGGAACTTGCCCTCCCAGGTCACCACGTCCTCGCGCCACAGGCGGTACAGCAGGGCGTAGTTCTCGACGGCGAGGTTGATGCCCTGGCGGATGTCCTTGCCGAACCAGGGGTAGACCGGGCCGGTGTTGCCGCGCCCCATCATCAGGTCCATCCGGCCGTCCGCGAGGTGCTGGAGCATCGCGAAGTCCTCGGCGATCTTCACCGGGTCGTTGGTGGTGATGAGGGTGGTGGAGGTGGAGAGGATGAGGTTCTCGGTGCGGGCGGCGATCCAGCCGAGCATGGTGGTCGGCGACGACGGCACGAACGGCGGGTTGTGGTGCTCGCCGGTCGCGAAGACGTCGAGCCCGACCTCCTCGGCCTTCTGCGCGATGGCGACCATCGCCTTGATCCGCTCATGCTCCGACGGGGTCCGGCCCGTGGTGGGGTCGGGCGTGACGTCGCCGACGGTGAAGATCCCGAACTGCATGGCTGTCTCATCCTCCGCAGGTTGTTTACGATTCAACTATACCCGCAAACGACCCTCCCTCCAGGACTATTCCCCCGCCCTCCTGGAAGCGGACCGGTGACGGCCGTCCGGTCCCCGGCGGCCCCGACCGGGTCCGCCCGCCCGGCAGGCGCCGCCATCAGGGGAGGGGAGACGTCCGCCTATCCTTTCCGGTGAAGCGGTCGAAGCGACCGCCCGTACGAGCGGACAGCGGCGGCAGTCGCCGCACCCGCGCCCGCCACCTCCCCCGTCCCGCCCTGCCCCGCCACGTTCCGCCCCGCCCCGCCTCCGAGGAGCAGCCCATGACCGCCGCCGCACCCGCCTCGTCCGCCGCGCCCGCCGCCGTGTCCCGTATCGCCGTCGTCACCGGCGCGAGCAGCGGGATCGGCGCCGCGACGGCCAGGCAGCTGGCGGCCGCGGGCTACCGGGTGGTGCTCACCGCGCGCCGCAAGGACCGCATCGAGGCGCTCGCGGAGGAGATCGGCGCGGCGGGCGGCCAGGCGACGGCGTACGCGCTGGACATCACCGACCGCGCGGCGGTCGACGAGTTCGCGACGGCCTTCAAGAAGATCGGCGTCCTGGTCAACAACGCGGGCGGCGCGCTCGGCGCCGACCCGGTCGCGTCCAGCGACCCGGCCCAGTGGCGCCAGATGTACGAGACGAACGTCATCGGCACACTGAACGTCACCCAGGCCCTCCTGCCCGCGCTGACCGCGTCCGGCGACGGCACGGTGGTCGTCGTCTCCTCGACGGCGGGCCACGGCACCTACGAGGGCGGCGCCGGCTACGTGGCCGCGAAGCACGCCGAGCACGTCCTGGCCGAGACGCTCCGCCTGGAGATCGTCGGCACGCCGGTCCGGGTCGTCGAGATCGCGCCGGGCATGGTGCGGACCGACGAGTTCGCGCTGACGCGCTTCGGCGGCGACGCGGAGAAGGCGGAGAAGGTCTACGCCGGGGTGGCAGAGCCCCTCACCGCCGAGGACGTCGCCGAGACGATCGCCTGGACGGTCACCCGCCCGTCGCACGTCAACATCGACCTGCTGGTCGTACGCCCCCGGGCCCAGGCCTCCAACACGAAGGTCCACCGGGAGCTGTAGTGCCGGCCCCCGACCCCGCCGACCGCACCCGGGAACAGCGCCGCCTGGCCCAGGAGAGGAAGGACGAGCGCTACGTCTGGTGGTACCTGGCCTACTTCCTCTTCGGCATCCACATCGTGGCGTTCGTGATGATCTACGCGGTCATGCACGCGAAGTGACCTGCGCCCCGCCGCAGGCGACTAACCCTTCACGCACACGACCTGCTTGAGCTTCGCCACCACCTGGACCAGGTCCCGCTGCTGGTCGATCACCTGCTCGATCGGCTTGTACGCGGCCGGGATCTCGTCCACGACACCGGCGTCCTTGCGGCACTCCACGCCCCGCGTCTGCTCCTCCAGGTCCTTCATCGTGAAGCGGCGCTTGGCCGCGCTGCGGCTCATGCGCCGTCCCGCCCCGTGCGAGGCCGAGTTGAAGGCCTTCTCGTTGCCGAGCCCCTTCACGATGTACGAGCCCGTGCCCATCGAGCCCGGGATGATCCCGTACTCGCCGGAGCCCGCCCGGATGGCGCCCTTGCGGGTGACGAGGAGGTCCATTCCCTCGTACCGCTCCTCCGCCACGTAGTTGTGGTGCGCGCTGATCTCGGGCTCGAAGGCCGGCCTGGCCTTCTTGAACTCCTTGCGGATCACGTCCTTCAGCAGCGCCATCATCAGCGTGCGGTTGTACCTGGCGTACTCCTGCGCCCAGAACAGGTCGTTGCGGTACGCCCCCATCTGCGGGGTGTCCGCGACGAAGACCGCGAGGTCCCGGTCGACCAGGCCCTGGTTGTGCGGGAGTTCCCGCGCGATACCGATGTGGTGCTCGGCCAGTTCCTTCCCGATGTTCCGGGAGCCGGAATGCAGCATGAGCCAGACCGAACCGTCCTCACTCAGACAGATCTCGACGAAATGGTTTCCCGATCCGAGCGTTCCCATCTGCTTCGTGGCACGCTCCTGTCGGAATTTGACCGCTTCCGCGACCCCGTCGAACCGCTCCCAGAAATTGTCCCAGCCCCCGGTGGCGAGCCCGTGGAAGCGGCCCGGGTCGACCGGGCTGTCGTGCATCCCGCGGCCCACCGGGATCGCCTGCTCGACCTTCGTCCGCAGCCGGGAGAGGTCACCCGGGAGGTCGTTGGCCGTCAGGGACGTCTTCACCGCGGACATGCCGCAGCCGATGTCCACGCCGACCGCCGCGGGGCACACCGCGCCCTGCATGGCGATGACCGACCCGACCGTCGCGCCCTTGCCGTAGTGCACGTCCGGCATGACCGCCAGGCCCTTGATCCAGGGCAGCGTCGCGACGTTGCGGAGCTGCTGCATCGCGCCGTCCTCGACCGACGCCGGATCCGCCCACATACGGATCGGAACCTTCGCCCCGGGCACCTCTACGTACGACATAACGTCCTCATTCCCCCGTGAAACGAACAAAAGTCTCACATCGCAAAACCGGCGCCAAGGCCAACGTATGGGACAGCGGACCGGCATCCACGGCAGTGCGTGCGATACACATTGTCTCCAGGGCCCGCCCCCGTGCGGCAACCGAATAACCACAGGACACCCCGGTCGCGAGCACAGCGGAGCGACCTGTCGAGAGGAGCCCACCGTGCAGCGGAAGGCGTACGTACCCGGCGTCACCGCGCTCCTCGCGGTGCTGCTGGCCGGCTGCACCGGTGGATCGTCGGACGGCGGCGGCAAGGACGACCCGAAGCCGGGCGGCACGGCGACCGCCGCCGCCGCACCGCAGCCCGGCAGGTACCGCACGCTTCCGGAGCCCTGCGGCGCGGTGGCGCAGAGCACCCTCGACTCGCTGCTGCCCGGCATCGCGCAGCTGACGGACGAGGAGCAGCGCGAGAAGGCGTACGAGGGCACGGCGACGGTCACGTACGACACGGACCGGAAGGTCGGCTGCCGCTGGAAGGCGGAGTCGGCGACCGCCACGGACCACCTGCTGGTCGACTTCGAGCGCGTGGTCTCGTACGACAACGCGGTCAGCGACGACGACCGCGCGACCGACATCTACGCGAAGAAGGAGGCGGCGGCCGACCTCCCGGAACCGGTCGCGTCCCCCTCGGAGTCGACCGAACCGAGCGAACCGAGCGGGTCGAGCGGGCCGGGAGAGCCGAGCGGGTCGACGGGTCCGGACGATTCGACCGGATCGTCCGCTTCGGCCGGCTCGAAGGCCTCAGGGTCCAAGGCGTCCAAATCGGCTTCCGCGTCGGCGTCGGCCTCCGGTGTTCCCGGCTCCGCCTCCACCGCCCTGCAGCCCCGCACGCTCGACGGCCTCGGCAGCGCGGCGTTCCTCGACGACGCGCTGAACGACTCCAAGCAGCGGTCGGTGACTGTGGTGTTCCGCACGTCCAACGTGGTCGTGACGATCCAGTACGACGAGCAGCCGGCGACCACGACGGACGTCCCGAGCAGCGAGGAAATGCAGGACAGGGCGCAGAAACTGGCGGGTCAGCTCGCCGAGACGTTCAGCGATTAGAGATGTTCGGCGGTGGTTTCGGCCTCGGCGGAACCTGAGCCGCACATGTCCCGTTCGGCGTACCGTGGCTCCCCGGACCCCGACCGAGTGCGGCCGGTGGAGAACGCGGCCGTCCGCACGCACACCCGAGCGTCTTGAGTGAAGGAACCATGCACCGATCCGTACAGCGACACCGTCAGCGACTCACCCGCGTCCTCGTCGGGGCGGCCGCCCTCCCGGTGATGCTCGTCGCCTCCGGCTGCTCCTCGGACTCCGGCGACGGCTCCGGTTCCGGCGACGACGCGAAGAAGGGCTCCGGCGCCTCGGCGTCGCCCTCCGCCACGGAGGCGGGCACGGTGGTGAAGGAGGCGGCGTACGCGAAGCTGCCCGAGCCCTGCAAGGTGTTCTCGTCGAAGACGCTGAAGGAGCTGGTCCCGGAGGGGGCCAAGTCCGGCAGGGAAGGCACCTCGGACGACGTCGCCACGCGCGGCAACTGCTCCTGGGACAGCCTGGACAACAACGGTGTGAAGGGCTCGCAGTTCCGCTGGCTGAACGTGTCGCTGCTGCGGTTCGAGTCCGACCAGACCCGTGGCACGGGCGAGAAGCTGGCCTCCGAGTACTACGCGAAGCACGCCGAGGACGCGCGCTCGGTGAAGGGCGCGAAGGACGCCAAGTCGGCACCGGTGTCCGGGACGGGCGACGAGGCGACCCTGGTGACGTACGACCTGAAGAAGGACGAGGGCACCTTCAAGCAGCAGACGCTCGTGACGCGCGTCGAGAACGTCGTCGTGACGGTCGACTACAACGGCGCCGGTCTCGCGGGGGAGAAGTCCCCGAAGGTGGCCGACCTGTCGAAGGCGGCGCAGAAGGCCGCGAAGGAGGCCGTCCAGGCGGTCGTGGCCGCCAACGAGGGCGGCGACGCGGCCGGCTCGGGCGGCGCCAGGACGACTCCCGGCAAGAGCGCCGACTCCGACGCGAGCGCGAGCGCCAGCAAGTCCTCGGGCAAGGGCGCGAGCATCGGCAAGGACGGCGACGACGGCTCGCAGGACGGCACGGACTCCGGCGGGTCCGCCACCAAGGGCGCCACCAAGGCCGCCGCCAGGAAGAGCTGACACGGGACCCGGACGGGCCTGATACCGACGGCCGGTTCCGGCGTTCACGGCGGCCGATCGCTGATCGGAGCATCCAGTCCGGTTGCCGTCCCACTCGCGGTCCGACCAGGACATTTGGTGGAGCCCGGCCCTCGCGGTGGCCGGGCTCCACCCGTACCGGGCGTCCGTACCCCGTACACATGTGCCACTCTGTTGCGCGCAACAGGTCGTAAGGGGAGGGGAGTACGGGTGGCCGCGCCTATGCAGCTCACCAAGACGCACAAGATCCTCATCGGGGTGGTCGTCTTCGGAGCGGTCGTCATCGCAGCGATCGGCTTCGCCGGTTCCTACGCGGCGGTACGTGAACTCGCCCTGGAGAAGGGCTTCGGGAACTTCAGCTACGTGTTCCCGATCGGCATCGACGCGGGCATATGCGTCCTGCTCTCGCTCGACCTGCTCCTCACCTGGATCAGGATCCCGTTCCCGCTGCTGCGCCAGACGGCGTGGCTGCTGACCGCGGCGACGATCGCGTTCAACGGCGCGGCGGCCTGGCCGGACCCGCTCGGCGTGGGGATGCACGCCGTCATCCCGATCCTCTTCGTGGTCTCCGTGGAGGCGGCCCGGCACGCCATCGGCCGGATGGCGGACATCACGGCCGACAAGCACATGGAGGGCGTGCGCCTCACCCGCTGGCTGCTCTCTCCGTTCCCCACGTTCCTGCTGTGGCGCCGGATGAAGCTGTGGGAGCTGCGCTCCTACGAGCAGGTCATCAAGCTGGAGCAGGAACGTCTCGTCTACCAGGCGCGGCTGCGCTCCCGCTTCGGCCGTGCCTGGCGCCGCAAGGCCCCGGTGGAGTCCCTGATGCCGCTGCGGCTGGCCCGGTACGGCGTGCCGCTGGCGGAGACGGCGCCCTCGGGTCTGGCGGCGGCGGGCATCGAGCCGGCGCTGCTGCCCCCGGCTCCGCAGCCAGCCCTGGAGCCGGCCGACGCGTCCGCGGGCGGCCGCGCCCCCGTGGTGGCGGCCGCCGCACAGGACGACAGGGCCCCTGCCCGCGGGCGGCGTCCCGCTCCGGGGAACGACGGGTTCCCCGAACCCCCGGACCATCCCGAACACCTCGAACACCTCGATCAGCCGGACCACTCCGAGCCGCAGAATCCGTGGCTCCACGCCCGGGACCCCCAGTCCGTCGCGTACCAGGGCGGCTACGACCCGACGTACGACCCGGAGGCCGCGTACACCCAGTGGTACTCGGAGCAGCAGCAGGCCGAGGAGTTCGAGGAACAGCAGCGGCTCCAGGACGAGCGGCGGTTCCAGGACCGGCGGCGGTTCGAGCAGGAGCCGCAGGCTCCCGGGTCCGCTCCCGAACCCGCTCCCGAGCCGTCCATGGAGGACACCGGCACCTTCCCGATCCCGTCGGGTCCCAACCGCACCCGCCAGCTCGGCGAGGGCGGCGGCACCCCGGTCCAGGAGCCGGACGAGGAGTCGTTCTACCAGCTCTTCAAGCGGTCGATAAACGGGCACGGCAGTTACCCGACTCCGCGTGAGTTCGGCACCGACGTCGAGGCGGAGTTCCGCCTCGACCTGCCCGAGCAGGAGGCCAAGCGGCTGGTCACGCGCTTCACGAACCGCCACTTCATGGAACTGGAAGAAGACCACATCGCCTAGCGCAGGCGCGCGTACGTGGAGGGGGCGCCCGGAGATCTCCGGGCGCCCCCTCCACGTACGACCACGTACGACCACGTACGACCAGTACGTACTGCCGCGACCCGCGGCCTACGCGCCGAGCAGCTTCCTCACCCGCTCCTGGCCCACCGCGAGGAGCAGGGTGGGCAGGCGCGGGCCGGTGTCACGGCCCACCAGCAGGTGGTAGAGCAGCGCGAAGAACGTGCGCTGGGCGACCTTGATCTCGGCCGGGAGCTCCTTGGGGCCGGCGTCGGCGGAGAAGCCGGCCTGGACCTTCGGAACGCCGTAGACGAGGTGGGTGAGCCCGTCCAGCGACCAGTGCGTGTCGAGGCCGTCGAGCAGCAGCCGCAGCGAGGCGCGGCCCTGGTCGTCGAGGGACTCGATGAGCTTCGTGTCGGCCTCGTCCCGGACGACGGTCCGCTGGTCGGCGGGGACCTGGGTGTTGATCCAGGCCTCGGCCTTGTCGAGCCGCGGCCGGACGTCGTCGAGCGAGGTGAGCGGGTCGGCGGGGTCGAGCTCGCTGAGGATGCGCAGGGTCTGGTCCTCGGCGCCGGCGGTGATGTCGGCGACGGAGGCGAGGGTGCGGTAGGCCATCGCGCGGGGCGTCGCCGGCAGCGCGCCCGCGGCGGTGCCGACGGCGCGCGCGTGGGCGGCGACGTCCGCCGGGAGGGCGGACCCGTCGGCGACCTTCCCCGCCAGCTTGTCCCACTCGTCGTACAGGCGCTGGATCTCCTGGTCGAAGGCGATCTTGAACGACTGGTTGGGCCTGCGGCGGGCGTAGAGCCAGCGCAGGAGCTGCGGTTCCATGATCTTCAGCGCGTCGCCCGGGGTGGGCACCCCGCCCTTGGAGGACGACATCTTCGCCATCCCGGAGATCCCCACGAAGGCGTACATGGGCCCGATGGGCTGCTTGCCGCCGAAGATACTCCCGACGATCTGCCCGCCGACCTGGAAGCTCGACCCGGGGGACGAGTGGTCGACCCCGCTGGGCTCGAAGACGACGCCCTCGTACGCCCAGCGCATCGGCCAGTCGACCTTCCAGACCAGCTTGCCGCGGTTGAACTCGCTGAGCAGGACGGTCTCCGAGAAGGCGCACTCCGTGCAGGTGTACGTCAGCTCGGTGGTGTCGTCGTCGTAGGCCGTGACGGTGGTGAGGTCCTTGCCGCAGCCGCCGCAGTAGGGCTTGTACGGGAAGTACCCGGCGGAGCCGGTGCCGTCGTCCTCGGCGGCCGCGCCGGACCCCTCGGCCGCTTCGAGCTCGGCCTCGTCGACGGGCTTCTGGCCCTGCTTCTTCGCGGGGGCCTTCTTGGTGCGGTACTGGTCGAGGATCGCGTCGATGTCACCGCGGTGCTTCATGGCGTGCAGGATCTGCTCGCGGTAGACCCCGGACGTGTACTGCTCGGTCTGGCTGATCCCGTCGAACTCGACGCCCATCTCCGCCAGCGCCTCGACCATGGCGGCCTTGAAGTGCTCGGCCCAGTTCGGGTACGGGGAGCCGGCCGGGGCGGGGACGGAGGTCAGGGGCCTGCCGATGTGCTCGGCCCAGGACGCGTCCGTGCCCGGGACGCCGTTCGGCACCTTGCGGTAGCGGTCGTAGTCGTCCCACGAGATCAGGTGCCTGACCTCGTGGCCGCGGCGGCGGATCTCGTCGGCGACCAGGTGCGGGGTCATGACCTCGCGCAGGTTGCCGAGGTGGATGGGGCCGGAGGGGGACAGTCCCGACGCGACGACGACGGGTTTGCCCGGGGCTCGGCGCTCCGACTCCTCGATGACCTCATCCGCGAAACGGGAGACCCAGTCGGTGGTCTCGGTGCTCTGAGCCACGATCGGCACGTCCTTCTTTCCTCAGGAGGTGTCATGGGCCGGCGGTACGGTTCGCACGGCTGACCGCTTCATTCTCCCAGCTACCGCCGCATCCACGAAAACGGCTTTCCCTCACCTCGGGGGCCGGCCCCCGAACCCCCGGTCCTCGGGCGCCGGACGGGCTGCGCATCCAGCCCGTCCGGCGTCCGAGGACGAGCGTGCCGGTGCGACAGGGGGGTCCGGGGGCGCAGCCCCGGGGGACGGGAAGGGCAGGGGCGGCGGGGGCGAAAACCCCTTTACCCCCCGTGGGATACTGGGCGCACCCACCCGTACCCACCAGGAGAACGGCATCCACTCCATGGCCCCGGTCACGTCCCTCACCGCCCACGTCCACCAGCGCCTGACGGCCGCGCTCACGGCAGCCCTGCCGGAGACCGCGGACGCGGACCCGCTGCTGCGACGCAGCGACCGGGCCGACTTCCAGGCCAACGGGATCCTCGCCCTGGCGAAGAAGGCGAAGGCCAACCCCAGGGACCTCGCGACCCGGGTCGTGGACCAGGTCGTCAAGGGTGACCTGATCGGGGACATCGAGGTCTCGGGCCCCGGCTTCCTGAACATCACGGTCACCGACCGGGCGATCACGCAGACCCTCGCGGCCCGCGCCGCGGACCCCGCGGACCGCCTCGGTGTCCCGTTCCTCGACCACCCCGGCACGACGGTCGTCGACTACGCCCAGCCGAACGTCGCGAAGGAGATGCACGTAGGGCACCTCCGCTCGGCGGTGATCGGCGACGCGGTCACGCAGATCCTGGAGTTCGTCGGCGAGAGCGTCGTCAGGCGGCACCACATCGGCGACTGGGGCACCCAGTTCGGCATGCTGATCCAGTACCTGGACGAGCACCCGCACGAGCTGGACCGCAGCGCGCGCGACGCCGGCGACGGCACCGCGGAGACGGGCGAGGAGGCGATGTCGAACCTCAACCGCCTCTACAAGGCCGCGCGGACGCACTTCGACTCCGACGAGGAGTTCAAGACGCGGGCCCGCCGCAGGGTGGTCGACCTCCAGGCCGGCGACCCGGACACCCTCGCCATCTGGCAGCGGTTCGTGGACGAGTCGAAGGTCTACTTCTTCTCGGTCTTCGAGAAGCTGGACATGGAGATCCGGGACGCGGACATCGTCGGCGAGTCGGGCTACAACGACATGCTGGACGAGACGTGCCGCCTCCTGGAGGAGTCGGGCGTCGCGGTCCGCTCGGAGGGCGCGCTGTGCGTGTTCTTCGACGACGTCAAGGGCCCGGACGGCAACCCGGTCCCGCTGATCGTGAAGAAGTCGGACGGCGGCTACGGCTACGCGGCCACCGACCTCTCCGCGATCAGGAACCGCGTCTTCGACCTGAAGGCGGACACGCTCCTGTACGTGGTCGACGCCCGCCAGTCCCTGCACTTCAAGATGGTCTTCGAGACGGCGCGCAGGGCGGGCTGGCTGAACGGGGAGACGAAGGCGCGGCAGCTGGCCTTCGGCACGGTCCTCGGCAAGGACGGCAAGCCGTTCAAGACCCGTGAGGGCGAGACGGTCCGGCTGGTGGACCTGCTGGACGAGGCGATCGACCGTGCCACGACGGTGGTCCGCGAGAAGGCCGGGAAGGTGGGCCTGTCCGAGGAGGAGATCGTCGGGAACGGCCGGTTCGTCGGGGTCGGCGCCGTGAAGTACGCGGACCTCTCCACGTCCGCGGTGCGGGACTACAAGTTCGACCTGGACCAGATGGTGTCGCTGAACGGCGACACCAGCGTGTACCTCCAGTACGCGTACGCCCGTATCCAGTCGATCCTCCGCAAGGCCGGGGACGCGCGTCCGCTGGCCCACCCGGAGCTCGCGCTGGCTCCGGCGGAGCGTGCGCTGGGGCTGCACCTGGACCAGTTCGGCGAGCTGCTCCTGGACGTGGCCGCGGGCTACGAGCCGCACAAACTGGCCTCGTACCTCTACCAGCTGGCGTCGCACCTGACGACGTTCTACGACCAGTGCCAGGTGCTGAGCGACGCGAACCCGAAGGAGGTCGTCGAGAACAGGCTGTTCCTCGTCGACCTGACGGCCCGCACGCTCCACCGGGGCATGGCGCTGCTCGGCATCAGGACCCCCGACCGCCTCTGACCTCGCACCACGACGGCAGCCCTTCACCCGTTCGGGTGAAGGGCTGCCGTGTGTCCGCACGTCACAGCGCTGGCCAAAGGTTGAGGTCCCGGGGCGCACCCCGCATGATGCGATGCTGCGGGGCCGCCCGCCCCGGATTCCGGGGGCCCACGGGCCCTGTTGGACCGCACGCTGGGAGCGCAATGAGCACCGCACTGCCCTTCTCCGCCCCTTCGGCCGACCGGAGGGTGGCCGCCCGTGCTGCCACTCGTTGAGACCGGCGAGGAGCTGGCCGACGTCGTCCGGGACGAGGCCCTGCTGCGGCCGGCCGTCGCCGACCTGTGCGAGCGCCTCGGGCTGGTCCCGAAGCCGATGGTCCGCTATGTCGAGGGCTCGCTGCCGGTGTACGCGATCGGCGCCGCGCACGTACTGAAGCTGTTCCCCGCCTTCGAGAAGCTCGACGCGCGGCGCGAGGAGCGGATGCTCACGCATGTGTACGGCAGGCTGCCGGTGCCGACACCGCAGCTGTACTCGGCGGGCGCGTACAAGAACGGCTGGTCCTTCGTCCTGATGTCCCGGCTGCCCGGCGAGAGCCTCGCGCAGGCGTGGCCGCGGATCCCGGCGGCGGAGCAGGACCGGCTCGTCACGGAGGCCGGCGAGACGCTCGCGGCCCTGCACGCGCTGAGCACCGCCCCGCTGGCGAGCTTCGCCGGCCCGGCCGACTGGGGCCAGTTCGTCGACGCGCAGCGCGTGAACGCGGTGGAGCAGCAGCGCGAGTGCGGGCTGCCGAAGGCGTGGCTCGACCAGATCCCGTGGTTCCTGAGCTCGGTGCCGCTGGCCGCGCCGGCCCGGCGGGTGCTGCTGCACACCGAGTTCATGCGCGAGCACCTGACCGTGGAACCGGACAGCTGGCGGTTGACGGGCCTGTTCGACTTCGAGCCCGCGATGATCGGCGACCCGGCGTACGACTTCGTGAGCGTCGGCCTGTTCGTCTCATGCGGGCAGCCCCGGCTCCTGAAACGTTTCTACGAGGCCTACGGGCGCCCGCCGTTCGACCCGCACACGCTCATGGCGTACACGCTGCTGCACGTCTACAGCGACCTGCCCACGTACCTGCGCGTGCTGCCCGAACCGCCGCTGCCGACGCTGGACTCGCTCGCGCAGACGTGGTTCGGCACCGGCTGACGGGGCGTCGGCCGCGGACGTCCGGTCCGGTGACGGCCCCCGGGACCGTTGTCGGTGACGGGTTCTAGAGTCATGGGCATGGCGACTCTTCCGAACCAGCTGCCGAAGCTCGCGGCCGACCCGACCGGTCGCCCGCTCGGCCTCGACCTGCCGCCCGGCGCCCTGCTCGACACGACGGTCGAAGGGCCCCACGGCGAACCGCTGCTGTGGCGCGCCCACGGCCCGGCGGCGCCGGGCGACTGGCTGCGGCTGGCGTCCGCGCGCCGCACGGCCGGTCTGTACCCGGTCCTGGTCGGCGGACGCCGTGACAGCGAATCGCACCCGGACAAGTGGGAGTTGCGCCCGGACCTCGCGTCCTACCCGGGTGACCACGACGCCGAGGAGGTGCTGGCGGAGCTCTGGGAGGAGTGCGCGGCGGACGTGCGGGAGACCGACTGGCCCGGTCTCGCCGCGGCGGGCGTACCGGACGTCGACCCGGACGTGTGGGCGGCCGAGGTGACGGACGCCCTGACCGGCGGGGCGGGCCCGCTGGAGGAGCCGCGCCTCGCGCTCGTCCCGGCCCGCCGCAGCGCGGACATCCCGGCCGCGCTCGGCTGGTGCGGCCCGGTCAACCACGTGAACGACGTGGCGGAGCTGTGCGCGGTCCTGCGGTCCTGGGAGGACCGCTTCGGCGTCCGGGTCGTGGCACTCGGCTTCGACCAGCTGGTCGTCTCCGTCGCGGCCCCGCCCCGCGGCCCGGCCGAGGCCGGGGCGGTGGCGGCCGAGCACTACGCGTTCTGCCCCGACAACATCACGCAGGGCGGCTACGCCTCCCTGCGGGCGTACGCCGAGCGCGAGGTGCTCGGCGCACGTTCCTGGACCTTCTGGTGGGACTGACCGCTCAGGGCTTGCGGCCGGTGACCGCGTACACGTTGATGTCCGCGTCCGTCACGTCGCCGATGTCGCGGTAGCGGACCTTCTCGATGTCGTCGAGGGTGTCGAGGTAGCCGTCCTCGGCCCGCTCGGGCGCGGGCGCCGCGTTGTCGGGCCGCCAGCGGTGGGCGGGGACCACGCCGGGCTCGTCCACCTCCAGGCCGTTCTCGGTGAGGAACCGCTCGACCTGCGCCTTCGTACGCAGCACGAAGGTGAAGCCCCGCTCGGTGTACGTCCGCTGGACCGCGCGGACGTTCTCCGGGTTGAGGTCCTCGGTGAGGTGGCTGAGCACGAGCCGGCTGCCCGGGGGCAGCGCGTCGATCAGCTCGCGCACGATCGGGTAGGCCCGCTCGTCCTCGACGAAGTGCAGGATCGCCACCAGCGCGAGGGCGATCGGCTGCCCGAAGTCCAGGGTCCTGGCGGCCTCTTCGAGGATCTGTCCCGGGTCGTGCAGGTCGGCGTCGATGTAGTCGGTGCGGCCCCGGGACCCGCTGGTGAGCAGGGCGCGCGCGTGGGCGAGGACGACCGGGTCGTTGTCGACGTACACGACACGGGAGTCGGGGGCGATGCGCTGGGCGATCTGGTGCACGTTCTCCTGGGTGGGCAGCCCGGTGCCGATGTCCAGGTACTGGTGGATGCCCTCCTCGCCGGTCAGTGTGTTCACGGCGCGGCGCAGGAAGTCGCGGTTGTGGCGGACGTCGAGGTAGCCGCGCGGGTTGGCGGCGAGCGCGGCGGCGGCCGCGGCCCGGTCCACCGGGTAGTTGTCCTTGCCCCCGAGGAAGACGTCGTAGACGCGGGCCGGGTGCGCCTTGCTCGTGTCGATCCTCCTTCTCAGCTCGGCGGGGTCCTGGCTGAGAGCGTCACCGGGCATGGGGTCTCTCCCTGGGGAGTCGCGTCGAAAGGGGTCCGTCAACGGGCAACAACCTAACTCCCGGGGCGACTTGATGGTGCCCCGGCCGCGCGATCCGGGACCTGGTCACCCGCCCGGCACCTGGTCACCCGTCCGTGGCCCGGGCGCTCATCCGGGGACGTCGGGCCGGTACTCGTCGCGCCCCCAGGCGGAGTCGCCGAGCGGGTAGGTGTACGCGGGCCGCCCCACGTGGCCGCTCGTACGGAACGGCCTGCCGTGGTCGTCGACGCGGAGGGTGCCCTTCCGGCTGCCGCTCGACCACTCCAGCTCCAGGTACCAGCTCACGTGGTGCGTGCGGGCGTCCGCGAAGACGTGGAAGACCTCGGGGTCGGTCTCGCTGACCTTGTACGGGAAGTCGCGCTGCCCGGCCCTGGGCGAGGTCGCGGGCCGCCCGTCGTCGAGGTCCACCCCGAACGACGCGGTCCGCACACCGCCACCGCAGCCGACGCCCATCGCGAAGTCGTTCCAGGCCAGGGGCGCGCCCCTGGCGACGACCCGTACATGCAGCTCTTCCAGGACGACGGTGGCCCTCCCCGCGCCCTGGACGGTCAGCGTGAGCATCTGCTGTCCGGCGGCGACCCCGCCGAGCGCGTTGACCCACCCGCGCGCGTCCGGCTCGCTCGGCGGCGGGGGCACCTGCCCGGGCCCGCGGTCGACGAGGTAGTGCTGGCTGCACTGGTCCTCCCAGCTGTACGCGTCGACGGCGACCGTGGGTGCGGTGGCGCCGCCGTCGCTCGCGGCGTCCGGCCCCGGGCCCCGGGCCGCGCCGCTCCGGGAGACGGAGGGCGAGGGCGCGGGCGAGGCGGACGCCGAGGGTTTCCCGGACGGCGAGGCGGACGGTGAGGCCGACCTGCCCTTCGCGTCGCCGGACGCACCGGTCTCCGGACGGCCTCCGGCGGATCCGGCGGCCCCGACCGACCGCCCGCGCCCCTCGTCGCCCCCGTCCGGCACGAGGTTCACCACGAGCGCCGCCACCACGGCGGCGGCCACGGCCGCCCCGGCAAGGACGCCGGTACGCCGCCGCCGTACGGCCGCCCCGCCCGCGGCGGCCGGCGGGGCCGGCGACCCGACGGGGGCGGACGGGCCCGGACCGTCCGCCGGATCCGCGCCCTGCGCCCCGGAGGCGGCCGAAGCGGCCGGAGTCCCGGGCACCGCGGGCTTCTGGCCCCGGGAGGCGTCCGCGAGGATCCACCGCCGGTGCAGTTCCACCAGTTCCTCAGGCGTCGCCCTGCACAGCCGGGCGAACCGCTCCACGGGCGCGTAATCCGTCGGAACGGCGTCCCCGTTGACGTACCGGTGCAGCGTGGACGCACTCGTGTGGAGCCGCTTCGCGAGGACCCCGTAACTGAGCCCGGACCGCTCCTTCAGCCGCCCCAGCAGGTCCGTGAACTCGTCCCCCGCCACCGTTTCTCCCTTGTCGGCGTCCCGGACCCGCATTCCAGGGGCAGGCCGTTCCCCCAGGTCAGGGCCGTTGCAGTCATTCCAGCGTCCCGAAGATCCCGGCCGGTGTGGCGGCCGGGACGGACCGCCGCACAAGCTTGGGCCATCCAAGCACGCCGCTCCCGGCACCCGGTCGAGCGGTCCGTGCCACCACCCGTACCGCACCAGGGGGATCACCCATGTCCGCACGCACCACCCGCACCCGTGCCCAGCTGCTCGCCGCCGCCGCGCTCACCGTCGCCACGCTGTCCCTGACCGCGTGCAACAGCTCGGAGGGCGTCCGCGACGAGGGTGCGTCGAAGAGCTCCTCGTCCACGTCGTCCACGTCCGAGGAAGGCAAGGGGACGTCCACGGGCAAGGGCCACGCGGACACGGCGGCCGCGAAGAACGACGAAGGCGGCACGGGCATCTCAAGCTCGACCGGCGCCAAGGGCCCGCGGGGATCGTCGGGCGCCGGCGGGGCCTCCGGCTCCGCGGGGGACCCGTCCGCCGCCCTCACGCCCTGCACCGACATCCGCACGACGGCCACCGTGGTCGACCGCCCCCTCAACCACCTCCTCCTCACCGTCACCAACACCGGTTCGAAGAACTGCGACCTGGTCCGCTACCCGGCCGTCCGCCTCGGCGCGGCCCAGTCGGTGCCGCCGGCCTACGAGGACTCCAAGCCGCAGGCGGTGGTCACCCTCGCGCCGGGCGAGTCCGGCTACGCGGGCGTACTGCTGTCGGCGGCGGACGGCAGCGGCTCCAACGGCTACACGGCCAGGACGCTGACGTTCTACCTCGACACGGACTCGCAGACGCCCGCCAGGCCGTCGCTGCCGAAGAAGGGCGTGTACGTCGACGACTCGATCCGCGTCACGTACTGGCAGGCCTCGATGGCGGACGCCCTCTCCTGGTGACGGCGGCCCCGCCCCGGCGCGCGCTCAGCGCAGCTTCTGCGCGACCTCCGTCGCCCAGTACGTCAGGATGTTGCGCGCGCCGGCCCGCTTGATGCCCGTCAGCGTCTCCAGGATCGCCCGGTCGCGGTCGATCCAGCCCTTCTCCGCGGCGGCCTCGATCATCGAGTACTCCCCGGAGATCTGGTACGCGGCGACGGGCAGGTCCACGGCGTCCGCGACGCGCGCCAGGATGTCGAGGTAGGGCCCGGCGGGCTTCACCATGACCATGTCGGCGCCCTCCTCCAGGTCGAGCGCCAGCTCCCGCAGCGACTCCCGGACATTCGCGGGGTCCTGCTGATAGGTCTTCCGGTCACCGCGCAGCGACGACCCGACGGCCTCCCGGAAGGGACCGTAGAAGGCGGACGAGTACTTGACGGTGTAGGCGAGCACCGCCACGTCCTCCCGCCCGATCTGGTCCAGGGCGTCGCGGACGACGCCGATCTGCCCGTCCATCATCCCGCTGGGCGCCACCACATGCGCGCCCGCGTCGGCCTGCACCTGAGCCATCTCGGCGTACCGCTCCAGGGTGGCGTCGTTGTCGACGCGCCCCTCGGCGTCCAGCACACCGCAGTGCCCGTGGTCGGTGGTCTCGTCGAGACACAGGTCGGACATCACCAGCAGCTCGTCCCCGACCTCGGCGCGCACGTCGCGCAGGGCGACCTGCAGGATCCCCTCCGGGTCGGTCCCGGCCGTCCCCACGGCATCTTTCTTGGACTCCTCCGGCACCCCGAAGAGCATGATCCCGGAGATCCCGGCGGCCACGGCCTCGGCGGCGGCCTTCTTCAGGCTCTCCCGGGTGTGCTGCACGACGCCCGGCATCGCGGCGATGGGCACGGGCTCGGCCACGCCCTCGCGCACGAAGGCGGGGAGGATGAAGTCGGCGGGATGCAGCCGGGTCTCGGCGACCATCCGCCGCATCACAGAACTGCTCCGCAACCGCCGAGGCCGCGTACCAGGGAAGGATCCGTAGCTCGTCATACCACCACGCTACGCCCGCCCCGGAAGCACCTTTACCGACGCGAAGTCGGAGCGCGGCACCCGGCGTACGACGGGAGCGGGCCGTGCCGGTACGTCGTACCGGCACGGCCCGCTCCCACGACGCGCCTCGCGGCTACGTGGTGGTACGCCTGCGCCGGGACCCGGGCCGCCGCTCGCTCGGCCGGGTGACCGGATCCCCGGCCTCGACCGCGGAGGCCCGCCGCCGCAGCCCGAACTCCGCCAGCGCCTCGGCCAGCCGGTGCACGGACGGCTCGGGCGACATGACGTCGACCCGCAGCCCGTGCTCCTCGGCGGTCTTGGCGGTGGCCGGACCGATACAGGCGATCACGGTCACGTTGTGCGGCTTTCCGGCGATGCCCACCAGGTTCCGCACGGTGCTCGACGAGGTGAACAGCACGGCGTCGAACCCGCCGCCCTTGATCGCCTCACGCGTGTCGGCGGGCGGCGGCGAAGCGCGCACGGTCCGGTAGGCCGTGACGTCGTCGACCTCCCAGCCCAGCTCGATGAGCCCGGCGACCAGCGTCTCCGTGGCGATGTCGGCACGGGGCAGGAACACCCGGTCGATCGGGTCGAAGACCGGGTCGTAGGGCGGCCAGTCCTCCAGCAGCCCCGCGGCGGACTGCTCACCGCTGGGCACCAGGTCCGGCTTGACCCCGAAGGCGATCAGCGCCTTGGCGGTCTGCTCCCCCACCGCGGCGACCTTGATCCCCGCGAAGGCACGCGCGTCGAGCCCGTACTCCTCGAACTTCTCCCGCACGGCCTTGACGGCGTTCACCGAGGTGAAGGCGATCCACTCGTACCGCCCGGTGACGAGTCCCTTGACCGCCCGCTCCATCTGCTGGGGCGTGCGCGGCGGCTCGACGGCGATCGTCGGCACCTCGTGCGGCACGGCCCCGTACGACCTCAGCTGGTCGGAGAGCGACGCCGCCTGCTCCTTCGTCCGCGGCACGAGCACCTTCCAGCCGAACAGCGGCTTGGACTCGAACCACGAGAGCTGCTCGCGCTGCGCGGCGGAGGAACGCTCACCGACCACGGCTATCACCGGCCTGCCGCCCTCGGGCGAGGGCAGCACCTTGGCCTGCTTCAGCGTCTGCGCGATGGTGCCGAGCGTCGCGCACCAGGTCCGCTGCCGCGTCGTCGTACCGGCCACCGTGACGGTCATCGGGGTGTCGGGCTTGCGGCCGGCGGCGACGAGCTCACCCGCGGCCGCCCCCACGGAGTCGAGGGTCGTCGAGACGACCACGGTCCCGTCGGACACCCCGACCTCGGCCCAGCAGCGCGCGGACGCCGTACGGGCGTCGACGAACCGCACGTCCGTGCCCTCGGCGTCCCGCAGCGGCACCCCCGCGTACGCGGGCACACCGACAGCGGCGGCCACACCGGGGACGACCTCGAAGGGCACCCCCGCCGCGGCGCAGGCGAGCATCTCGCCGGCGGCGTACGCGTCGAGCCCGGGATCACCCGCGACCGCACGGACGACCCGCCTGCCGCCCCGTGCGGCCTCCATGACAATATTGGCCGCGTCCTTCGACGCGGGGACGCCAGGGGTCGTCGACGTGCCGTCGACCACCTTCAGCTGAGGCGTGTCCGGGCTCGGGCCCGTACAGGTGTCGAGCACGGCGACGTTTCGTCTGGCGTGCGTGCGGACGACGTCGAGCACTTCGGGTTCGGCGACCAGGACATCCGCGTTCCCCAGCGCCTCCACGGCGCGCAGAGTCAGCAGTCCGGGATCACCGGGTCCGGCACCGAGGAAGGTGACGTGCCCGTGTTCGAGGCCGACGGGAAGGGTGGTGGGGCTCAATGTACTCGCTCCCCCATCAGACCGGCCGCGCCCTTGGCAAGCATCTCGGCAGCGAGTTCACGGCCGAGCGCCATTGCTTGGTCATGTGTCTCGGGTACGGGACCGGTGGTGGACAACTGCACCAGCGTCGAGCCGTCGGTCGTGCCGACGACGCCGCGCAGGCGCATTTCCTTGACAGTCTGCCCGTCGTCGGCCAGGAGGTCGGCGAAGGCGCCCACGGGGGCGCTGCAGCCGGCCTCCAGGGCGGCGAGCAGGGACCGCTCGGCGGTCACGGCGGCCCGGGTGAACGGGTCGTCGAGCTCGCCGAGCGCAGCGACGAGGTCCGCGTCGTCCGCGGCACACTCGATCGCGAGGGCCCCCTGACCGGGGGCGGGCAAAATTGTGTCGACCGGCAGGAAGTCGGTCACTTCACCGGTCCGTCCCACCCGGTTCAGTCCGGCGGCGGCGAGGACCACACCGTCCAGCTCGCCACCGCTCACGAACCCGATGCGGGTGTCGATGTTCCCGCGGATCGGAACGGTCTCGATGGTCAGCCCGTGATCGCGCGCGTACGCGTTCAGCTGGGCCATGCGGCGCGGCGAGCCGGTGCCGATGCGCGCGCCGTCCGGCAGCTGGGCGAACGTCAGGCCGTCCCGTGCGATCAGCACGTCACGCGGGTCCTCGCGGACGGGTACGGCGGCCAGTGCCAGCTCGTCGGGCTGCCCGGTCGGCAGGTCCTTGAGCGAGTGCACGGCGAAGTCGACCTCACCGCGCAGCAGCGCTTCCCGCAGGGCGGTCACGAAGACGCCCGTCCCGCCGATCTGTGCGAGGTGCTCGCGGGAGGTGTCCCCGTAGGTCGTGATCTCCACGAGCTCGACGGGCCGTCCGGTCACCTGGCTCACGGCGTCCGCCACCTGCCCGGACTGGGCCATGGCGAGCTTGCTCCGCCTGGTCCCGAGCCTCAGTGCCTGCTCAGTCATGCTCGCCCTCGGTTCTCGGCGCTCTCGAAGTTGTTGCTGTCGAAGGTCGTGCCGGCGGCAACGCGCCCGCCGTCGACGCGACTGCCGTCGGCGTCGCGGTCATCGGCCCGTGAGACGGCGGCGACCGTCTCCTGGTCCAGGTCGAACAAGGTCCGCAGCGCGTCCGCGTACCCGGCACCGCCGGGCTCGGCGGCCAGCTGCTTGACCCGTACGGTCGGCGCGTGGAGCAGTTTGTCCACGACGCGTCGCACGGTCTGGGTGATCTCGCTGCGCTGCTTGTCGTCGAGGCCGGGCAGCCGTCCGTCGAGCCGGGCGATCTCGCCCGCGACGACGTCGGCGGCCATCGTGCGCAGCGCCACGACGGTCGGAGTGATGTGAGCGGCCCGCTGGGCGGCGCCGAACGCGGCGACCTCGTCGGAGACGATCCGCTTCACCTGGTCGACGTCGGCCGCCATGGGCGCGTCCGCGGACGCCTCGGCGAGCGACTCGATGTCCACCAGCCGCACGCCGGGCAGCCGGTGCGCGGCCGCGTCGACGTCACGGGGCATGGCGAGGTCGAGCAGCGACAGGACGGGTGCGGGCCGGGGCACCTCGGCGACGGGCTCGGGCCGGCGCCGCTCGGGCACCCGTCCGAGAACGGCCGCGGCGGCGGCGAGCGCGGTGATGGCCGCGGTCTCGGCGGCCGGGTCGGCGGCCTGCTCCTCGGACCCGGTGGCCGAGCCCGTGGCCGAGGCGCCCTTGTCCACCCAGGCGGCGTGCTGCTCCAGCTCGGCCGCGGCCATGCCGGCCACGGCGGCCTCGCCCAGCACGGAGAACCCGGCGGTGCCCTGCACGGCGGAGAGGTCGAGGGGGCAGTTGTCCTCGGTGCCGACACTCGTGGGCGGCAGTTCGTCCCGTGCGGCGGAGGCGGCCGTACGGGCCGGAGCGCCGTCCGTCGCGCGGGTGCCGTCCGTCGCGCGGGTGCCGTCCGTCGCGCGGGTGCCGTCGCCGGTGACCGGCGGCCGGGCCGTGCGGCCCTCCAGCGCCGTCGCGACGACCTCGGCCGTGAGGACGAGACCCGTCGCACCGGTGCAGGACACGACGACATCGGCACGTGTCAGCTCATCCGCGACCGCGTCGATCGGCACCGCACGGGCCGCCACCGCGGTGCCGCCCCCGGAGCCGTCCTGTTCGGGGGAACGCCGCCCGTACTGCTGCGTGAGCAGTTCGGCGAGCCGCTCGGCCCGGTCGAAGGTGCGGTTGGCGACGACGACCTCGGCCACGCCCGCGCGCGCGAGCGTCGCCGCGGCCAGCGAGGACATCGAGCCCGCGCCGATCACGAGGACGCGCTTGTCCCGGGCCCAGGCGTCGACCGTCGAACCCTCGGCGAACTGCTCCAGGCCGAAGGTCACCAGGGACTGCCCGGCCCGGTCGATGCCGGTCTCGGAGTGGGCGCGCTTGCCGACCCGCAGCGCCTGCTGGAACAGGTCGTTCAGCAGGCGTCCGGCGGTGTGCAGCTCCTGCGCGCCGGCGAGGGCGTCCTTGATCTGGGCGAGGACCTGGCCCTCGCCGATCACCATCGAGTCCAGCCCGCAGGCCACCGAGAAGAGGTGGTGGACGGCCCGGTCCTCGTAGTGCACGTACAGGTGCGGGGTGAGTTCTTCCAGACCGACCCCGCTGTGCTGCGCGAGCAGCGTGGAGAGCTCGGCGACGCCCGCGTGGAACTTGTCCACGTCGGCGTAGAGCTCGATCCGGTTGCAGGTGGCGAGGACCGCGGCCTCGGAGGCGGGCTCGACGGCGACCGTGTCCTGGACCAGCTTGACCTGGGCGTCCGCGGACAGCGCGGCCCGCTCCAGGACGCTGACCGGAGCGCTGCGGTGGCTCAGCCCGACGACGAGGAGACTCATGCCGGCATCACGGCGGGGACATCCCCGTCGGGCCCTTTCCCGGCGTCCTTGGCCGCCGCGGCGGCGGCTTCGGCCTCGAGCACGGCGTCGGCCTGCGCCTCGGCCTCCTCGCCGGCCTTGCGCTGCTCGTGGAAGGCGAGGATCTGCAGCTCGATGGAGAGGTCGACCTTGCGCACGTCGACGCCGTCCGGCACGGACAGCACGGTCGGCGCGAAGTTCAGGATGGAGGTCACACCGGCGGCGACGAGCCGCTCGCAGACCTGCTGGGCGGCGCCGGCGGGTGTCGCGATGACCCCGATCGACACGCCGTTGTCGTCGATGATCTTTTCCAGCTCGTCGGTGTGCTGCACGGGGATCCCGGCGACGGGCTTCCCGGCCATCGCGGGATCGGCGTCGATCAGCGCCGCGACCCGGAACCCGCGCGAGGCGAACCCGCCGTAGTTGGCCAGGGCCGCGCCGAGGTTTCCTATGCCGACGATCACTACCGGCCAGTCCTGGGTCAGCCCCAGCTCACGGGAGATCTGGTAGACGAGATACTCGACGTCGTAACCGACACCGCGCGTCCCGTACGACCCGAGGTACGAGAAGTCCTTGCGCAGTTTCGCGGAGTTGACCCCCGCCGCGGCCGCGAGCTCCTCGGAGGAGACCGTGGGTACCGAGCGCTCCGACAGAGCGGTGAGGGCTCGGAGGTACAGCGGAAGCCTGGCGACGGTGGCCTCGGGAATCCCTCGGCCGCGGGTCGCCGTTCGGTGAGTTCGGCCAGTTGCCACGGTGCTCCTGCGGGTAGCGCGGGGCTGCAGGCGGTCACACGTCCCTGGACCGCCCCGTCGAATGCAGGTTATGTCTTTGTGAACGCGTGCACAAAGATGGTGTCCGATTTGCCCGGGCAACGTGACCGGGGTCACGCGCCCCCGGCGCACCGGTACGGAACCGGCGCTCACGCACCGTCGTTCCTCGGTTGTTGGGGGCAAAACCGCACACTCTCCTCTACGATCCCCGCCCCCGAGTCCGAATCGCCCTCGATCCTAAGTGACTTTCCGGACGCCTTGGACTGCTCGGTCAGGCCACAGATCCATTACTCCTGTACCGCTTCCGGCCATTCCCGTCCCGCTCCCGGCCCCCGGGAGCGGCCGCTACGACGTGAGCGCGCGCCGCAGCCGCGCCTCGTCCACCCGCCAGAAGGTGTGCTGGGCCCCGTCCACGAGCACCACGGGGATCTGCTCCCAGTACTCCCGGTGCAGCTCGGCGTCCTGGGTGATGTCCTTCTTCTCCCAGACGACACCGAGATCACCGCAGACCTTCTCGACGACGATCTGTGCGTCTTCACACAGATGGCAGTCGGGTTTCCCGATGAGCGTGACCAATCGCTCCCGAGGCACCTTCTTCTCCGCCCGACGTCCCGGACCCCGAAAAACAGAACTCATACGCCTCATTCTCCCGCCCCGTCAGGGGCGCGGGGAACCGCGCGACCGGCCCCCACCGGTCGGCGCCCGGCACCCAGCCCCCGGTGGAGCCGGAAAGAGCGGGCCGGAGGAGCGTCCGGAAGGGGCGGACTCCTTAACGACACCGCCGCGGAGAGTTCACCGCATCCGAACCTCCCGGCTCCGGTCCCACCGAACAAACTGGCTATGCTCACGCCATGGCCGCTCTCGGATGGCTCACCCCCCGCAGGCGCTCCGCCACCGCGCGCAGCGTGCTGGCAGGCGAGGCCTCGGCTGAGGCAGCGCGCAAGACCTCCCAGGTGCTGGAGGAGCTCGCGCAGGAAGGCGCGCCCGGAGCCGCCGAACCGGAGTTCCCGGTGTACGGCGACGAGCAGGCCGCCGCCTTCTTCGACCTCGACAACACGGTGATGCAGGGCGCCGCGATCTTCCACTTCGGCCGCGGCCTCTACAAGCGGAAGTTCTTCGAGTCCCGCGACCTGTACCGGTTCGCCTGGCAGCAGGCCTGGTTCCGGCTGGCCGGCATCGAGGACCCCGAGCACATGCAGGACGCGCGGGACTCCGCGCTGTCCATCGTCAAGGGCCACCGCGTCGCCGAACTGATGTCGATCGGCGAGGAGATCTACGACGAGTACATGGCCGAGCGCATCTGGCCCGGCACCCGCGCACTCGCCCAGGCGCACCTGGACGCGGGCCAGAAGGTGTGGCTCGTCACGGCCGCCCCGGTCGAGATCGCCACGGTGATCGCCCGCCGCCTCGGCCTGACCGGCGCCCTCGGCACGGTCGCGGAGTCGATGGACGGCGTGTACACCGGCAAACTCGTCGGCGAACCCCTGCACGGCCCCGCGAAGGCCGAGGCGGTCCGCGCCCTGGCCGCGGCGGAGGGACTGGACCTCGACCGCTGCGCCGCGTACAGCGACTCGCACAACGACATCCCGATGCTGTCGCTGGTGGGACACCCCTACGCGATCAACCCGGACGCCAAGCTCCGCAAGCACGCCCGCACCCTCGAATGGCGGCTGCGCGACTACCGTACGGGCCGCAAGGCCGCGAAGGTCGGCATTCCGGCCGCGGCCGGGGTCGGCGCGGTCGCCGGCGGCACCGCCGCCGCCATCGCCCTGCACCGCCGCCGCCGCTAGGGCCCGCCGGGCAGGCCCTGGCGTCCGCGCGGTTTCCGCGCCCCCTCCGGGCACAGCAGTGCTGTTGACGGGACCCGGCCACAACACGCCCTGGACTCAGACGGAACACGAACCGAATCGATCAACAACCGGTCATGATTCGGCACTTCACCAGGTGCCATTCGGTTACAGAAGCGACGTAATCGATGATTTGAGCAACTGGGTGTAGCACTGCCTGTACGAAGCGTTATTCTCCTCAGACGCATAACGGACCCCACCTTTCGCTACGACGGGTGAACGGTCCGGTACTGCACGTGATGGAAGCTCTGCCTCTGGGAGTCCCGTGTACCCACACGTCGGGGTTGACGCCTCGGGCCTGGCTACGCTGCGCGCAACGGTCCTCGACCGTCTGCGCGGCTTCGTCCCCACCGCGTACGCCGTCCCCGCCCTCGCTGTCTCCGTCGCGCCCGTCGGCCCGTGCTACGCACTGGCGGACGGAAACGCGGCGGTCGGCAGACGAGGACGTTCGAGCGCGTCGGCCACCCCCGCACGCCGCCCGGCCGCAGACAGTGACAGCGCCCGGATGATGGATCTCGTGGAGCGCGCACAGGCCGGTGAGGCCGAGGCCTTCGGCCGGCTCTACGACCAGTACAGCGACACCGTGTACCGCTACATCTACTACCGCGTCGGCGGGAAGGCGACCGCGGAAGACCTCACGAGCGAGACGTTCCTGCGCGCACTGCGCCGCATCGGGACGTTCACCTGGCAGGGCCGTGACTTCGGCGCCTGGCTGGTCACCATCGCCCGCAACCTCGTCGCGGACCACTTCAAGTCGAGCCGCTTCCGGCTCGAAGTGACCACCGGCGAGATGCTCGACGCCAACGAGGTCGAGCGCTCCCCCGAGGACTCCGTCCTGGAGTCCCTCTCGAACGCGGCACTGCTGGACGCCGTCCGCCGCCTCAACCCCCAGCAGCAGGAGTGTGTGACCCTGCGGTTCCTCCAGGGCCTCTCGGTCGCCGAGACCGCCCGTGTCATGGGCAAGAACGAGGGCGCGATCAAGACCCTCCAGTACCGTGCGGTCCGGACCCTGGCCCGGCTCCTCCCGGAAGACGCCCGCTGAGACCCCGCGCCCCCGCGGGCCCGACGCCACGCGGCCGGCCCGCCGGACCGTCCCCGGCGGGGCCCCGCACCGACCCGTACGCTCAGCGATTACCAACTCACCCTCCGTGAAAGCCGGTTGACTTCACGGTCCGATCATCCGTCGTCCGTAACCCAAGTGCCGAGCCGCTCGTTGTGCGGGATACAGGCTCCCTGTGGTCACACCCTGACCGTCTTCGATCACTCGACCGAGTGCTCGTGGTCGCGGGGCGCGACCCCCAGGACCCCCTGGGGAGCCGACCGTCATGACGAGAGGAGGTGCCGCCAGTGATCGCGAACGTATCGGCGCACCGGCGGACGAACGCCTTCGCCCAGGCCCTGGAGGAGCGCTCCGACAGGGACACGGCGGCCGAGCGGACCGAAGGTCCTGCTCCGGCCGTCGCGGACCGGTCCGAGCAGAGCCGGATGCTGTCCCTGGCGACCGGCCTCGGCGAGCTGCCCAAACCGCAGATGGACCCCGAGGTCAAGGTCGTCCAGCGGGCCCAGCTGGTGGCCGCGATGGAGGCCATGCTCATGGAGGGCACGGCCGCGGGCGAGGCGACGGGCCCTGCGGTGCCCGAGCAGCGGTCCCACCGGGGCCGGGGCGCGCACAGGGCGACCGGGCTGGGGAAACTGCGGCCCCGTTCCCGGCTGTCGAAAGGGCTCGCCGCGGGCGGACTCACCGTGGGCGTGGCCGCCGGAGCCTTCGGCGGAGTGGCCGCCGCCAGCTCCGACGCCCTGCCCGGTGACTCGCTCTACGGGCTCAAGCGCGGCATGGAGGACCTCAGGCTGGGCATGGCCGCCGGCGACAGCGACCGGGGTGAGCTCTACCTCGACCAGGCCTCCACCCGGCTGAGCGAGGCGCGCCGCCTGATGGAGCGCGGCCGCTCGGGCCCCCTGGACCACGAGTCCCTGGGCGAGATCCGGCGCGCGCTGTCCGGCATGCAGCACGACGCCTCCGAGGGCCACCGCCTGCTGCACGAGGCCTACGAGCGGGACCCGGACTCCCTGGGCCCCATCCAGACGCTCTCCGCCTTCTCGCAGTCGCACCGCGACGCCTGGGGCGCCCTGCGCGACCGGCTGCCGGTCCAGCTCGGCGACGTCAGCCGCCAGGTCAGCTCGGTCTTCGACGCCATGGACGAAGAGGTCGCCCCGCTGCGCGCGCTGCTCCCGGAGCCGCCCGTCCCCGAGGGCACCGGCCGGCACCGCGGCGCGAGCTCCGACTCCCCCGGCTCCTCCGGCTCGGACCGGCCGGCCCCGCCCAGCGCCACCGGCCGCGACTCGTCCGACCGCCCCGGGACCGGCAGCGGCAAGCCCAAGCCGTCCACGTCCAGGACCGAGGACGACGGCCTGCTCGGCGGCAGCACGGGCGGCCTCCTCGACCCGCCCGAGGACGACACCAGCGCCAGCCCCTCGGGCAAGGGCACTCCGTCGCCCGAGCCGGACGTCACCCTGCCGCCCCTGCTTCCGGGCCTGCTCCCCGGCCTGGGCATCGACAGCGAGGACGCGGACTAGATCCCGCCGGTACGCGGCTGGGGCGCCCCCTTTTCCGGAAAAAGGGGGCGCCCCAGCCGCGTACCGGCATGCCGTTCTCCGGGGCCGTCGGTCAGAAGAAGACCGAGCGGCGCTGCACCAGCAGTTTGTACAGGGTGTGCTGGATCTGTTCCCTGACCTGGTCCGTCAGGTTGAACATGAGCATCGGGTCCTCGGCCGCCTCCGGCGGATAGCCGTCCGTGGGGATCGGCTCGCCGAACTGGATCGTCCACTTGGTCGGGAGCGGGACCGCGCCCAGCGGGCCGAGCCACGGGAAGGTCGGCGTGATGGGGAAGTACGGGAACCCGAGCAGCCGTGCGAGGGTCTTCGCGTTGCCGATCATCGGGTAGATCTCCTCCGCCCCCACGATCGAGCACGGGATGATCGGGGTGCCCTGGCGCAGCGCGGTCGACACGAACCCGCCACGGCCGAACCGCTGCAGCTTGTAGCGCTCGCTGAACGGCTTGCCGATGCCCTTGAAGCCCTCCGGCATCACCCCGACCAGTTCACCGCGCTGCAGCAGGCGTTCGGCGTCCTCCGCGCACGCGAGGGTGTGCCCGGCCTTGCGGGCCAGCTCGTTGACCACGGGCAGCATGAAGACCAGGTCGGCCGCGAGCAGCCGCAGGTGCCGGTTCCCGGGGTGGTTGTCGTGGACCGCGACCTGCATCATCAGGCCGTCCAGCGGCAGCGTCCCCGAGTGGTTGGCGACGATCAGCGCCCCGCCCTCCGACGGGATGTTCTCGATGCCCTTGACCTCCACGCGGAAGTACTTCTCGTAGAGGGGGCGCACCAGCGACATCAGGACCTGCTCGGTGAGCTCCTGGTCGTACCCGAAGTCGTCGACCTCGTAGTCGCCCGTCAGGCGCCGCCGCAGGAACGACAGACCGCCGGCGACACGCCGCTCCCAGCCGTCGCCCCGCGGCTCCTCCACGGCAGCCGGTCCTGCGGCCGGTTCCTCATGCGTCACAGCCACATCATCCTGCTGAATCGTTCGTGCGGGCAGGGGCTGGACCTCGTGCACCGCCGCCTGCTCGCTCTTGCGCCTGTTCCCCCCGCTGCGCCGCCGCGGCGGCCGCTGTGCGGCGCTCCCACGGGACCGGTCGTCGTCGAACGGAATGACCTTGGCGTCCGCCATCGTTGATGCGCTCCTCGGTTGGCGCTCAGTCGGCGCTCTGCGTCAGGGGGTGGTTGCCGCCCAGAGCGGGCAGTGCGGCGATCCGGTCGACGGCCCCCGCGAGGACCTCGGGGGGCAGCAGTCCCGGACCCCGGCCGCGGGCGAAGTCCGCGAACGCCTCCGCCGTGGAGAACTTCGGCCGGTATCCGAGCGTCTCGCGCATCTGGTTCGTCGCCACGACCCGGCCGTGGGTGAGCAGTCGCAGCTGCTCGGGCGAGAAGTCCGTCATGCCCACCGTGCGCAGCGCCGAGCCCACCCAGGTGATCGCGGGCATCAGCAGCGACACCGTGGGCCGGCCGAGCCTGCGCGCGCACTGCGAGAGCAGCAGGACGCCGTCACCGGCGATGTTGAACGTGCCGCTGTTGAGCGTGCCCCGCTCGGGCTCGTGCGAGGCGATCCGCAGGACGTCGATCACGTCGTCCTCGTGCACGAACTGCAGCCGCGGGTCGTAGCCGAGCACGGTCGGCAGCACGGGCAGCGAGAAGTAGGCGGCGAGCGGGGTGTCCGCGCCGGGACCGAGGATGTTGGCGAACCGCAGGACGCACACGGCGACGTCGGGCCTGCGCCGCGCGAAGCCGCGTACGTACCCCTCGACCTCGACCGTGTCCTTCGCGAAGCCGCCGCTGGGCAGCGACTTGGGCGAGGTGGTCTCGGTGAAGACGGCCGGGTCGCGGGGCGCCGACCCGTAGACGTTGGTGCTGGACTTCACGACCAGCCGCTTGACCGTCGGCGACTTCTGGCAGGCACCGAGCAGCTGCATGGTGCCGATGACGTTGGTCTCCTTGACCGAGGCGCGGCTGCCGCTGCCCAGCGGGGTGCCCGTCACGTCCATGTGCACGACCGTGTCCACGGAGTGCTCGGCGAGCAGCCTGGCGATGGTGGGCTGCCTTATGTCGGTGCGGACGAACTGCGCCCCGCCCAGGTGGTGCTCCGGCGCGATCGCGTCCACGGCGATCACCCGGTCCACCTCGGGGTCACGCTGGATGCGTCGTACGAACCGGCCCCCCAGATGACGGGCCACTCCGGTCACGAGCACGACCTTCCCCAAGATCAGCGCCTTCCTTCCAGCCGTCGACGACACCTGCTCGTACTCTGCCGTGTTCCCCGTGACGGTCACGTTAGCGGGTCGGTGTCGCGCTGTGACGTCCGCCCGATGCATGAAGTGACGGCGTGCCCGGACATACGGACGGACCGAGCCATCCGCCGCACGGAACGTACGCCCGGACCCCCGCACGGCGTTCGTTCCACCGGACGGACCAGGGGGGTTCACCGCATACGACTGTGGCCCCCCACCGAACCGGTGGGGGGCCACAGAGCGCACTGTCGCGACGTCGCCCACGCCCCGCCTCCGCGTGGTGGGCGACCGCCGCAGGTCGCGACTACTTCTTGTTGCGACGCTGAACGCGAGTGCGCTTGAGCAGCTTGCGGTGCTTCTTCTTGGCCATCCGCTTACGCCGCTTCTTGATAACAGAGCCCACGACTACCCTCGCTCACTTCTCTTTACTCGTTGCTGGGCTGCATGGGCCCACACGACTTATGAGGGGCCAGCCTACCCGCCTGAGCGCCGGAGGTTGTAATCGAGGGGTTCCGGGCGGGATCCCGGGGACGCCGTCGAGCCGCCCCGGGGATCCCGCCCGGACCGCCGTCAGGCTGTCTCCACCCCCACGTAGGACTCGCGGAGGTACTCGTGAACCGCTTGCTCCGGGACGCGGAATGACCTCCCGACCCGAATCGCGGGCAGATGACCGCTGTGCACCAAGCGGTACACGGTCATCTTCGACACTCGCATCACCGAGGCGACTTCCGCCACGGTAAGGAACTGAACCTCGTTCAGAGGCCTCTCGCCTGCAGCCATGACACACCTGAACCTTCCGCACTCGACGGTCACCGGCTTCCCCTTCCGGTAACACTTCGTCGTTGCGTGCTCACTCCCCAGAGTAGGGGCGGGTGATGCGAGTGGGGAAGAGGAGCCCCCATCGGCGGCCTACTGTGACAGACACGCTCGATTGAGTACATAGCGAGTAAGCGGTCGGTAGTAATCAGACCGCACAGCGTCATCAAGTGGAACGACGACGGACACCCGCCCCTCCGCCTCGCCGACGAACAGCGCGGGATCGTCGGTGTCACCCAGCCCCATGGCCTCGAACCCCAGCTGACCTGCTCCGCAGACCCATCCGTGGTCCCCCACCACGAGTTCCGGAAGCGGTCCGCCGGCCTCTGCCGCGGCGGCCAGAACGGCCCGAACCGGGAGGGGGGAGTGCGTGTGCACGCCGGTCTCGCGGACGGCGTCCCGCGCCCCGGGTTCCCGCACCAGCGCGACTCCTCGTACGTAGGCAAGGTTGTACGTGCGTAGGCCGAACCGGGTCGTTATGTCGACACAGCGACCATACGCGGGGGTGAGGACGGTACATCCGGCCGCCGACAGAGCGTCCGCGAGAGTGGCGTAGAAACCGATCAGCCGATGCGGGTGTCCGGTGCCGAACAGCACCGGCGAACGGTTCCGCGCGGCTTCCGCAAGCCGTCCCGCGAAGGCGTCGAGCGCCTCCAGGGTCCGGTCGGGATCGATCACATCGGGTCCGGTGGTATGCCGGGGATCGCCGGATACCCCGCATTTGTCCGCCATCAAGGCGATCAGATCGGACTGTTTCCAGTCCCGTTCAGGATCGATCCCGATCGTCACCCGCGGATCCCGGGCCGCGAACAGCCGATAACTCCTGAGGCTCACCTCACGGGAGGTGGCCACGTCCCCGGCCAGCCCGACCGCCAGCAGATGCGCCCGTAACGCTCCGGTACTCAGCACGCGTCGATGCTGCCGCACGCGCCGACACAGCGCCCCCGGAACGGCGAAGGGGTCGCACAGTCGGCGTAACGGACTCGCGGCCATCTCCTTCAGCCCGTCCGGCGTTCGAGGACGAGCGCGTCAGCGCGATCACGGGGGTCCGGGGGCGGCAGCCCCCCGGGGCCGGGACGGGAAAGGGGGGCGGGGCGAGGAAAGCCGGGTGGCCCCACCCCCGCGAACGCCCTACGCCAGTAGCCCCCGCAAGGGATACACGGCTCGCCGCGCGGCCAGCACCGCCTGGTCCAGGCGGTCCGCCGGGTCGTACCCCGCCTCCCACCCCACGAACGACACGGGCCACCGCCCGTCGGTCATCCGCGCGGGCCCCGACTGCCGCGTACGGGCGAACACTTCCTGCCGCCAGCTCTCCGGGATGACGGACGAGGGCGCCACCTCCCGCCCCGCCGCGATCGCGACGAGATGCGTCCAGGACCGCGGCACGACGTCCACCACGGCATATCCGCCCCCGCCGAGCGCCACCCACCGCCCCTGCGCGTACTCGTGCGCGAGCTCATGACAGGCCACCTGCACGGCCCTCTGCGCATCGAGCGACACGGCGAGATGGGCGAGCGGATCCTCGAAGTGCGTATCGGCCCCGTGCTGGGTGACCAGCACCTGCGGCCGGAAGTCGGCGATCAGCTCGGGCACCACGGAGTGGAAGGCCCGCAGCCACCCCGCGTCCCCGGTCCCGGCCGGCAGCGCCACGTTCACCGCGGAGCCCTCGGCCCCGGCGGCCCCGGTCTCCTCGGGCCACCCGGTCTGCGGGAAAAGAGTCCGCGGGTGCTCGTGCAGGGAGACCGTCAGAACCCGCGGGTCCTCCCAGAAGGCCGCCTGCACCCCGTCCCCGTGGTGGACATCCACATCCACGTACGCGACCCGCTCGGCCCCGAGTTCGAGAAGCCGGGCGATGGCCAGCGCGGCGTCGTTGTAGATGCAGAACCCGGACGCGCCCCCGGGCATCGCGTGGTGCAGCCCGCCCGCGAAGTTCACCGCGTGCAGCGCCTCACCCCGCCACACGGCCTCCGCCGCGCCCACCGACTGCCCGGCGATCAGCGCGGACACCTCGTGCATACCGGCGAAGGCCGGATCGTCCGTGGTCCCGAGGCCGTACGCCGCGTCCGCCGACCGGGGATCCGCGGAGGCGGCCTTGACCGCCTCGACGTAGTCCTCCCGGTGCACCAGCCGCAGGGTGGAGTCCCCGGCGGCCCTGGCCGCGACGACGTCCACCTCCCGGTCGAGCCCGAAGGCGTCGACCAGGCGCCGGGTCAGCGACAGCCGGACCGGATCCATCGGATGGTCCGGACCGAAGTCATAGCCCGTTACTGCCTCGTCCCACATCAGCTGTGCGCGGCCGCTCATGCCCGTCACCGTATCCGGAAGGTCCGGAGGCGAACGAGCGGGCGTAGAACAGTGTCACCAGCACCAGCGCCATGGGCACGAGCATCGCCCACCGATAGCTCCACGCATCGCCCAGAACGCCCACCAGCGGCGAACCGATCAGGAATCCCACGTAGTTGAAGATGTTCAGCCGGGCGACGGCCGCGTCCGCCGTCCCGGGGAACAGCCTCCCGGCCGCCGCGAAGGTCTGCGGCACGATCACGCACAGCCCGAACCCCACGAGGGTGAAGCCGAGCATCCCGGCCCAGGGGCCGGGCGCCACCGCCACGACCAGGAAGCCGGCGGCCGCGACCACCGCCCCCAGCCGCACGACCGCCACGGCCCCGAACCGCCGCACCCCGAAGTCCCCCACGGCCCGCCCGAGGAGCGTGGTGACCATGTAGACGTTGTACGGAACGGTCGCCAGCTGCTCCGAACTGCCGAGCACGTCCTGGAGGTACTTGGCACTCCAGTTGGAGACGGTCGAATCACCGATGTACGCGAAGGCCATCACCAGACACAGCGGCAGCAGCAGCTTGAACCCGACGCCCGCACCGCCGGCCGCCTCCGACACCGGTTCCTTCGGGCCTCCTCCCCCGGCCCCGCTCCCGTCCACGTACCACCGGCTCCCCACCAGCGCGGCGGGCAGCAGCACCAGCACCGCGGGCAGGTACGACACGAACAGCGTCAGGTTCCAGTGCGCCCCCGCCCACGCCAGCGAGGCCCCGACGATCCCGCCGAGACTGAACGCGGCGTGGAAACCGAGCATGATGCTGCGCCCGTACGCGTGCTGGAGGCTCACCCCGAGCATGTTCATGGACGCGTCGAGGGCTCCGACGGCCAGCCCGAAGGCGCCGAGTGCGAGTCCGAGCTCCCACAGGCTCTCCCCGGTCCCGACCCCGAGCAGCGCGAGCAGGACGACCGGCTGCGACCACCGCAGTACGTGACTCGGCCGTATCCGTTTCACCAGGTGCTCGGTGCAGACGCTGCCGACACCGGCGAGGATCGGCACGGCGGCGAGGAAGGCGGGCAACAGCCCGTCGGACACCCCGTAGCGGTCCTGGATGGCCGGGATACGTGTCACGAGCAGCGCAAAGGCGACGCCCTGGGCGAAGAAGCCGAACGCCAACGAGGCCCGGCCGCGCCGGAGCACATCTGTCATGGCGGCTCAGCGTAGGGCTCAGGCTTACCCGTGGGTAGACGCTGCAGAAGATGAATTCCGCTCAGCTTCGGGCCCGGCTTCGGCCGGATGTCAGTTCTGGAGGAGTCCCAGCAGTTCGCTCATCTCCGCGAAGAGCCGGTCCGCCCCCGCCAGCCGCTCGGCCGGTGTCATCGCGGTGAAGCCGTACACGTCCATGCCGGCCGCCCGGGCCGCCTGCACGCCGAGCGGGCTGTCCTCCACGACGAGGCACTTCTGCGGGGCCACGCCCATCCGCTCGGCCGCGTACAGGAACAGGTCCGGGGCCGGCTTGCCGCGCCCCACGTCCTGCGAGCTGAAGATGCGGCCGTCGTCGAACCACCGGTCCAGCCCGGTCGTGCGGTGCCCGACCCGGATCCGCTCATGGCTCCCGGACGACGCCACGCAGTACGGAACGCCGTCCGCGGCCAGCTTCTCCAGGACCTCCTGGGCTCCTGGCACCGGCTGCAGCTCCCGCTCGAACGCGGCGAAGACGCGCCCGTGGAAGACATCGTCGAAGTCGGCGGGCAACCGCTGCCCGGTCCGCTCCCCGACCAGGTCGTGCACGCGGTGCATGGCGGCCCCCATGTAGTCGCGCAGGGAGTCCTCGTACGAGGTGGGGTGCCCGAGCTCGGTCAGATATGCGGCGAGAAGGGTGTTGGAGATCGGCTCACTGTCCACCAGGACGCCGTCGTTGTCGAAGATCACCAGGTCATAGCGCATATCGAAAACCCTAAGCGACCCGAAACGCAAAAAAGCCCCCGCACCGAAGTGCGGGGGCTTTCTCGTAATATTTGTTCGGCGGCGTCCTACTCTCCCACAGGGTCCCCCCTGCAGTACCATCGGCGCTGTGAGGCTTAGCTTCCGGGTTCGGAATGTAACCGGGCGTTTCCCTCACGCTATGACCACCGAAACACTTTGAAACTCTGATTCAAACACCCGCACCACACCCCCCGTGGCCAGACAAAGGGGTATGGGGTTGTTCGTGGTTTCAGAACCAACACAGTGGACGCGAGCAACTGAGGACAAGCCCTCGGCCTATTAGTACCGGTCAGCTCCACCCCTTGCAGGGCTTCCACATCCGGCCTATCAACCCAGTCGTCTACTGGGAGCCTTAACCAATCAAGTTGGTGGGAATACTCATCTCGAAGCAGGCTTCCCGCTTAGATGCTTTCAGCGGTTATCCCTCCCGAACGTAGCCAACCAGCCATGCCCTTGGCAGGACAACTGGCACACCAGAGGTTCGTCCGTCCCGGTCCTCTCGTACTAGGGACAGCCCTTCTCAATATTCCTACGCGCACAGCGGATAGGGACCGAACTGTCTCACGACGTTCTAAACCCAGCTCGCGTACCGCTTTAATGGGCGAACAGCCCAACCCTTGGGACCGACTCCAGCCCCAGGATGCGACGAGCCGACATCGAGGTGCCAAACCATCCCGTCGATATGGACTCTTGGGGAAGATCAGCCTGTTATCCCCGGGGTACCTTTTATCCGTTGAGCGACGGCGCTTCCACAAGCCACCGCCGGATCACTAGTCCCGACTTTCGTCCCTGCTCGACCCGTCGGTCTCACAGTCAAGCTCCCTTGTGCACTTACACTCAACACCTGATTGCCAACCAGGCTGAGGGAACCTTTGGGCGCCTCCGTTACTCTTTAGGAGGCAACCGCCCCAGTTAAACTACCCATCAGACACTGTCCCTGATCCGGATCACGGACCCAGGTTAGACATCCAGCACGACCAGACTGGTATTTCAACGACGACTCCACACGGGCTGGCGCCCGCACTTCACAGTCTCCCAGCTATCCTACACAAGCCGAACCGAACACCAATATCAAACTATAGTAAAGGTCCCGGGGTCTTTCCGTCCTGCTGCGCGAAACGAGCATCTTTACTCGTAGTGCAATTTCACCGGGCCTATGGTTGAGACAGTCGAGAAGTCGTTACGCCATTCGTGCAGGTCGGAACTTACCCGACAAGGAATTTCGCTACCTTAGGATGGTTATAGTTACCACCGCCGTTTACTGGCGCTTAAGTTCTCAGCTTCGCACACCCGAAAGTGCACTAACCGGTCCCCTTAACGTTCCAGCACCGGGCAGGCGTCAGTCCGTATACATCGCCTTACGGCTTCGCACGGACCTGTGTTTTTAGTAAACAGTCGCTTCTCGCTGGTCTCTGCGGCCACCCCCAGCTCAAGCAGCAAGTGCTCTCACCAGTGATGGCCCCCCTTCTCCCGAAGTTACGGGGGCATTTTGCCGAGTTCCTTAACCATAGTTCACCCGAACGCCTCGGTATTCTCTACCTGACCACCTGAGTCGGTTTAGGGTACGGGCCGCCATGAAACTCGCTAGAGGCTTTTCTCGACAGCATAGGATCATCCACTTCACCACAATCGGCTCGGCATCAGGTCTCAGGCTATGTGCTGTCCGGATTTACCTGGACAACGCCCTACACCCTTACCCCGGGACAACCACCGCCCGGGATGGACTACCTTCCTGCGTCACCCCATCACTTACCTACTACAGGTCTGGACCGTCGGCTCCACCACTTTCCTTTCCCCGAAGGGTCCGGAACGGCTTCACGGACTTAGCATCGCCTGGTTCGATATTTGACGCTTCACAGCGGGTACCGGAATATCAACCGGTTATCCATCGACTACGCCTGTCGGCCTCGCCTTAGGTCCCGACTTACCCTGGGCAGATCAGCTTGACCCAGGAACCCTTAGTCAATCGGCGCACACGTTTCTCACGTGTGTATCGCTACTCATGCCTGCATTCTCACTCGTGAACCGTCCACCACTAGCTTCCGCTGCGGCTTCACCCGGCACACGACGCTCCCCTACCCATCCCAGCAGGCGTTGGCCCTATTGCTGAAATGACACGACTTCGGCGGTACGCTTGAGCCCCGCTACATTGTCGGCGCGGAATCACTAGACCAGTGAGCTATTACGCACTCTTTCAAGGGTGGCTGCTTCTAAGCCAACCTCCTGGTTGTCTGTGCGACTCCACATCCTTTCCCACTTAGCGTACGCTTAGGGGCCTTAGTCGATGCTCTGGGCTGTTTCCCTCTCGACCATGGAGCTTATCCCCCACAGTCTCACTGCCGTGCTCTCACTTACCGGCATTCGGAGTTTGGCTAAGGTCAGTAACCCGGTAGGGCCCATCGCCTATCCAGTGCTCTACCTCCGGCAAGAAACACACGACGCTGCACCTAAATGCATTTCGGGGAGAACCAGCTATCACGGAGTTTGATTGGCCTTTCACCCCTAACCACAGGTCATCCCCCAGGTTTTCAACCCTGGTGGGTTCGGTCCTCCACGACCTCTTACAGCCGCTTCAACCTGCCCATGGCTAGATCACTCCGCTTCGGGTCTTGAGCGCGCTACTGAATCGCCCTATTCGGACTCGCTTTCGCTACGGCTTCCCCACACGGGTTAACCTCGCAACACACCGCAAACTCGCAGGCTCATTCTTCAAAAGGCACGCAGTCACGACCCACAGAGTAAACTCTGTGAGCGACGCTCCCACGGCTTGTAGGCACACGGTTTCAGGTACTATTTCACTCCGCTCCCGCGGTACTTTTCACCATTCCCTCACGGTACTATCCGCTATCGGTCACCAGGGAATATTTAGGCTTAGCGGGTGGTCCCGCCAGATTCACACGGGATTTCTCGGGCCCCGTGCTACTTGGGTGTCTCTCAAACGAGCCGTTGATGTTTCGACTACGGGGGTCTTACCCTCTACGCCGGACCTTTCGCATGTCCTTCGCCTACACCAACGGTTTCTGACTCGTCTCACAGCCGGCAGACTGTGAAAGAGAGATCCCACAACCCCGTATGCGCAACCCCTGCCGGGTCTCACACACATACGGTTTGGCCTCATCCGGTTTCGCTCGCCACTACTCCCGGAATCACGGTTGTTTTCTCTTCCTGCGGGTACTGAGATGTTTCACTTCCCCGCGTTCCCTCCACACACCCTATGTGTTCAGATGTGGGTGACAGCCCATGACGACTGCCGGGTTTCCCCATTCGGAAACCCCCGGATCAAAGCCTGGTTGACGGCTCCCCGGGGACTATCGTGGCCTCCCACGTCCTTCATCGGTTCCTGGTACCAAGGCATCCACCGTGCGCCCTTAAAAACTTGGCCACAGATGCTCGCGTCCACTGTGCAGTTCTCAAACAACGACCAACCACCCATCACCCCACCCTTACAGGCGAGTGCACTGGGGCCGGCACCGAAGGACGACCATGTACGGCCGTACCTTCAGACACCCAACAGCGTGCCCGACACCCCCGACCCCCAGATCAGCTTTCCACGCCCCGAAGGACAGTACTTGCAGCCTGAGCAGACTGAGAATGCCGAATAATCAACGTTCCACCCTTGAGCAACCAGCACCGGACATTCGCCGATGAACTGGCCTCTGGACCGTCAGGTAAACCTGCCGGCCAAGAAATGCTCCTTAGAAAGGAGGTGATCCAGCCGCACCTTCCGGTACGGCTACCTTGTTACGACTTCGTCCCAATCGCCAGTCCCACCTTCGACAGCTCCCTCCCCACAAGGGGGTTGGGCCACCGGCTTCGGGTGTTACCGACTTTCGTGACGTGACGGGCGGTGTGTACAAGGCCCGGGAACGTATTCACCGCAGCAATGCTGATCTGCGATTACTAGCAACTCCGACTTCATGGGGTCGAGTTGCAGACCCCAATCCGAACTGAGACAGGCTTTTTGAGATTCGCTCCACCTTGCGGTATCGCAGCTCATTGTACCTGCCATTGTAGCACGTGTGCAGCCCAAGACATAAGGGGCATGATGACTTGACGTCGTCCCCACCTTCCTCCGAGTTGACCCCGGCAGTCTCCTGTGAGTCCCCATCACCCCGAAGGGCATGCTGGCAACACAGAACAAGGGTTGCGCTCGTTGCGGGACTTAACCCAACATCTCACGACACGAGCTGACGACAGCCATGCACCACCTGTCACCCGACCACAAGGGGGGCCGTATCTCTACGGCTTTCCGGGCGATGTCAAGCCTTGGTAAGGTTCTTCGCGTTGCGTCGAATTAAGCCACATGCTCCGCTGCTTGTGCGGGCCCCCGTCAATTCCTTTGAGTTTTAGCCTTGCGGCCGTACTCCCCAGGCGGGGAACTTAATGCGTTAGCTGCGGCACCGACGACGTGGAATGTCGCCAACACCTAGTTCCCACCGTTTACGGCGTGGACTACCAGGGTATCTAATCCTGTTCGCTCCCCACGCTTTCGCTCCTCAGCGTCAGTAATGGCCCAGAGATCCGCCTTCGCCACCGGTGTTCCTCCTGATATCTGCGCATTTCACCGCTACACCAGGAATTCCGATCTCCCCTACCACACTCTAGTCTGCCCGTATCGTATGCAGACCCGGGGTTAAGCCCCGGGCTTTCACATCCGACGCGACAGACCGCCTACGAGCTCTTTACGCCCAATAATTCCGGACAACGCTTGCGCCCTACGTATTACCGCGGCTGCTGGCACGTAGTTAGCCGGCGCTTCTTCTGCAGGTACCGTCACTTTCGCTTCTTCCCTGCTGAAAGAGGTTTACAACCCGAAGGCCGTCATCCCTCACGCGGCGTCGCTGCATCAGGCTTTCGCCCATTGTGCAATATTCCCCACTGCTGCCTCCCGTAGGAGTCTGGGCCGTGTCTCAGTCCCAGTGTGGCCGGTCGCCCTCTCAGGCCGGCTACCCGTCGTCGCCTTGGTGAGCCACTACCTCACCAACAAGCTGATAGGCCGCGGGCTCATCCTTCACCGCCGGAGCTTTCAACCCCCACCCATGCGAGTGGAAGTATCATCCGGTATTAGACCCCGTTTCCAGGGCTTGTCCCAGAGTGAAGGGCAGATTGCCCACGTGTTACTCACCCGTTCGCCACTAATCCCCACCGAAGTGGTTCATCGTTCGACTTGCATGTGTTAAGCACGCCGCCAGCGTTCGTCCTGAGCCAGGATCAAACTCTCCGTGAATGTTTTCCCGTAATCGGGACAACACCATGAGAGCGGAACAGTCGACCGGAATAAGGAAGACTGTTCACAGCGTCCTCGCTGATGCGCCTACCAGGCGTTAACCCGGCAGGACTTTTTCAAAGGAACCTCCACCCGCCACCAAACGGTGACGGACGGGGTATCAACATATCTGGCGTTGATTTTTGGCACGCTGTTGAGTTCTCAAGGAACGGACGCTTCCTTTGTACTCACCCTCTCGGGCTTTCCTCCGGGCTTTTCCCTTCGGTCTTGCTGTCTTGCGTTTCCGACTCTATCAGACCGTTTCCGGTTCCGATTTCCTCGGCGCTTTCCAGGTTTTCGCTTTCGCGTTTCCCTTTCCGGCGGTTCCGACTCTACCAGATCCTCTCGGACCCGATTCCCAGTCGAAGTGGGTTGTCCTCGCGGCTGTTGGGCCGTTCCGACGAGTGAGACTTTAGCGGAATCCCGGCCCCCGAGCTAATCGGGGTCGCGCCCTTTCGAACGTGGATTCCTCATTTCGCAAACACGCGTGAAAACGAGCCGACGACGGATCGTCGATCGCTGTGTGCTTGTTGCGGAATGGCTGTCCGGGGACCAACCGAAGTCGGCGCTCACGTCGGACAACTCGGAGAACACTACGTAGCGGGCCCGGGCGTGTCAACCTGCTGTCGGGGTCCACCCCGGAGGCGTACGCTCGGGGCCATGACTACGCACGCGTGCACCCAGCTGTGGTGGGCCGCCTGACGGCGGCCGTACATACGCGTGTACCCAACGGCCGCCGCCTCGGCGGCCGTTTTCGTTCCTCCCCGGGGCGCCGGCCGGCGGTGGTGGCGGCCTCGACCAGGAGGTAGCGGAATGAAGAGGGTCTTCAGCGGGATCAAGCCGACCGGGCATCTGACCCTGGGCAACTACCTGGGGGCGATGCGGCGCTGGAGCGAGGTCGACCAGCACGGGGCCGACGCGCTGTTCTGTGTCGTCGACCTGCACGCCCTGACCGTGGACCACGATCCCGGACGCGTGCGCAGGCTCAGCCGGCAGGCGGCCACCCTGCTGCTGGCCGCGGGGCTCGATCCGAAGCTGTGCACCGTCTTCGTACAGAGTCATGTCGATGAGCACGCGCGGCTGTCGTACCTGCTCGAGTGCGTGGCGACCGACGGCGAGATGCGCCGGATGATCCAGTACAAGGAGAAGGCGGCGGCCGAGCGGGCGCGGGGCGGGAGTGTGCGGCTGTCGCTGCTGACGTACCCCGTGCTGATGGCGGCGGACATTCTGGCGTACGGGACCGACGAGGTGCCGGTGGGGGACGACCAGGCGCAGCACGTGGAGCTGACGCGGGACCTGGCGGTGCGGTTCAACCAGCGGTACGGGCAGACGTTCGTGGTGCCGCGGACCACGCATCCGGAGGTGGCGGCGCGGGTCATGAACCTGCAGGACCCGACGTCGAAGATGGGGAAGTCCGACGACGCGGGGCCGGGGATCGTCTATCTGCTCGACGAGCCCGAGGCCGTCCGGAAGAAGATCATGCGGGCCGTGACCGACAGCGGGTCGGACGTCGTCCACGACCGGGAGGCCCGGCCCGGGGTCTCGAACCTGCTGGAGATCCTCGCGGCCTGCACGGACGGGAACCCGGACGAACTGGCCGGCGCGTACCAGACGTACGGAGCGCTGAAGAAGGACACCGCCGACGCCGTGGTGGAACTCCTCGACCCCGTACGGCGCAGGCACCGGGAGCTGTGCGCCGATTCCGCGTACGTGGAGAAGGTGCTGCGCGAGGGTGCCGAGAAGGCCAGGGGGATGGCGAGGCCGAGGGTGGACGCGGCGTACCGGGCGATCGGGCTGCTGCCTGCGGAGTGAGGAGCGGCGGGGCGGGGGGCCGGAGGCTGGTCCGGCCCCGGGGCCTCTAGCTGTTGCCGGAGGCCAGTTCGCGGCTGCGGTCGCGGGCCGCCTCCAGGGCGGCGATGAGGGCGGCGCGTACGCCGTGGTTCTCGAGCTCGCGGATGGCGTTGATCGTGGTGCCCGCGGGGGACGTGACGTTCTCGCGGAGCTTCACGGGGTGCTCGCCGCTGTCGCGGAGCATCACGGCGGCGCCGATCGCGGACTGGACGATCAGGTCGTGGGCCTTGTCGCGGGGCAGGCCGAGCAGGATGCCCGCGTCGGTCATGGCCTCGACCAGGTAGAAGAAGTACGCCGGGCCCGAGCCGGAGAGGGCGGTGCAGGCGTCCTGCTGGGACTCGGGGACGCGGAGCGTCTTGCCGACGGCGCCGAAGATCTCCTCGGCGTGGGCGAGGTGCTCGGCGGTGGCGTGGCTGCCGGCGGAGATGACGGACATGGCCTCGTCGACGAGGGCGGGGGTGTTCGTCATGACCCGGACGACCGGGGTGCCCTGGGCGAGGCGCTCCTCGAAGAAGGCGGTGGGGATGCCCGCGGCGCCGCTGATGATCAGGCGGCCGGCGGGGACGTGCGCGGCGAGTTCGTCGAGCAGGGTGCCCATGTCCTGGGGCTTGACCGTGAGGATCAGGGTGTCCGCCGTCTTGGCGGCCTCCTGGTTGGTGACGGCGGTGACGCCGTGGCGCTCCTGGAGTTCCCTGGCGCGCTCCGGGCGGCGAGCGGTGACCAGGAGGTCGGTGGGCGCCCAGCCCGCTCGGATCATTCCGCTGAGCAGGGCCTCGCCGATCTTGCCGGTGCCGAGCACCGCGACTTTCTGGCTCATGTTCGGTTGCCCTCCGGGGTACGTCGTCCGGGGCCCATCCTCGCACCGGGGTACGGGAGCGGGCTGCGTTGTCCGCTGGGCGGGACGCGGGCGGGGCTGTCCGGAGTCAGGCGGTGCGGCGGCGGAGGGTGGCCGCGCCGAGGATCAGGACGAGGAGGGCGCAGGCCGCGACGATCAGGGTGTCGCGGACGAAGGCGGCGGTGACGTCGGTGTGCTGGAGGACCTCGTTCATGCCGTCGACGGCGTACGACATGGGCAGGACGTCGGAGATGCCCTCCAGTACGGGGTGCATGTCGGAGCGCGGGGTGAACAGGCCGCAGAGGAGGAGCTGGGGGAAGATCACGGCCGGCATGAACTGGACGGCCTGGAACTCGGAGGACGCGAACGCCGAGACGAAGAGGCCCAGAGCGGTGCCGAGCAGGGCGTCGAACAGCGCGACCAGGAGGAGCAGCCAGGCCGAGCCGGTGACGTCGAGGCCCAGGACCCAGACGGCGAGGCCGGTGGCGAGGACGGACTGGACGACGGCGATCGCCCCGAAGGCGAGGGCGTAGCCGGCGATGAGGTCGGCCTTGCCGAGGGGCATGGCGAGGAGGCGTTCCAGGGTGCCGGAGGTGCGTTCGCGCAGGGTGGCGATGGAGGTCACCAGGAACATCGTGATGAGGGGGAAGACGCCGAGCAGCGAGGCGCCGATGGAGTCGAAGGTGCGCGGGCTGCCGTCGAAGACGTAGCGGAGCAGCAGGAGCATCACGCACGGGATGAGGATCATCAGCGCGATCGTGCGCGGGTCGTGGCGGAGCTGGCGCAGGACCCGGGTCGCGGTGGCGGTGGTGCGCGCGAGGCCGAAGGCGCGCGGCTCGGCCGGTGAGCCCGGTGTGGCCGGACTCGTACGTGGGGTACCTGAGGTATCTGAGGTGCTGGTCGTGTTCATCGGAGGGTCTCCTTGTGCGGCCGGTCGCCGGCCGCGATCGCTTCGTCGACCAGGTGGAGGAAGGCGGCCTCGACGGTGTCGGTGCCGGTACGGGTGCGCAGGGCGTCCGGGGTGCCCCCGGCGAGGATTTCGCCCTCGCGCATCAGGAGCAGGCGGTGGCAGCGCTCGGCCTCGTCCATGACGTGGGAGGAGACGAGGAGGGTGGCGCCCCGGTCGGCGGCGATGGCGTGGAAGAGCTGCCAGAGGTCGCGGCGGAGTACGGGATCGAGGCCGACCGTGGGTTCGTCGAGGACGAGGAGCTCCGGGGTGCCGAGGAGGGCCGCGGCGAGGGAGACGCGGTTGCGCTGGCCGCCGGAGAGGTTGCCCGCGAGGGCGTCGGCGTGGGTGGCGAGGTCGACGTCGGAGATGGCGCGGGTGACGCTCTCGTGGCGGCGGTCGGCGGCCGCGCGGCCGGGGTCGAGGATCGCGGCGAAGTAGTCGAGGTTCTGGCGGACCGACAGGTCGTCGTAGACGGAGGGGGCCTGGGTGACGTAACCGATGCGGGAGCGGAGGGCGGGGTCTCCGGCGGGGAGGCCGAGGACGTCCAGGGTGCCGGTGACCTTGGCCTGGGTGCCGACGATCGACCGCATGAGGGTGGACTTGCCGCAGCCGGAGGGGCCGAGCAGGCCGGTGATACGGCCGCGGGGGACGTCGAAGTCGATGCCGCGCAGGACCTGGCGGGGGCCGCGGAGGACGGTGAGGCCGACGGCGTGGACCGCCGGGTGGTCGGTGGTCGGTGGTGTGGGGTCGGGGGCCGGTGATGCGGGGTCGGGTGGGCCCGACGCTATATTCATCATGTGATGAATATTGCGCCCGGGTCGTGGGGTCGTCAAGCCCGCGCGGCGCGTACGGGGCTTCCGCGAAGACGTCCTCCGCGTGGGCCCGGAGGCCCGAGGCCCGCTTCTCGGCGACGTCACCGCCGATGAGCTCCTCCACGTGCCGGCTCTGCTCGTCCTGCCAGGGCACATCACGGACGGCGGTGTTCCACCCCACCTGAGGGCCAGGGCTGGGGGTAGGTGAGGAGGAGTCGGTCATGGGGCCGTCGTGGCTGCCGCCGGTTTGGGATGGGCCGGGTGGGCTGTGGCTGAGCGCGCAGTTCCCCGCGCCCCTTGAAAGCACCGGGGCTTTCCGTGCGCCCCGACCGGTGGGGGTGGGTCGGCCTCAGCGTCCTCTGCGGCGGGGCGCTCGGCGGTTGTACGCGGCGCGGGCCGTCTCGTACTCGGTGCGGTGCAGGTGTTCGCCCGGGGCTTCCGTCAGGGCGCGGAAGAAGTACGCGGTGAGGGTGCCGATGAAACCGATGGCCAGCAGGCCGCGCAGGGAGGACTGCGTGTCCGGGGCCGGGCGCTGCGCATAACCCGCCCAGGTGTGGCGGAACGCGAGCGCGCTGCAGACGGCGAACATCGTCACCACGAGGACGGTGACGAAGCCGCCCACGGCTGCGATCTCCAGACCCTCGTACGCGAAGCGGAGGACCAGGCAGCCGGCCACGATCACGGCGAGTGCGCCGACGGCCGCGGCGGCACGGCGGACCGCGTAGCCGCCGTCATGGTCCACCCAGGTCGTTCCGAAGAAGCGGATCGGTTCGGGGCGGGGGCCTGCGGTGGCGCCCGCGGTAGTGGCTGCGGTGGTGCCTGCTTCGTCGCTCACCGCTCGATTATCGCCTCAGCCCTCGCGGCCCACGGGCTGCTTACCCCGTGGGCCGCGAGGGCCGGTCGGCCGGGGCGTCAGGCGCAGCGCGCCGCCACGTACCCGTCGCTGCCCGTGTGGACGTACGCGTCCGAGACGTACTCGCCGTTGGCGATGTTGTCCCAGAGGTTCGTCGTGCCGTACGTGCCGCTCACCCACTCGCCGGGCTTCTGGCAGTTGATCGGCACCCGGGCGCCGAGTGCCAGCGCCTTGATGAGCTGGTACTGCGTGCCCGGCCCGCTGCGGACGTTCAGGCGGATGCCCTCCGCCACCGAGTAGCGGACCGCCACCGCCCCCTCCGCCGCGCTGTCGACCGCGTCGTCGACCGTTCTCGTACCTTCCTCAACAGCCATCGCTGCCACCCCCGTTGATGTACTTCCTGTAACCGCTGCCACGGATTCCGCCCGCGACCCGCGCAGGCTAGCAAGCACGTCCGACATCGCACGCACCATCGACTAGGCTCCGTGCGTCGCTCGGCGGACACAGACACGGGGGTGGGCCATGGCCCCGCTGCGCAGCTTCGGACCCGGACAGGAAGCGGAACACCCGGACTATGCCGGGCAGTACCGCCTCGAATCCTGCCTGGGTGCGGGTGGCATGGGTGTGGTGCACCTCGCGACGTCCGCCTCCGGCCTGCGTCTCGCGATCAAGGTCGTGCATGGCGAGCATGCGGCGGATCCCGAGTTCAGGGCCCGCTTCCGGCAGGAGGTGAGCGCCGCCCGGCGGGTGAGCGGAGCCTTCACCGCCCCCGTGGTGGACGCGGATCCCCATGCCACGCTGCCGTGGATGGCAACGCTGTTCATCCCCGGTCCCACGCTCGCCGAGCAGGTGAAGCGGAACGGTGCGATGGAGGCCGCCGAGGTGCGCAGGCTCGGGGCCGGTCTGGCCGAGGCACTGCGCGACATCCACCGGGCAGGTGTGGTCCACCGCGATCTCAAGCCGAGCAACGTCCTGCTCGCGCCCGACGGCCCCAAGGTCATCGACTTCGGCATCTCGCGGCCGACGGACAGTGATGTGCGTACGGAGACCGGGAAGCTGATCGGTTCGCCGCCCTTCATGGCGCCCGAGCAGTTCCAGCGGCCGCGGGAGGTCGGACCGGCCGCGGACGTGTTCGCGATGGGCGCGGTGCTGGCCCACGCGGCGACGGGCCGCGGCCCCTTCGACTCCAACAGCCCGTACGTCGTGGCGTACCAGGTGGTGCACAACGAACCGGATCTCGCGGGCGTCCCGGACGACCTGGTACCGCTGATCCTGCGCTGCCTCGCGAAGGATCCGGCCGAACGGCCGCTGCCCGCCGAGGTGATGGACGCCCTGCGGCAGCCGGTGCCCGCGTCGGCGCCCAGGCCCCGCATCCCCGCCCAGCGGCGCTCCCCGGACGAGACGCACATCGGTGCGGGACCGCAACCGCGGACGGAACCGGAACCGGAACCGGAATCAGAACCGGGGTCGGGATCAGGATCGGGATCGAGGTCGCGACCGGCCGCTTCCTCGTGGGTCCGTCGGCGTCCCGGGCGGGTCACGGTGGTCGGCGTCACGCTCGTACTGGCCGCCGGGGGCGCGTTCGGCGTACGGGAGCTGACCTCGGCCGGGACGACCACGGCCGGTCCCGCCGAGGCGAGCCCCGGGACCTTCCGGCCGTGGAGCACGGTTCTCGGCGGCACGCAGGGCGACGGCGCCGGTGCCGTGCCGCCCGTCTGCACTTCGGGTGGGGGCGCCCTCTACTGCTCGGCCCCGGGGGTTCCGGCAGCGCGGCTCGATCCCTCGAACGGCCGGGTCCTGTGGTCGTACAAAGGAGAGGGTGAGGGTGACGGTGGTGGCTCGGCGGGGGCCAAGACGCCGCCCGAGCTGTCCGGCGGTCTGCTGCACCTCACGAGCGGCAGCCGGCTCACAGCGGTCGACCCCCGGTCGGGCACGCAGAGCTGGGAGGCCGACATCTCCGCGTACGCCGCCGTCGTGCACAGCGCCGACACCACACTCCTCGTCGGTGGGCACGGCACCGTGCGGGCGCTGGACAGTGCGACGGGCGGGGAGCGCTGGAGCACGCGGATCGGCGGTGTCGGCACCCAGTGGATCGGCGGTCCGGCCGGGACCAGGTCCGGTCCGGGCGTCCTCTACGCGGTGACGCCCTCCGCCGACGGGACCGCCACGCAGGTCAGCGCGGTGTCCGTGGAGGGCGGCACCGTGCTGTGGACGAGGTCTGCGGCCGGGAACCTGAGCCCGTTCTCCGCGCCGGACGGAGCCCTGTACCTGCTGTCGACCAATGCCGACCAGCTGGTCGACGCGATCGTCCGGTTCGACAGCGGAAAGCGCAGCGCCCGCCGGGTGTCCCTGCCGACCCCGCTCGACCGGGCGTCCGCCGCGCAGAGCGGTGGCGTCGCGTACCTGAGCGACGTGGGCGGCTCGCTCGTGGCCGTCGACACGCGCCGGGCCGGGAAGAACGGGGTGGGCGCCGAGCTGTGGCGCCTGGAGACGTCGGTCAGCCGTCCGTCGCGGCCCGTGGTGTCGGGCGGCCGCGTGTACGTCACCGCTCCCGACGGCCGTCTGCTCGCCACGGACGCCCGCCGCGGTGAACCGCTGGGCCAGACCCGCCCCCGGCTCGGCGGCGACACGGCACGGGTCGTGGCGGAACTGCCCCGGCCGGTGGTCATGGACGGCGAGGTCTTCGCCGGCGCACCCGACGGCAGCGTCTTCGCCGTGGACGCCCGCAGGCCCGCCGGCTGGTGAGCTCCACGCGACTGGTGAGCTCCACGAACGACGAACCCGCCCGGTGGTGAGGACCGGGCGGGTTCGCGTACGCGGTGGGGCGGAGTCGGGTCAGCCGAGCTTGGAGACGTCGCGGACCGCGCCCCGGTCGGCGCTGGTGGCCATCGCGGCGTACGCGCGCAGGGCGGCCGAGACCTTGCGCTCGCGGGCGACCGGTGCGTACACACCGCCGAGGGCCTCGCGGCGGGCGGCCAGTTCCTCGTCGGCGACCAGCAGCTCGATGCTGCGGTTCGGGATGTCGATGCGGATGCGGTCGCCGTCGCGGACCAGGGCGATGGTGCCGCCGGACGCCGCCTCGGGCGACGCGTGCCCGATGGACAGGCCCGAGGTGCCGCCGGAGAAGCGGCCGTCGGTGACCAGGGCGCAGGTCTTGCCCAGACCGCGGCCCTTGAGGAAGGAGGTCGGGTAGAGCATCTCCTGCATGCCGGGGCCGCCCTTGGGGCCCTCGTAGCGGATGACGACGACGTCGCCGTGCGTGATCTCCTTCTTGAGGATCTTGTCGACGGCCTCCTCCTGCGACTCGCAGACGACCGCCGGGCCCTCGAAGGTCCAGATCGACTCGTCCACGCCGGCTGTCTTCACGACGCAGCCGTCGACGGCGAGGTTGCCCTTGAGGACCGCCAGTCCGCCGTCCTTGGAGTACGCGTGCTCCGCCGAGCGGATGCAGCCGCCCTCCGCGTCCGTGTCGAGGGCCTCCCAGCGCTCGGACTGGGAGAAGGCCTCGGACGAGCGGACGCCGCCGGGTGCCGCGAACCACAGCTCCAGGGCCTCCGGGGAGGGGGAACCGGCGCGGACGTCCCAGGTCTTGAGCCAGTCCGACAGGGACGGGCTGTGCACCGAGTGCACGTCCTCGTTCAGATGGCCCGCGCGGTGGAGCTCGCCGAGCAGGGCGGGGATGCCGCCGGCCCGGTGCACGTCCTCCATGTAGTACGTGCGGTCCTTCGCCACGTTCGGGGCGACCTTCGCGAGGCACGGCACGCGGCGCGAGACCGCGTTGATCTCGTCCAGGCCGAACGCGACGCCGCCCTCCTCGGCGGCGGCCAGCAGGTGCAGGATCGTGTTGGTCGAGCCGCCCATGGCGATGTCGAGGGCCATGGCGTTCTCGAAGGCCTCGATCGTGGCGACGTTGCGCGGCAGGACCGACTCGTCGTCCTGCTCGTAGTACCGGCGGGTGATGTCCATCACCGTGCGGCCCGCGTCCTCGTACAGGCCCTTGCGGGCCGTGTGCGTGGCGAGGACCGAGCCGTTGCCGGGCAGGGACAGGCCGATGGCCTCGGTCAGGCAGTTCATGGAGTTGGCCGTGAACATGCCGGAACAGGACCCGCAGGTCGGACAGGCGTTCTCCTCGATACGGAGGATGTCCTCGTCCGAGACCTTCTCGTTCGCCGCCTCGGACATCGCGTCGACCAGGTCGAGCGTACGGACCGTGCCGTCGACCAGCGTGGCGCGGCCGGACTCCATGGGGCCGCCGGAGACGAAGACCGTCGGGATGTTCAGGCGCAGGGCGGCCATCAGCATGCCGGGCGTGATCTTGTCGCAGTTGGAGATGCAGATCAGGGCGTCGGCGCAGTGGGCCTCCACCATGTACTCCACGCTGTCCGCGATGAGGTCGCGGGACGGCAGGGAGTACAGCATTCCGCCGTGGCCCATCGCGATGCCGTCGTCGACGGCGATCGTGTTGAACTCGCGCGGGATGCCGCCCGCGGCCGTGACGGCCTCGCTGACGATCCGGCCGACCGGCTGGAGGTGGGTGTGGCCCGGGACGAACTCCGTGAAGGAGTTGGCGACCGCGACGATCGGCTTGCGGCCGATGTCCGCGCCCGGTACACCGGAGGCGCGCATAAGGGCGCGTGCGCCCGCCATGTTGCGGCCGTGGGTGACTGTGCGGGACCTCAGCTCGGGCATCGTCGATCGCTCCTTCGGAGAGTGTTGACTGTCGTCGAGCGTACGCCGGTCATCCAGGGTTCGGACATGGCGTCCGGAATGCGGGACGGCTGTCTCGGGTTCCGGGTGCCTGGGCCTGGGAGATCGGGTGCCCGGGGCCTGGGGACCTGATGTTCGGTGACGGTCGGGTGGGGCTGGGCGCGGTTCCCCGCGCTCCTTCGGGGGCGCCCGTGGAGGGCCGCCCGGTTCAGGGAGCGGTCAGGTGGGACTGGATCACCGGGGAGACCCTGGCGATGATCTGTTCCGGGTCCGCCGAGGCCAGGGGTTCCACCTTGATCACGTAGCGCAGCATGGCGATGCCCACGAGTTGCGCGGCGGCCAGTTCGGCGCGCAGTTCGGCGTCCGGGAGATCCAGCTGGAGGGCGACGCGGCGCAGCAGCTGGGCGGAGATCAGCCGGCGGAAGACGCCGGCCGCGGTCTCGTTGTTCACGGCGGAGCGGACGATCGCCAGCAGGGCCCCGCGGGTGGCCGGGTTCTCCCAGACCCCGAAGAAGAAGCGGGCCAGCCGCTCGCCGACGCCGTCGAGGGGGCCCTCGCCGACCGAGCCGGGGGCGCTCAGGAGGGGGCCGATGGCGACCTCGATGGCCGCCTCGAAGACCTGCTCCTTGGTGCCGAAGTAGTGGTGCACGAGCGCCGCGTCCACGTCCGCCGTCTTCGCGATGCCGCGTACGGAGGTCTTCTCGAAACCCCGCTCGGCGAACTCCTCGCGGGCCGCCGCCAGGATGCGGTCGCGGGCCGCGGGGCCGTCCGCCGAGTCCGTACGGGAGGGGCGGCCCCGGCGGCGCGGGGCGGCGGCTGTCATGGACGCGGGATCCGGGCCGCCGAAGCGAGGTGGAGGCGGGTGAAGGCGAGGGCCTCCGCCAGGTCGGCCTCGCGCTCGGCGCTCGACATGGCCCGGCGGGTGTTGACCTCGATGACGACGTGGCCGTCGAAGCCGGACAGGACGAGCCGTTCGAGCAGTTCGGCACAGGGCTGGGTGCCGCGGCCGGGGACCAGGTGCTCGTCCTTGTTGGAGCCGTTGCCGTCGGCGAGGTGGACGTGGCCCAGGCGGTCGCTCATGCGGTCGACCATCTGGAGCGCGTCGGTGCGGGCCGTCGCGGTGTGGCTCAGGTCGATCGTGAAGTGCCGGTAGTCGTCCTTCGTGACGTCCCAGTCGGGTGCGTAGGCGAGCATCTCGCGGTCGCGGTAGCGCCAGGGGTACATGTTCTCGACGGCGAACCGTACGTCCGTCTCGTCGGCTATCCGCCAGATTCCGGTGACGAAGTCACGGGAGTACTGGCGCTGCCAGCGGAACGGGGGGTGCACGACGACCGCGCTCGCCCCGAGCCTCTCGGCTGCCGCCCGGGCGCGCTGGAGCTTGGTCCACGGGTCGGTGGACCAGACGCGCTGGGTGATGAGCAGGCAGGGGGCGTGCACGGCGAGGATCGGGACGCCGTGGTAGTCGCTGAGGCGGCGCAGGGCTTCGATGTCCTGGCTGACCGGATCGGTCCACACCATGACCTCGACGCCGTCGTAGCCGAGGCGCGCGGCGATCTTGAAGGCCGTCGCTGTCGACTCCGGATAGACGGAGGCCGTGGACAGGGCGACCTTCGCATCCGGGATGCGCACGACTGGTTCTGCCACGGGGACAGGTTACGGGGTGGGTCCGTCGGGTGTGGCGGGGTGGGGGGTGGGGGTGCGGGGTGGGTGGGCTCGTGGCCGGTCCGGTGGGGGTTGCTCGCGCCGTTCCCCGCGCCCCTGAAAAGACTGCGCCGTTCCCCGCGCCCCCGAAAGCCGAAGACCGCGCCGTCGCCCGCGCCCCCGAAAGCCGAAGACCGCGCCGTCGCCCGCGTCCTCACGGGGTTGTCATCTGGTCCAGGTTTCGGAGGATCACTCCCTCGCGGAGGGCCCAGGGGCATATGTCCACCGTTTCCACCTCGAAGAGGGCCATCGCCCCCTCGGCCACGACGGCGCCGGCCAGGAGCTGGCCCGCGCGGCCCTCCGAGACCCCGGGGAGCTCGGCGCGTTCGGCGGTGGTCATGGCGGCCAGGCGCGGGACCCAGTCCTCCAGGGAGCGGCGCTTGAGCTCGCGCGGCACGTACAGGCCGTCGGCCGAGCGCGCGGCCCCGGCGAGGCGGGCCAGCTGCTTGAAGGTCTTGGAGGTGGCGACCACGTGGTCGGGGGCGCCGAACCGGCTGAACTCCCCGACCGTACGGGCGATCTGGGTCCGCACATGGCGGCGCAGGGCCTTGACCTCCGCCGGGTCCGCCGGATCGGTCGGCAGCCAGCCCGCGGTCAGCCGGCCCGCGCCGAGCGGCAGGGAGGCGGCCGCGTCGGGCTCCTCGTCCATCCCGTACGCGATCTCCAGCGAACCGCCGCCGATGTCCAGGACGAGCAGTTTCCCGGCCGACCAGCCGAACCAGCGGCGGGCGGCGAGGAAGGTGAGCCGGGCCTCCTCGGCGCCGGTGAGGACCTGGAGCTCCACACCGGTCTCGTCGCGCACCCGGGCCAGCACCTCGTCGGCGTTGCCCGCCTCGCGCACCGCGGAGGTCGCGAACGGCAGCAGGTCCTCGACACCCTTGTCCTCGGCGGCCTCGAGCGCCTCCTTGATGACGGCGATCAGTCTGTCGACGCCCTCGGGGTGGATCGAGCCGCTGTCGTCGAGGAGTTGGGCGAGCCGCAGCTCCACCTTGTACGAATGCGCGGGCAGCGGGCGTGCGCCGGGGTGTGCGTCCACCACCAGCAGGTGCACCGTGTTCGAACCCACGTCCAGGACACCGAGTCTCATGTACGGCACGCTACTGCGCCCGGACCGCCCGGCCGTCCCCGGAGTGGTCGCGGGCGACTTACTCTGGACGGGTGCCAAAGACGAAAAAGGCGAAGAGCGACAAATCGTCCGCGAGTTCCGCCACCGAACCCGTCGAGGACCTGCTCCGGACGAAGGTCCGCGGGTCCAAGAAGCCCGGAAAGCTTCCCAAGCCCCCGAAGGGCGACGAGAAGGGGCTCGACTTCGCACGCGCGTGGGTGGAGTTCCCGGATCCGGCCGACGACGAGCAGGTCTTCCGCTGCGACCTGACCTGGCTGACCTCTCGCTGGAACTGCGTCTTCGGAAGCGGCTGCCAGGGCATCCAGGCGGGGCGCGCGGACGACGGCTGCTGCACGCTGGGCGCCCACTTCTCGGACGAGGACGACGAGAAGCGCGTCGCGGACCACGTGGCGCGGCTCACGCCGGACATCTGGCAGCACCACGACGTGGGCACCGCGACCGGCTGGGTCTCGCAGGACGAGGACGGTGAGCGGCAGACGCGCCCGTACCAGGGGTCCTGCATCTTCCAGAACCGCCCCGGTTTCGCCGGCGGCATGGGCTGCTCGCTGCACATCCTGGCCGTCAAGGAGGGCCGCGAGCCGCTGGAGACCAAGCCGGACGTCTGCTGGCAGCTGCCGGTGCGGCGGACGTACGAGTGGATCGACCGGCCCGACGACACCCGCGTGCTGCAGGTGTCGATCGGCGAGTACGACCGCCGCGGCTGGGGTCCCGGCGGCCACGACCTGCACTGGTGGTGCACGTCGGCGACCTCGGCCCACGGCGCGGGGGACCCGGTGTACGTCTCGTACCGCCCGGAACTGATCGAGCTGATGGGCACGTCGGGCTACGACCGTCTGACGGCCCTCTGCGAGGAACGCCTCGCCTCCCAGCTCCCCCTGCTGGCCCCGCACCCCGCGGACCCGACCCCCGTCGTGTGAGCACCGGGAACCCGCGCGCCGTCAGGGGCGCGGGGAACTGCGCAACCTGGGGTACCCCCCGGCCGAAGGCCGGGGGACCACGAGGGACCCGCGGGCGAGCGACGACCGGCGGCAGCGCTCATCCCCCCGGGGAACCCGGCTCCCCGTCTCCTCCGGTGGGCGATCCCGCAGAACCTCCGGAGGACTCCGGCGGCGGCTCCGGCTCCGGGTCCGACGGGCTCGGCCCGCCCGTCCCGGGATCGGACGGTCCGGGCTCCGAGGGTCCAGGACCGGACGGCGTCGGTTCGGGACCGGGTCCCGGACCGTCCGGCCCGGGCTCCGAAGGCCCCGGGCCGGACGGTCCGGGACCGGACGGCGCCGGCGGATCCGGCCGGGGCCCGGGGCCCGGCCGCGACGGCCCCGCCGCCCCGTACCCGCTGATCGTCACGACCGCCCCCGCCGGCGCGACCGCCACCCGCGCGCTCCACGCGCCGTTCGGCTCGCGCAGACGGTCGACGTACACCCTGATCGTCACCGACTCCCCCGGCCGCAGCGTCCCCGACGACCGGCTCAGGTAGAGCCAGGACGCCCCGGTCCGCGCGGACCAGTGGACCGGCGGACCGTCGTCCGCCGCCGTGAGGGTCACGAGCGTCGTGTCGCCGCTGGAGTCGGCCGTCACGGAGAGCCCGCCCCGCCCCGGGGCCACGCCGACGACCTCCACGGAGACGTCGGACGAGCCGCTGCGCGGGGTGAAGCGGGAGCCGGGCCGCGTACGGGCGTTGCCGGCGTTCTCGTAGCCGGCGGCCCCGTCGCCGAGGGCCTCCGGGTCCTGGGCCTCGTTCGCCGTGACGGGCCGGCCGTCGGCGCCCTCGCCGAGCAGGGGCGCACCCCGGTAGGCCGCCCACAGGGCGAGCACGGGAGCCGCCACGACGGTGGCGACGACCGTGGTCGTGACGGCACGCGCGCGCAGGCGGTCCCGGCGGGCCGCGTGGTCCTTGGGGTCCATCGGGAAACCGCGCCGGTCGAAGCGCGGACCGCCGCTCCGCGCGCGCGGGAGGTGCGTGAGCGCCCTGTGGAGGGCCGCGCGCGGGGCTTCGAGCACGGGCAGCGCGGCGGGCGTGACGCTGGTGCCGGGCCAGGCGCCGGGCACCGCGCGCTCGGCGGTCCGGCGGCAGCGCGGGCAGTCGTCGACGTGCCGGACCAGTTCGCGGCGCAGGGCCGTGCTCAGGACGAGGTGGCGGTCGCCGGTGAGCCGGGCGACGCCCGGACAGGTGCCGGTCTGGACGACGGCCAGAGCCGCGCGCGTGCGTTCGACCTCGCAGGCCGCCGCCGCGAGGAGTTCCCGCGCGGCGACCGGGTCCATGCCGAGGACGGCGGCGACCTCGTGCACGGTGAGCTGGTGGCGTACGGCGAGTTCGAGTGCCTCGCGCTGCTCGGGGGTCGTGCCGGCCGCCTCCGGCCAGGCCAGCAGGGAGAGTTCGCGACGGCGGCGCTCCTCCTCCGCGGCGGCGGGGAGGTCGGCGGCCGCGTCGCCGGCGGCGCGGCCGCCGGCAGGGCCGCCCGAACGGTCCCCGGGGCGGCCGAGGTCGCGGTCGCGCGCGCGGTCCGGGCCCGTGGAGGGGCCGCGGCGGGCGTCGGCGCGGGCGCCCTCGGTACGGTCCTCCGTGCGCCCCCGGCCCTCGGTACGGCCCGACGCGTGGGTGCCATGACGTTTCTGCTTGGCCTCGGCCAGCTTGCGCAGGCAGGACCAGCGGGCGAGCGCGTACAGCCAGGCCCTGCGGTCGCCGGGCTCCTCCGGGCCGCGCTGGCCACGGCGCTCGGCGAGCGCGAGGACGTCGCCGAGGGCGGCGGTCGCGGTGTCGTGGTCGCACAGGACGGACAGACAGTAGGTGAAGAGGCCGTCCAGGTACGGTTCGTAGCGGGCCGGCGGGGACTGCGCCAGCGTGCGCGCCGCCGCCCGGTCGCGCGCCTCGCTGTGCGCCCGGTGTGCGCCGGTGGTGCGGGTCGAGGTGTCGGGCCTGCTGCTCATCACCCGTGCGACCGTAGGCGCCTGGCCGCGGCCCCCTCTTCCTGCTTGAGCACATTTAATCCGTACGGGTGAAACGATCCCTCATAAGAGGACAGGAACCCTGGATTCCGTGTCGTTCCCTTGACGGAATGTGTCCGGAACACGAGGGCCGCCCGGCCGCCGACGCGGTGACCCGGACGGCCGTGACCGCGCTGTCAGTGGCGGCGGTTACGGTTCGTGTCATGGCTGCTCGTACGAAGACCGCGAAGGACCGGCCGTCCTACCGCTGCACCGAGTGCGGCTGGCAGACGGCGAAGTGGCTCGGCCGCTGTGGCGAGTGCCAGGCCTGGGGGACGGTCGAGGAGTACGGCGCGCCCGCGGTGCGTACGACGGCCCCCGGCCGCGTCACCACGTCCGCGCTGCCCATCGGCGAGGTCGACGGCCGGCAGGCGACCGCCCGCTCGACCGGGGTGCCCGAGCTGGACCGCGTGCTCGGCGGCGGCCTCGTGCCCGGTGCGGTGGTGCTCGTGGCGGGCGAGCCGGGCGTCGGCAAGTCCACCCTGCTGCTGGACGTGGCGGCCAAGGCGGCGAGCGACGAGCACCGCACGCTCTACATCACCGGTGAGGAGTCGGCGAGCCAGGTCCGGCTGCGCGCCGACCGCATCAAGGCGATCGACGACCATCTGTACCTGGCGGCGGAGACCGACCTGTCCGCGGTCCTCGGGCACCTGGACGCGGTGAAGCCGTCCCTGCTCGTCGTCGACTCCGTACAGACGGTGGCCTCCCCGGAGATCGACGGCGCCCCCGGCGGCATGTCCCAGGTCCGCGAGGTGGCCGGGGCGCTGATCCGCGCCTCCAAGGAGCGCGGCATGGCCACGCTCCTGGTGGGCCATGTCACCAAGGACGGCGCCATCGCGGGGCCACGCCTCCTGGAGCACCTGGTGGACGTCGTCCTGAGCTTCGAGGGCGACCGGCACGCGCGCCTGCGGCTCGTCCGGGGCGTCAAGAACCGGTACGGCACCACGGACGAGGTCGGCTGCTTCGAACTGCACGACGAGGGCATCACCGGGCTCGCCGACCCCTCCGGCCTCTTCCTCACCCGCCGGGCCGAGCCCGTCCCCGGCACCTGCCTGACCGTCACCCTCGAAGGCCGCCGCCCCCTGGTGGCCGAGGTGCAGGCGCTCACCGTGGACACCCAGATCCCCACCCCGCGGCGCACCACCTCCGGCCTGGAGACCTCCCGGGTGCAGATGATGCTCGCCGTCCTGGAGCAGCGCGGCCGGATCAGCGCCCTCGGGAAGCGGGACATCTACACCGCGACGGTCGGTGGCGTGAAGCTCTCCGAGCCCGCCGCGGACCTCGCGATCGCCCTCGCGCTGGCCAGCGCGGCGAGCGACACCCCGCTCCCGCAGAACCTCGTCGCGATCGGCGAGGTGGGGCTCGCGGGCGAGGTCAGACGGGTCACGGGGGTCCAGCGCCGGCTCTCCGAGGCGCACCGCCTGGGCTTCACCCACGCCCTCGTCCCGGGCGACCCGGGCAAGATCCCTCCCGGTATGAAGGTCCTGGAAGTCGCCGACATGGGGGACGCGCTGCGGGTCCTCCCGAGGTCGCGTCGGCGAGACGCCCCACGGGACGAGGAAGAGCGCCGGTAGACTTTGCCCAGGTCTCGCCCGTGCGTACGAACCGAGGGCGCCCTCAGAAGCCTGCGACCGGAGGAGTGCAGTGGCAGCCAACGACCGGGCAGCAGTTCCCGGCAAGTCCGGCGGGAGTTCCGGCACCGATGGCCTGATGCGCACGGCTCTCAGCGCCGTGGCCCCCGGCACCGGGCTGCGTGACGGCCTGGAGCGCATCCTCCGCGGCAACACCGGCGGGCTCATCGTGCTCGGCTGGGACAAGACCGTCGAGGCGATGTGCAGCGGCGGTTTCGTGCTGGACGTCGAGTTCACGGCGACGCGGCTGCGCGAGCTGTGCAAGCTCGACGGCGGCATCATCGTCGACAAGGACATCACCAAGATCCTGCGGGCCGGCGTGCAGCTGGTCCCCGACCCGACCATCCCCACCGAGGAGACGGGCACCCGGCACCGCACCGCGGACCGGGTGAGCAAGCAGGTCGGCTTCCCCGTGGTCTCCGTCTCCCAGTCCATGCGCCTGATCGCACTGTACGTGGACGGGCAGCGACGGGTCCTGGAGGACTCGGCCGCGATCCTGTCCCGGGCCAACCAGGCCCTGGCGACGCTGGAGCGGTACAAGCTGCGGCTCGACGAGGTCGCGGGCACGCTGTCCGCGCTCGAGATCGAGGACCTGGTCACCGTCCGGGACGTGTCGGCGGTGGCCCAGCGGCTGGAGATGGTGCGCCGGATCGCCACGGAGATCGCCGAGTACGTGGTGGAGCTGGGCACGGACGGTCGGCTGCTCTCCCTGCAGCTGGACGAGCTGATCGCCGGGGTGGAGCCGGAGCGCTCGCTCGTCGTGCGGGACTACGTGCCGGAGCCGACCGCCAAGCGCTCCCGCACGGTCGACGAGGCGCTCTTCGAACTCAACGCGCTCAGCCATGCCGAGCTGCTCGAGATGCCGACGGTGGCGCGGGCGCTGGGGTACACCGGGTCGCCCGAGGCGCTCGACTCCGCGGTGTCGCCCCGCGGGTTCCGGCTGCTGGCGAAGGTGCCGCGGCTGCCCGGGGCGATCATCGACCGGCTGGTCGAGCACTTCGGGGGACTGCAGAAGCTGCTCGCCGCGAGTGTGGACGATCTGCAGACCGTGGACGGGGTGGGGGAGGCCCGGGCCCGGAGTGTGCGGGAGGGGCTTTCGCGGTTGGCCGAGTCCTCGATCCTCGAGCGTTACGTGTAGCCCGCCGGCGGCTTGGCGTGGCCTCCCGGGGAGTCGGGGCCGGGTGTGCGCGGTTCCCCGCGGCCCTGGGAGGGCTGGGTTGTTCTTCGGGTACCGGTCGGTGGGGGCTTGTCGCGCAGTTCCCCGCGCCCCTCGAAGTACGCGGGTCATGCTCCGCCGTGCGACGCACCGCACCGGACACCGCGGCCTGATCCGACCTGATCCGACCTGATCCAAAAGGAACGCCCTAGTCCTTCTTCAGGACGAAGGAGATCTGGGACTTGGGGAGGTCCGGGGTCCTGGCCTCCACCAAGTAGGTGCCGGGAGTCGCCGTGAGGGCGGGCGGGGTCGCGCACCGGGGGGCGCTCGCCTTGCGGTTCCATTCGACGGTGCGGACGACCCGGTCGTTCGCGGGGACGCGGAAGAGGATGCTCGCGGCGCCCGTCGGGCAGTCCGCCGAGGACCAGATCTCGTCGTCGCTCTCCGCCTGAGTGATCGTCAGCACCGCCCGCTTCGGGCCGAGATCGAGCTTGCAGTCGCTGCCGGAGGAGTTCCTGGCGATCAGCTCGAAGGTCGGCTTCTCGTCGGGCGTGTAGGAGTTGCTGACGCTGCGCAGCGTCAACTTCACCGCTCCCGCAGTGCAGTTGGGAAGGCTGGACCCGGCCGGAACCGTGTCGCCGGAGCCTCCGCCGCCCTCACCGTCGTCCGCGCCGCCCCCGCCACCGCCTGAACCGGAACCTGAACCGGAGCCGCCCGAGGCGGAACCGTCCGAACCGCCGGAGCCCGCCGAGCCGCCCGAACCACCGGAGCCGCCGTCCCCGTCGCCGCCGTCGCTCGACTCGTCGCGTCCGCCCGGTGCTTGACTGATCGCGGGGCCCGAGTCGGAGGGGCCCGGAGTGATCGACGCGGTGGGATTCTTGCCGTCGGGCCCGTCGGCTTCGTTCCCGCCGCCGCCTCCGCCTCCGGAGGTGACCACCCAGGTGATCAGCAGCGCCAACACCGCGACCATGGACGCCAGAATGGCCCTCCGTCGCCAGTAGATGGAGGAGGGAAGCGGCCCGACCGGATTGCGCATAGATCCCACGGCGCAACTCTACGAGAGTCTCGGCACTTCACCGCCCCCACCCGCCGCTCAAACCCCCAACTTTTTCCGATCATCGGCCCGCAACGGCGATGCGCACCGGAGAAGAGGCACACCACGCCCGCCCGGGGCGCGGGGAACCGCGCGACGGGCCCCACCGGCCGGCGCCCGGGAAACAACACAAACCCCCCACCCGCCGCGAAACCGCCGGAGGCCATGGCAGGATCGGAGGTGCCATGACTGCCCCCACGAAGCCCCCCTCGCCCTCCCGGCCCGACGCCCGGTCCGACGCCCAATCCGACGCCAGGCCCGAAGCCCAGTCCGAAGCCCGGTCCGATGCACGGCAGGACGCCCGGCCCGACACTCCCGAGGCCGGCGGCGAATCCGCCGGCCACACCCTCCACGCCCCCGTCATCGACTGGTTCGAGGAGAACGCGCGCGACCTGCCGTGGCGGCGGCCCGACGCCGGCCCGTGGGGCGTGATGGTCAGCGAGTTCATGCTGCAGCAGACCCCGGTGAGCCGCGTGCTCCCGGTGTACGAGCAGTGGCTCGCCCGCTGGCCGCGCCCCGCCGACCTCGCCGAGGACGCGCCGGGCGAGGCCGTCCGCGCCTGGGGCCGCCTCGGCTACCCCCGCCGCGCGCTGCGCCTGCACGGCGCCGCGGTCGCCATAACGGAGCGCCACGGTGGCGACGTACCCACGGACCACGCGCAGTTGCTCGCGCTGCCCGGCATCGGGGAGTACACGGCGGCGGCGGTGGCCTCCTTCGCGTACGGGCAGCGGCACGCCGTCCTCGACACGAACGTGCGGCGCGTGTTCGCGCGGGCCGTCACCGGCGTCCAGTACCCGCCGAACGCCACGACGGCCGCCGAGCGCAAGCTCGCCCGCACGCTGCTGCCCGACGACGACCGCACGGCCTCGCTGTGGGCCGCCGCGTCCATGGAACTCGGCGCGCTCGTCTGCACGGCGAAGAACGAGACGTGCGTACGCTGCCCGGTCGCGGCCATGTGCGCCTGGCGGCTGGCCGGGAAGCCCGCGCACGAGGGACCGCCGCGGCGCGGCCAGACATACGCGGGCACGGACCGGCAGGTGCGCGGCCGGCTGCTCGCGGTACTGCGCGAGGCGGTCGCCCCCGTCCCGCAGTCGGTACTCGACCAGGTCTGGGAGGAGCCGGTGCAGCGGGCCCGCGCCCTGGACGGCCTGGTCGCCGACGGACTGGTCGAGCCGCTCACCGGCGGTCTGTACCGGCTGCCGCAGAGCTGACACCCGGTCGACCGCCGGTTGATCACCGGTTGATCACCGGTCGACCGGCGGTCGGCCCTCAGTTGTTCCACAGGCCCCGCCGGGCTCCGTGACAGTGGCCCGGCGGGCAAATCGCCCCGTACCCGCACCAGTCGCCATCCCGCTTTACCCCGCGCCTACTTCCGTTACACAACCTATGGACAGCCGAGTGCTCACCGCATGCTCGCTCGGACAGCCCCGTGACAACACGTCCGTAACTTCAGTGCCGTACCGCACACCAGCGGTACGGCAGGCAACGGACAGCCGGCAGCACACGGGCCGGAACGGGGACGGAGGCGGTTGGAATGGCGCACGGCGAGGTGCTCGAGTTCGAGGAGTACGTACGCACCCGGCAGGACGCGCTGCTGCGCAGCGCACGCCGCCTGGTCCCCGACCCCGTCGACGCGCAGGACCTCCTGCAGACCGCGCTGGTGCGCACCTACGGTCGCTGGGACGGCATCGCGGACAAGCGTCTCGCCGACGCCTATCTGCGCCGCGTCATGATCAACACACGTACGGAGTGGTGGCGGGCGCGCAGGCTGGAGGAGGTCCCCACCGAGCAGCTGCCGGACGCGAGCGTGGACGATTCCACCGAGCAGCACGCGGACCGCGCCTTCCTGATGGACCTCATGAAGGTGCTGGCTCCCAAGCAGCGCAGTGTCGTCGTGCTGCGACACTGGGAGCAGATGTCCACGGAGGAGACGGCCGCAGCCCTCGGCATGTCGGCCGGCACGGTCAAGAGCACACTGCACCGGGCCCTGGCCCGGCTCCGCGAGGAGCTGGAGCGCCGGGCCCGCGACGAGAACGACGAGCTCGGCGTACACCTGCCGAAGCGTGAGGAGCGGGAGCGTTGCGCGGCCTAGACGCAGGGGCCCCCCGGGTCCGCGGGGCACGGAAGGCGGTGATCACGGCAGTGGCCGGGTTCGCCGCCCTCGGCCTTTTCGTGTCCGCCTGCGGTACGGGCGGCACCGGCGCCCGCGACGAGGGCCCGGCCCTCTCCGACCCGGCCGTCGGCAGCGCGTCGGTGCCCGCCACCCTCTCCCCCTCCTCGCCTCCCGACCGGGTGAACGCGGTGCGGCTCGTCAAGGCCGACCCCGAGGTCAGCACGGCCGTCAAGCGCGACCTGAAGCCGTGCGTCGGCGACGAGTACCCGGTCGACGTGTCGTACGGCAAGCTCACCGGCGGCTCCGTCGACGACGTCGTGATCAACGTGATGACCTGCGGGGACGCGGTCGGCGTCGGCTCCTACGTGTACCGCGAGGAGGGTTCCGGGTACCGGAACGTCTTCCGCGCCGAGGAGCCCCCGGTGTACGCGGAGATCGACCGGGGCGACCTGGTGATCACCCAGCAGGTGTACGCGAAGAACGACTCGGTGACCTATCCGTCCGGCGAGGAAGTGGTCACGTACCACTGGACGGCGACCCGTTTCACCGAGCGGGCCAGGACGCACAACGACTACAGCAAAGTGGTGGGCGGCGAGACCCAGGCCCCGGCCGGGCAGTGAGGCCGGCCGAGCGCCGCTGAGAACCCTCCGCCACCTCGGCGATCCCCTACTCCGACCTACTCCCCTACCCCGCTACCCCACCGACCCCACCGACCTCACCGACCCCGCCACC